>JAENWC010000216.1 GCA_016650235.1 Terriglobia bacterium
GGGTGGCGCGGATATGCCGCACAGAAGAACTTCGCATCCGAGCAGGCCACGCATGACTGGGTGCTGTCGGTGGATGCGGACGAATCGTTGAGCGAGGCGCTGGAGGCCGAGATCTGGCATATCAAGAAATCCGGTCCGGCTTATGATGCCTACACCATGCCGCGGCAGGCACAGTATCTGGGCCGGTGGATCCAGCACTCGGGCTGGTATCCGGATCGCAAGGTGCGTCTGTTCAACCGCCACAAGGCGCGCTGGGTGGGTGAATACGTGCATGAGTCGGTGCGCGTGGACGGCCGTATGGGTCACCTGGAATCGAATCTGCTCCACTTCACCTGCGACTCGCTTTCCGAGCACCTGAAGACGATGGATCGCTATACGACGCTGGCGGCTACACAACTGATCGACATGAAAGCCCAGGTCGGCTGGCGCCACCTGCTGCTGGACCCGCCGTTCACTTTCTTCAAAACCTACTTCCTCAAGCTCGGTTTCCTGGATGGGATTGAGGGGCTCTGCATCGCCTATATGGCGGCCCACTACAATTTCCTCAAGTACGCCAAGGCGCGCTTCATGCAATGGGGACGGTAGGCTCCATGCGGATTCTGCACATCGACACGGGGCGCGAGATGCGCGGGGGGCAATGGCAGGTGATGCACCTGTTGCGGGGCCTGCGGGAACGCGGACACCAGTGTTGCCTGCTGGCGCGGGAGGGGGCGCCGCTGGCCGCGCTTGCGGCCGGGGAAGGATTCACGGTGAAGCCGGCCGGAATCTTCAGCGTACGAAGCGCCTGTTCCCGGTTCGACCTCACGCACGCACACGATGGGCGCGGACACACGCTGGCTGCGCTGGCCGGGGCCAGGCCTCTGCTTGTAGCCAGGCGCGTTGCGTTTCCGATCAAGAAGGGATTTGCCTCGCGCTGGAAGTACGGGCGCGCAGTGCGCTTCCTTGCGGTGTCTCAATATGTAAAGAAGGAAATGATGGCGGCGGGCATCGGCGAAAAACGCATCAGCGTCGTCTATGATGGTGTGCCCGCACTGACTCCGCAACCGGCCGGCGAAAGGATCCTCGCTCCTGCCACGGACGATCCCGGGAAAGGATCCGCGCTGGCGCGTGAGGCAGCCGCTTTGGCCGGAGTCAGCATTGAGTTCTCCAGCAACTTGCCGGCGGATCTACCCGGCTGCAAACTGTTCCTCTATCTCACGCATGAGGAAGGTCTCGGCTCGGGCGCATTGCTGGCCATGTCGGCCGGGGTTCCCGTGATTGCGAGTGCGGTGGGCGGCTTGAATGAGGTTATAGAAGACGGGGTAAGCGGTTTGCTGGTGGGCAACCGCGCCACTACCATTGCCGTCCGCATGCGGCGGCTGTTGGAGGATCCGGACTTGGCCGCGTTACTAGCCACGCAAGGACGCCTGCGCGTGCTGGAGCGCTTTAGCGTGCAGGCGATGGTGGATGATACCGTTCGTGTTTATAAGGAGTGTGCGGCCTGATGGATTCAGTGATGGATTCAGTGATGGATGCGTTGGTTACGCCAGGGCTGGGCCTGCTGATCGCCTGCATTGCGGGACTGCTCATGGGCAGTTTCCTCAACGTGTGCATCTACCGGTTGACGCGCGACCTCTCAGTGGTTTGGCCGGGTTCCCATTGCATCAACTGCGGCCACCCGATCGCCTGGTTTGACAACATTCCCGTGGCCAGTTTCCTCTTGCTGGGTGCTCGATGCCGTCACTGTGGCACGCGGATCAGTTGGCGTTATCCGGTGGTGGAGGCGCTCACGGCGGTTCTCTTTATGGCCGGATTTTTGACGTTTGGTCCCGCTCCGGGAGCGATCAAGTTCGCGGTGTTCGCATTCCTGCTGGTGGGTATGATCTTCTCCGATCTGGACCAGCGCATTTTGCCCGACGAATTCACCAAGGGCGGCATACTGGCCGGCTTCCTCCTGGCCTTTCTTGTGCCATTGCCACAAGGACTGCTCAGTTTATTGCTGCGGCCTATCGATCCGCGGTGGGTATCGCTCATCGAGTCAGCGCTCGCGGCCGGTTTCGCCAGCGGTACGCTCTGGCTGGTGGGAGCCATCTACAGCAAGGTTCGGCATAAAGAGGGGCTTGGCTTTGGCGACGTCAAGATGGTGGCGATGATGGGCGCGTTTCTCGGGCTGCCGGGCACGTTTGCGGCTGTGATGCTCGGCTGTATCGCCGGATCCTTGATCGGACTTTCTTACATCCATCTGGCAAAAAAAGATGCGGCCACATACGAGCTTCCCTTCGGCAGTTTTCTGGGAGCGGCGGCATTGCTCATCGTCCTCAGCAGTCAGGGATGGCTGCAATGGTACCGGAGCTTGTGACATAATTTGTTGATTGAGAGAGATGAATCTTTGATGCACACCTATTTCATCGAGACCGTCGATGTTGTCAAGAGCGCGCCAATTTCCGAGGGCATTGCAACGCCGCGCAAGAAAAAGCCGAAGGAACTTGCTGTGATCACGGAGTGTTGCACGGGATGCTCGGGTTCACCGGCCTGCGTCGAATATTGCCCGGTAGCCGACTGCATGTACTGGGTTTCGGACGAGGACCATCCTCCGTTCGGCCACATTGAAGTGGACCCGTTTCTTTGCATCGGATGCAAGAAGTGTACGAGCAAAGGGCCCGATGGCGCATTTCTCGACGGGTGCCCGTGGGACGCCATCGAGATGGTCCCTATCGAATCGGTGGAAGGTTGGATCGGCCAGAAAATGGCGATCTAGAGCGCATTCCCGGTGTTCAACCGCGGCGCGTCTTATTAGGCAGGCGGCCAGCCGGGGGAGGCTCTTTGAGTCTTTCAAGAATCCACTGACGAAGTACAGTGGTTTCCTTGACACCCTTAGATCGCGCGATTTTCTTAAGATGCCGAGCCGCGGGAGGCTGTAGGTGGATGCGCACGGACGTGCCCTTGGCCTGCACAAAGAC
>JAENWC010000217.1 GCA_016650235.1 Terriglobia bacterium
GGCGACGGCGTCAACGACGCTCCGGCGCTGGCCGCCGCGCATGTCGGCATCGCCGTCCACGGGGCCAACGACATCACCGCCGAGGCTGCCGACGTCGTCTACATGGGGACTTCGCTCGAAAATCTCCCCAAGCTCATCGAGGTCTCCCGCCAAGCTGTCCAGATCGTCTGGCAGAACATCATCGGCTTTGCCTTGATCGTCAATGTCGCCGCCATTGCGCTGGCCTCCACCGGAATCCTGGGACCGCTCGGGGCGGCCTTCACCCACCAGATCTCCTCGTTCCTGGTGATGCTCAATTCCCTCCGCCTGCTCAAGGTCGAGAAAACAGCCCGCGCGAAACCTCCTCTGCCATGGTTCACAGAGCGGCTCCAAAAGATCACCCGGCAGGCCCGGCTCTACGCTTCCCGTATCGACCCCTCGGAATGGTTCCGCTATCTGCTCGAAAACCGCCAGCGCTTTTATCGTCCCGCCCTCTACGCTGTTGCCGCTCTGTTGGTGCTCAATGGCTTTTATATTCTCCAACCGGACGAGGTGGGCGTCATCGAACGCTTCGGCAAGAAGGTGCTGCCGCTCAAGGAACCCGGGCTGCATTACAAAATGCCCTGGCCGGTGGAAACGCTCACTCGCGTTCAGGCGCGCCGGGTCCGTGTCATTGAAGTGGGATTTCGCTCCGCCGCCGCCGGACCGGAGACTGAGCCCGCCGCATACGAGTGGAATGTCCAACATCGCGCCGGCCGCTTCCAGCGCAAGCCAGAAGAGTCGCTGATGGTGTCCGGCGACCAGAACATGACCGAGCTCACTGCCACGGTCCACTACCGCCTGGTCAAGCCCGATGACTTCCTGTTTCGCCACCTGGATGGCGAAGCCACTATCCGCGCCGCCACCGAGTCCGCCATCCAAGCCGCCATCACTTCCACACTGCTCGATGATGCGCTCACCACGGGCCGGCGCGCCATGGAAACCCGTATCACCGGGCATCTGCAGAGCCGCCTGAATCAATACGCCACCGGCGCCCAGGTGCTGCACGTCAAACTGCTCGACGTCCATCCGTCCCTGGAGGTGGTGGACGCTTTCCGTGACGTCTCTGGCGCGTTTGAAGAAAAGAGCCGCCTCGTCAATGAGGCGGAAGGCTATCGCAATGAACAGGTCGCCCTTGCACGTGGCAACGCGGCCGCGCGCCTGAGAACCGCGCAAGGCTACAGCACCGGCCGCAAGAACCGCGCCTCCGGTGACGCCAGCCGCTTTACCCAGGCCGAGGCCGCGTTCCGCTCCGCGCCCGGTCCCACTGAAACCAGACTTTATCTCGAAACTATGGAACAGGTGCTGCCGGGCCGCCGCAAAATGATCATCGATGGCGGCAAAGGCCGCCGGCATCTCTACTTGATTGAAGACGGCATTGAGATCGGTCCCGCTTCCGCGCCGGTTCTCAATGCGCCGCCGCCTCGAGTTCCACCCGAGGACCGGGAGTAACCCAAATGCATCAGCACGCCCACGACCATCATCACCACGACGACCATCCTCACGATCATGACCATGATCATGATCATGACCACCACGACCACGACCATCACAGCGGGCCAGGCGGCTATGACCGCTACCGGCCCCTCGTCCTGCTCCTGATCGCGCTATTCCTCCTCTATCGCAGTTTCCTCACCGTCCGCGAAACAGAGTTCGTCCTGCTCACCCGCTTCGGGCAGCCCGTCTACACCATCACCACCGCCGGTCTCCATTTCAAATGGTTCTTTGATTCGGCCAATGTGTTCGACCGCCGCCTCCGCATCTACAACCCGCGTCCCAGCGAGTTCCTCACCCGCGACAAGAAGAACCTTGTGATTGAGAGCTACGTGGCATGGAAGATCGAGAACCCCCAGCGCTTTGTCGAAACCGTCGGAGATCCGGTGGCCGCCGAGATGCGCCTGCACGACATCGTCTGGTCCGGCCTTGCCGCCCAGCTCGGCAATCATGATCTCGAAGCGATTCTTTCGCCCAACCCGGAAGCCGTCAAATCCGGGCAGATGCTGGACAACCTCGCCGCCCTTACCGGACGCGCCGCCCTCACACAGTACGGCATCCAAGTCGTCGACGTCCGCATCAAGCGCCTCAATCTGCCCGAGCAGAACAAGCAGAGCGTGTTTGCCCGTATGCGCGCCGAACGCGAGCGCATCGCCCGCCAATACCGCGCCGAGGGTGAAGAGCAGGCGCTCAGCATCCGCGCCGATGCCGACCGCCAAAAAGAGGAGATCCTTTCCGCCGCCTACAAGGACGCCGAGAAGATCAAGGGTGAAGGCGACGCCGAGTCCACGCGCACCTACAGTCAGGCCTACTCGCGCAATCCGCGTTTCTATAAACTGCTGCGGACGCTGGAGTCCTACAAGAAGATCCTGGACGAGAAGACCACCGCCATTCTCAGTTCCGATTCCGAACTTCTCAAGGTGCTCATGCGAGGTGAGAACGCCCAATGACGCTGCTCCACGATGACAGTCCGCAACCCTTGTCCGCCCAGGTGGCAGCCTGGCCGGTCAGGCGCAAGGTCGCCTCCGTCATCGCGGTGCTGTGGCTGCTCACTGGGATCTACGTCGTCGCCGCGGATCAGCAGGCCGTCCTCACCCGCCTGGGCAAGGTCGCCGAACCGCGCGTGATGACCGGCATCCACCTGTCTCTCCCCTGGCCCATTGATCAGGTCACCAAATTGAAAGTGCAGCAACTGCAGCGGTTGATCGTGGGAGGCGCTGTCTCCGATTCCGTGCTCGGCCGCGGCCAGCCGCTTACTTCCCAATTTCTTACCGGCGATCAGAACATTATCCACCTGCGCGTGGCCGTGCAGTATTCGGTGGGCGTACCGGCCGAGTATCTGTTCCGCGCCGCCGATGTCCCCCGAGCCGTGGGCGTCATTGTGGAATCGGAACTCTCGCGCCGCGTAGCCGCTCATAACGTGGACGCCGTCCTGACCACGGAAAAGGTAGCCATCCAGGAAGAGGTGCGTGGCGCCGCGCAAAAGCTGATCAACGACTATTCGCTGGGCGTCCTGCTGGCCAACGTGAATATCGAATCCGCTTCTCCGCCGCCCGAGACCGCCGATGCCTTTCGCGACGGGGCCAGCGCCCGCGCCGACTCGGCGCGTATTGTCAACGAATCGCAAGGCTATTCCAACGACGTCATTCCCAAGGCCCGTGGCGCTGCCCAGCAGTTGATGGAAACTGCGCAGGCCTACCGCCAACGCAAGATCGATGAGGCCCACGGCGATGCCGACCGCTTCACCCAGGTAGAACGGGAATACGCCCGCGCCTCTGAAGTGAATGGCCGCCGCCTCTACCTCGAAACCATGGAACAGGTGCTGCCCCGCATCAAGAAACTCATCGTCGATGGCCGCTCCAATCTCGATCTCACCATTCTCCGCCGTGGCGATGATTCCAAGAAACAATGACCAGGCAGCGAAAGGCGCGGATCCTTACCCTGATTCTGATGTCCGCCGCGCTGGGTTTCATTCTCTTTAAGAATTCAGGCCGGCAAGCGGCGGATCTGATTCCATCCACATCTCCCAAGCCCGACCCCACCCCGCAGGACGCCGTCTATGCCATGCTCGATGCGGCTCGAGACGGCAACCTGTCCGCTTACCTTGCCTCCTTCACCGGCCAAATGGAAACCGCGCTGCGGCAGAGCATCGCCGAACAAGGTGAGACCGCGTTTGCCCGTTACCTCAAAGATTCCAACTCCTCTATCAAAGGCATCGCCATCAACGAACCCCAAACCCTCACAGACCGCGAAGTGAAGCTTCGCGTCGAGTATGTATTTCAGGACCGCAACGAGATTCAGTTCTTCTACCTTGAGAAACAGGCCAAGGATTGGAAGATCGCGCGCCTGGACTCGGCCGAGCGCGTCAAAACTCTCATCCCTTACGGAACGCCCGTCCAGTAGGCCGGTTGAACCTCACAGATCCCGCAGAAAATAGTTGTGCTCTTTCTCGTGGCCCATCGTCGTCGTGCCTCCGTGACCCGGAAACACCAGCGTTTCCTCCGGCAGGCTGTAGAGCTTGTCTTTGATCGACCCCAACAACTGCTTGTGGTTTCCCCCCGGCAGATCCGTCCGCCCCACGCTCTCCCGGAACAAGGTATCACCCACGATCAGCTTCTTCTCCGCCGGAATCCACAAACACAGGCTCCCTTGCGTGTGGCCCGGTGTATGCAGAACGTGAAACCGGGCCGGACCCAGCCGCAGCACGTCTCCGTCCCGCGCTTCCATATCAATCAAGGTGCGCTCCGGCGTCTCCATTCCCAACCACTTCGCTTGCATATCCAGGTGATCGTACAGCAGTTGATCGTCCCGGTTCATGTGCACCGGAGCCCCGGTGGCCGCCTTTAGCTTCGCCGCGCCGCCGATGTGATCAATGTGCGCGTGCGTGATCACGATCGCGGACACCTTCAACTGGTGCCGCGCCAGCACCGCCTGGATCTCCTCTATGTTGTCGCCCGGATCAATCACAATCGCCTCGCGCGAGGCTTCATCGCCGAAGATCGAGCAATTGCATTGCAGCGCGCCAACGGGCAGGATTTCGTGGATCACACCTCGTAGTATAGCGGCCCATCCGTGTATACTCGGGTGAGAATGTCTCTGGACGATTTCCTCACTATTGTTCGCCGGTGGATTCATCTCAGCTCGGCCTTCACCTTGCTCGGTGGCGTCATCTACGCGCGGTTTGTCCTCAGCCCGGCCCTGCAGCAGTTGCCGGAAGAGACGCGCCGCCTAGCCGGGGAACGGCTCGCCGCCGCCTTCCGCCCCTGGATCATGACAGCCGTATTCGGGCTGCTTGCCAGCGGGTTGCTCGTGTTGCTGCAGAAGCAGAATCCTCCAAAGGGCTACTACATCGTCTTCGCGATCAAGATGCTGCTTGCACTGCACGTCTTTGCCGTCGCGTTCCTGCTTGGCAAACCAGGCGTGCAGGAGGCCAAGCGGCGCCGCTGGATGACCGGTATCGTCGTCTCCGGCCTTCTCATTGTCGCCCTCTCCGGCGGTCTGCGCTGGATGGCCGGATGATCCTGTCCGGCTACCAGGCGTTGCGCGAAGCCGCCGCCCTCTTCCATCTTCCTGGCCGCGGCCTGATTCGCGCCACCGGCGCGGATCGCGCGCGCCTGCTCCATGCCATGTCTACTAACAACGTCCAGGAACTGGCGCCAGGCCAGGGTTGTTACGCTTTCTTTCTCACCGCTCATGGCAAGATCGTCTCCGATGCCAATATCTACCGCGAGAACGACTCTGTGTTGTTGGACGTGGAACCGGAAGCGCGCCAGCCCCTCCTCGATCACTTGAACAAATTTATCATCGCCGATGACGTTACCCTTACCGACCTGTCCAGCCAGTGCACCGTCATCGCCGTCGAGGGGCCCGGCGCCGCCGCCGTGCTGGAATCGGTCGGCGCAAAGATGCCGCCGCCCGGCGGATTTTTCCCCTGGCAGGGCGGCATCATTGCCGGCGTCACGGTAACCGGCGTCGCGGGCTGCCGGTTTATCATTCCTGCCGGAGACAGACATTCCACCTGGCAGTGGCTCCTGGGGATAGGCGCATTGGAGGCGTCGGAGCAGGAGATTCATGCCGTCCGTATCGAGAATGCGCGGCCGCGCTTTAGCGAAGACTTTGACAACACCTGCCTCGTGCAGGAGGTCCGCCTCATGCACGGCGTCCATTCCAATAAGGGCTGCTATCTGGGCCAGGAGATCGTCGAGCGGGTTCGCTCCCGCGGACAGGTCAACCGCCAATTAGCCGGGCTGCAACTGGAGACGCAGCAGGCTCCCTCGCCGGGAACCACCCTCAGCCACCAAGGGGCCGGTGTTGGCGCGATCACGTCTGCCGCATACAGTCCGGCCCTCGGGCGTGTGGTAGCTCTGGGCTTCGTGCGCTCAGCATCCGCCGCCCCCAATACTATGCTCGATGCCGCTGGAATCCCGGCTCGGGTCACCGCCGCAGTCCCGCATTAAGAAACGCTAGACTAGCGTTTCTGCTGGTCCAATGCGCTCTTGATCCCTTGGGCCAGGTCCACTGCGCGCCCCTTGCCCCAGTAGTGCAGGAAATAGTAAGAGGGCTCTTCATGCGTCATGTGATTGTGGATGGCCACAATCTGTATGCCCGATTTCCGCAACGCCTTCAACACCGCCTGCATCTCCGAACGGAGCATCGCGAAATCGCCATCCACCTGCGCCATCTCATCGCTGCCGGCAAAGGCGGCCCATGTGTTCACTCCCATCGCGTTGCCCACCTTGCTGCCGTGCATTTGGGCGGGCCGGCCGATGGAGACCTTGTACATCCCGCTGTTCACCTGCCCCTTCACTCCCAGAATCCCGTCCAGAACCGCGGCCGTGATGGAGTTCGCCTCCGGCGCCGCCGCCCCTGCAAACCGGCTCGCCATGGCGGCGTTGGCTTTCCGAATCGAGTGCACCACATCGGTCGCCTTGCGTACCGCGCCGGCCAACTTCTCCAGCGATCCGCTGCCGCCGATGTGCATGAACATCACGCGCGGCGATTCGTAGAAGAAATGATTGTGCAGCGCCGTTACCTCCAACCCGTTGTCGAGCGCGGCCGACAGGACAGGGTTCACCTCGTCCTCGAGCAAGACCAGATCGCCCATCACCATCAGGCCGTGCCCTGGCGTCTGGGTGAATGCGGCCCACGAAGTCAGTCCTAGAAACGGATGCAGCGTCCGGCCTTCCACCGTCACCTTTACATCGGTGCGTGGCTGGCTGACCTTGTAGGTGTCCTCGGCGGGCGTATAGGCTCCGCTCCAACCCGTCAATGCGGCTATCTTTTTCTGATCGGTCTCGCTGATCTGACCCCAGCAGGTGAGCCCGCACAAGAGAATCGGAATTCCTGTAGGAATTTTCATGTACCCATTCTGACACACGACCCGATCAGTACGGTTAGATTGGTAATGGATGCATTTGGCCACTGCAATCTTACTGCTTGCCTTCACGATGCCCGTGTTCGCGCAACCTTCCCTCTCCATCACCGGCACACTGCTGGACCCTTCGGGCTCCGTGGTCGCGTTCACCGCAGTCCGCCTCCTCACTCCCTCTGGAGCTGAACTGCAAGCGGACACCCTCCTCAGTGGCGGGTTTGCTTTCCAAAACCTCTCCCCCGGCGACTACGAACTTCGCGTATCCCTGTTTGGATTTGAATCCTTATCGAGGAAGGTTCGTCTCGGCCGCAGGTCCATTGCAGTAACGCTCCGTCTCAGCATGGCCGCGCGTAAGGATGAAATAAGCATTCAGGCATCGGACCGCCAAGTCACAGTTGATACCTCCCAAAACGCCGACACAATATCCGTGGAGCGCTCGATGCTCGACAACCTGCCCGTCCTCGAC
>JAENWC010000218.1 GCA_016650235.1 Terriglobia bacterium
ACGCGGCGCGAGTATATGGACCAGATCGCGACGGCGCCACTGTTGATCATTGACGATTTTGGAATGCGAAAACTGCCGCACACGGCGGCCGAAGACTTATTGGAGATCGTGATGCGCCGCTATGAACGGGCGAGTACGGTGCTGCCGTCCAATCGGCCCGTGGAAGACTGGGGCCGGCTGCTGGGCGATGTGGCGGCGGTGAGCGCGATGCTGGACCGGTTGCTGCATCACGGACATGTGCTTACATGCGGTCCGAGAAGTTGGCGGACGAAAACCGCGGCGCCGGTCGAAACACGGGAGAAAAGAGCATGAGGAAGAAGTCTCTTTTTGAAGATGGGGGCCAGCCCCCAAACCCCCGGAATTTAACGCTTTCCCGCTGGCTCGGCTGGCGAGGGCGGCAAGCCACCCCGCCGATCCAGCACCGTGAGCGGCGCTCGGGTTCCATTCCTGGAGAGCCCTATCCTCCGTCGCGGCTTGGCCATTATAGCGAAGAAGCCGGGTTCGCGGTTGAGTACAAGCAAATTTCTTATTGCCGGAGATCCCTCTGGTACGGTATAAATCAAGTGACCCTGACCGCCCGGAAATGGCCGGTTTTGAAGTAGACCCTTAATGGCCGGTTTTGAGGTGTCCCCCGAGGGAATTGCTCGCCCCGGCGCACCTCGATATCGCGGCGGAATTCGCGAGAGGCTTTAAGGGTATGACAGAGGTTGCCGTTACCCTCGATGAATTACTAGCGGCCCGCGAGGATCTGATTGCCGGCATCGTCGGGAACATGCCTCGGGATCACCGCCGCTTTCTGGTTTCAATCAAAGCTGGCGAACCAGATTGGGCACTGCTTGACGTTCCGGGTGCTGAGGCGCTGCCGGCGGTTCGCTGGGGGATTGACCAACCTGAGCAAAACGAAACGCGCCTCGCTCATCGCCAGGCTGAGCGAGGTGCTTGGGATCTGAAGACATCATGTCGAAGGCTTCAGAAAACATAGTTTTTTGAACTCTGGCCGGTAAACGATCACAGCGATAGAAATCCTTGCAACTCCCTCATAACACTCAATCTCCCCTCCAAATCCGCCCCGCCACTTTTGGCCACGTCAGCTACACTTAAATTAAGAAGGCATGGCCCGTCGCGCGCCCCGCCTCCTCCTGCCGGCCTCCGCCAGGACCATTCCCCAAAGGAGTTTCCCCATGTCCTCGCTATTACAAATCGAAGCCAATCGTGCCAACGCCAAACTCTCCACAGGCCCGCGCACCTTGGAAGGCAAAACAGCCTCCTCCAAAAACGCGCGCACACATGGCCTCACTACAAAGGACCTCGTCATCCTCCCCGGCGAACAGGACGAATTCCTCGATTTCCAAATCGAACTCACCGGTCAAATCAAACCCAACGGCCAACTCGAACTCTCCGCCTTCGATAACCTTCTTCACGCCGCCTGGAACATGCGCCGCACACGCCGCCTCGAAGCGCAACTCCCCGCATCCGGCATAGCGCAAAGGGCGCTGTCCGCGCCCCCAAACGAGTCAGAAACACCCGAGCTATCCTCGCGGACAGCAGCTCCGTTTTGCGCGTGTTCACTGGATGACCCGCTCGCGGACCCCAACCTCGCCCCTCAATGCGACCGCTACGCCCGCTACTTCGCCCGTGCCGAAAAATCCTACTACCGTGCACTCCGTGAACTCCGCACCCTCCAGTCGGACCGCTATGTCCTGGAAAATGCAAACCATTTGGACGCGGACAACATATCCCCGCTCGTCCCCATCGACAAAATGGCAAAACGAAGCCAACTTGCCACAGACGCAACCATCGACTACTCAGTGGCCCAGTATGAAGCCGAAGCCGCCGGGTTCCTCCTCAATGCCCAACGCCGGCAAAACGAAGCCAATGTTGCCTGACTGCTACAATTCTCGTTGTGTTCCGGAAAGTCCTGGTCGCCAATCGAGGCGAAATTGCAGTCCGCATCATGCGCGGACTGCGTGAGAGCGGGATTGCCAGCGTCGCGGTCTACTCGGAGGCGGATCGCGCTTCGCTGCATGTTCGATTAGCGGATGAAGCGGTTTCGATTGGCGCATCCGAATCCCGCCAGAGTTACCTGAATATGGAGCGCATCATTCAGGCGGCCGGGGCCACAGGCGCCGAAGCCATCCACCCGGGATACGGATTCCTAAGCGAGAATGCCGATTTTGCCGAGCTTTGCCACAAGCAAGGCCTGGTGTTCATCGGTCCCCCGGCATCGGCCATTCGAGCCATGGGGCTCAAGACCGAGGCGCGCCGCGTGGCGCAACAGGCGGGCGTTCCAGTTGTGCCCGGCGCTGAGAATCCGGTGACGGATTTGCGGGAGGCCAAAATGATTGCGGCCGCCATGGGGTATCCGGTCATGTTGAAAGCGGCGGCCGGCGGCGGCGGGAAAGGCATGCGGCAGGTTCGCGCGGAGGTGGACCTGGAAGCCGCGCTGCGCGATGCTTCCAGCGAGGCGGAGCGTAGCTTTTCAAACGGTGCGGTCTATCTGGAAAGGTGTATTGAAAAGCCGAGACACATCGAGATTCAGGTGCTGCTGGACCAGCACGGCAACGGTGTGCACCTGGGAGAGCGCGAGTGTTCCATCCAGCGCCGGCACCAGAAAGTGATCGAGGAGTGCCCATCGCCGTTCACTGCCTCGCGTCCGGAATTGCGGGAACAAATGGGGCAAGCGGCGCTCCGGGCCGCGCGCGCCGCCGGATACCACAACGCCGGCACGGTGGAATTCCTGGTGGATGAGACAGGCAGCTTTTACTTTCTCGAGATGAACACCAGGCTGCAGGTGGAGCACCCGGTGACAGAGCTGGTAACCGGACGCGACCTCGTGCAGTGGCAACTGCGCGTGGCTGCGGGAGAAAGGTTGGGGTTCACCCAGCGGGATGTAGTCTGGAACGGCGCGGCCATTGAGTGTCGCATTTGCGCGGAAGATCCGGACCGGCAGTTTCTTCCGTCTCCCGGCAGGATCGAGGCGATACAGGCTCCCACGGGACCAGGGGTCAGGCTGGACACGGGAGTTTATGCGGGCTGGATGGTTCCCGTGGAGTATGATCCGCTGCTCGCAAAGCTGGTCGTCTGGGCCGAAACGCGCAAAGAGGCGATTGACCGGTTGCGCGTCGCTCTGCGCGAGTTCTCCATTCGCGGCATCAAGACCAATCTGAGCTTCTTCCGGCAGGTAGTGTATGATTCCGAATTTCAAGCCGGAAATCTGCACACCGGATTTATTGAAGAGTTTTTCGCTCGTAGCGCCGCCGGGCGTAGTGCGGCCGGAAAGCCGCCCGATTCCCGGCGCGATGCCGTAGCCGCTATCGCCGCGGTGCTGCATTGGCGCAAACACAACCGTGTACCGGCGCCCAGCGGGGCCCAGCCTGTAAGCAACGCCCAGCCTGCAAGCCGCTGGTTGAGCGAGGGAAGAAGCCAGGGGCTGCGATGAAGCTGCGCGTTTGGCTGGATGGGGTTGCCAATGATCTGGAACTCAATCCCGAGTTAGCGCAAAATGGGTGGGGCTTCGAATGCGGGAATGAGAAGGGTTCGGTCTCCGTGGTGGAGGTGGAGCCGGGAATCTATTCGATACTGTGGGAGGGGAGCAGCTTCGAGGCCGTTGTTACACTCAACGGGGATCAAGGCGTGGTCAAGGTGGCCGGAGCAGTCGTTGCCGTTCGCATCGAGGATCCGAGAGAGATCTCCGGCGCGGTTTCTTCCCTGGTTGCGGCTGGCCGGCAACACGTGACGGCCCCCATGCCCGGCCGCGTGGTTGATCTGCTGGTGGAAGAAGGGCAAGCTGTGGAAGCGGGGCAGGCAATCATGGTGGTCGAGGCGATGAAGATGCAAAATGAGATGCGGGCGCCGCTGGCCGGACGCGTGATTCGGGTCTTGGTCCGGCCTGGCGATGCGGTGGCGGCTGGAGATGTGCTCGCGACAGTGGAATCAGAGGAGGTTTGCAATGGTTGAGACGAACGTTTGCACGGTCTGTGGCGGAACCGGATGGAAGATCGTGGACAAGGACGGCCTGGAGGGCGCCGAGCGCTGCGAGTGCTTGTTGACCGACCGTACGGGCCGCCTGCTGACCAAAGCGGCGATTCCACCCATGTACAAGAACGCTTCCTTTGACAACTTCAGCACACTGCCGGAGAATCCCGTCACGCACCGGTCCCTGCAGACCGCGGTGAGTGTCGCGGCCGTCTATTCGCGCGAATTTCCTTTCGGAACCAAAAAGCAGGGGCTGTTATTTATTGGCGATCCTGGCACCGGGAAAACACATCTCGCCGTCTCGGTCTTGAAACGATTGATGGCGCGCGGCTTCGAGTGCGTCTTCTTCGACTATCAAAACCTGCTGGAGCGTTTGCGGTCCAGCTACGACAGCGCGTCCGGTTCGGCCCACCGGGAGGCCTATCAATTTGCGCTGGATTGCGAAGTGCTGATGCTGGACGATCTGGGCGCGCACCGTGTTTCGGATTGGGTGGAGGACACGGTCACCTCGTTGATCACCTACCGCTACAACAACAACAAGGCCCTGATCGCCACCACCAATCTGAGGGACGCCGAAGCAGGCGACGCGCCCATCCCGGGTGGAGTTGGCGGAGACGTCGGTTCGCGGTATTACCTGACCGAGCGCATCGGCTCGCGCGCACGGTCCAGGCTGTTTGAGATGTGCCGCGTCGTCACCACGCGCGGAGTGGATGACTACCGCCTGCGCAAAGGCCGGTAGGATAGGCCGGCCTCCCGGCCTGTCCCGCTATTGTTTACTCCCGCGCAGGTGGCTGTGGCTCCGCCCGTAGGCAAAATAGAAAACCAGCCCGATGGCAAGCCACACAAATAGCCGCAGCCAGTTTTCCCAGCCCAGGCCGAACATCAGCATGAAGTTCACCAGGATGCCGAGAATCGGGACCACCGGAACCCACGGAGTACGGAACGGCCGGTCGAGGTTAGGCTGTGTCTTGCGCATCACCAGGATTCCGGCGCACACGATCACGAATGCGAACAAGGTTCCAATGCTGGTCATGTGGCCCACCATCGCAATCGGCGCGAACGCCGAAAACAGGCTGACAAACACCATGAAGAGCATGTTCGACCGCCACGGCGTGCGGTACCTGGGGTGAATGGCCGAGAACACCTGGGGCAACAGTCCATCGTTGGCCATCGAAAAGAAGACGCGCGATTGGCCCAGCAGCATCACCAGGATCACCGACGAATAACCGGCGACGATGGCAAATTTGATGAGCGGCTTCAGCCATACAAAAGGTGTGTGCGCAATGGCGACGGCCACCGGCGCCGCCTGGTCCTTGAATTCGGTATAGTGCGCGAGGCCCGTCATAACCAGCGCGAAGGCGATATACAAGACCGTGCAAATCGCCAGTGATCCGATGATCCCGATGGGCATATCCTTTTGTGGGTTCTTGGCCTCCTGCGCCGCGGTGGAAACGGCGTCAAAGCCGATATAAGCGAAAAAGATCACCCCGGCTGCCCGCACGATTCCGCTGAGTCCGTATTCGCCAAAGGTACCCGTGTTGGGCGGGATGAAGGGCACGTAGTTGGACCCCTTCACATACCAAACACCGACCCCGATAAACACAAGAACCACAGTGACCTTGATGACTACAACGATGGAGTTTACAGTGGCCGACTCTTGAATGCCCCGCATCAGGAGTGCAGAGATGATGCAGATGATAAACACCGCCGGAAGATTGATGATGCCGTGCACCATCGTGCCATCGGGCAGCGTCACCGGTTGCCACGGCGATGCGATCAGTTCCACTGGCAGGCTAATTCCGAAGTCGTGGAGCAGACTCACCACATAGGCCGACCAACTGATGGAAACCGTGGCCGCGCCCACGGCGTATTCCAGCACCAGATCCCATCCGATGATCCAGGCGATGAGTTCGCCCATGGTGGCGTAGGCATACGTGTAGGCGCTGCCGGCGATGGGAATCATCGTGGAAAACTCTGAGTAGCAGAGCCCGGCAAAGGCGCATCCGATGGCCGCCACAAGGAAACTGAGAGCAATCGCCGGACCCGCGTTGTCCGCCGCGGCGATGCCGGTGAGCGAGAACAGTCCCGCGCCGATGATGGCGCCTATTCCGAGCGCGATCAGGCTCATGGGGCCCAGCGTTCGCTTGAGGGAATGCTCACCCCCTCTGGCCTGCGCCATGATCACATCGAGAGGTTTGATTGCCATCAAACTCATGCCTGCACCCCTTTTCTCCGCCACATATAGTAAACAGGAATACCCAACAACACAATCATCAGGCCCGGCCAGGTATAGCTGGGCTTGTACAGCAACAACAATACTTCAATCAACCCCGCCAGCACGATGTAGAGTGCCGGCAAGACCGGATACCCGATGGCCCTGTACGGCCGCTCCATCAGGGGCCGTGTGGCCCGCAACCGGAAGATTCCAGCGATGGTCAGAATGTAAAAAAGCAAAACAGCGAATATAACATAGTCCAGCAAGTCGCTATAGCTTCCGCTCAGGGTCAACAGGCACGCCCACGCGCATTGCACCGCCAGAGACACCTGCGGAGTCCGCCGGTCCGGATGTACCCGCGCCACTTGTTTGAAGAACAGCCCGTCCAGCGCCATCGCGTAGTAGACCCTGGCTCCCGCCAT
Source organism: Terriglobia bacterium (assembly GCA_016650235.1). Lineage (GTDB taxonomy): Bacteria > Acidobacteriota > Terriglobia > Bryobacterales > Bryobacteraceae > VFZE01. The sequence continues at coordinate 6,613 of JAENWC010000218.1, forward strand.
GATCATCCCGTTCATGCATCCGAAAGTGGAAACCATGATGGCCGCGGCCATCATCTGTACTGCGCCGGGGCCCAGAATCCCCATGGCCACTGCCGTTGCCACTCTATCTTCCGGGGCAGTCTTGATGGCGTCGATGGGGAGCACTTGCAGATAAACGTAGTTGCAGGCCAGGTAGAGCACCGACACGATCCCTACGCCAAGCGCCAGTGACAAAGGAAGATTCCGCTTGGCATTCTTGGTCTCACCAGCCGTGAAGGTCACATTGTTCCAGGCGTCGGAACTGAACAAAGCCCCGACCATCGCCACCCCCACAATCCGGATGGTGGTCCAACTCCAGCTTGCATCGCCCCAGAAGCCTTCTCCAAAGTTCAGCGAGACGGCTTCACTGTTTCGCCCGAGCGTCAAACCCAACCCCACCAGCGCGAGCAGCGCGCCCGTCTTGGCGATGGTGAAAACGTTCTGCACCATGGCCCCCAGCCTGACTCCCTGACCATTCACCCAGCTCAACAGCACCAGGACCGCAATGCCGGTCAGTTGCTGTGTGTTGACCTGTAGCCGGCCCAGGCTGACCACAACGTTTGAGGCCGCGATCCAGGGAAAGAAGACGCCCGCGAACTTGGCGAATGCAACCGCCACAGCGGCGATGGTTCCCGTCTGAATCACCAGGAAAAGGGTCCAACCATAGAGGAAACCGAACAGAGGTCCGTACGCTTCCCGCAGGTAAACGTATTGCCCGCCCGCTTGCGGCATCGCAGCGGCCAACTCGCCATAGCTCAAGGCTGCGATCAGCGTGAGCAGCGCGGTTACTACCCAGGTCATCAGCATCAGCCCGGGAGAACTTACTTGCCGCGATATGTCCGCGGCCACGATGAAGACCCCCGAGCCGATCATGGAGCCCATCACGATCGTGGTGGAGTCGAGCAGGCCCAGACTCTTTTGTAACTCCTGGTTTTTCAGCCCGTCAAGCTGCGCCATTCCTGCATTCTCCTTCTCAATCGATCCGTGGAAAGTTCTTCGGTTAACAGGTCGCTGATCACCGCCACTGAGTCCGCGCCGGAATCAAACACGGCCAGATAGTTCTTGCGCGTGATGCCGCCGATGGCCACCAGCGGCTTTTCCGTCCATCTGCGCCAATCGTGCAAGCATTGCAGGCCGACTTCCGGATCCGGATTGCGCTTGCTGGGCGTGGAAAAAATGGGACCCAACGCGATGTAATCCACCGGTTCTCGCGCCGCTGCCTGCAACTGCGCTTCATTGTGCGTGGAGACCCCTAGAAACGCGGAAGGTCCAATCAGTTGGCGGGCGCGCGCTACGGGAAGATCTGCCTGGCCTACGTGCAAACCGGCATCCAGAAGGACCGCGATATCGGCCCGGTCGTTGATGATCAACTGCGCGTGAAACCGTTGGCACAGTTCCGAAAGCTTCTCCGCCTCCCTCATGAAGGCGCGCGTAACGGGAAGCTTGCAGCGCCATTGGAGCATTTGGGCGCCGCCATCCAACATTGCCTCTGCCGCCTGGAGAGCCGGAAACTCTCGCATCCGCATGGTTTCGACGTCGACAATGGCGTAAAGCCTGGGAACCATCATAGTGGCAACTGGACAATCATAGCTTGAACTTGACACGGCCCGTCCAGAGGCGTCAAACTCATGACTTGCGGAGGGATGAAAATGAGGAGGGTTGTATTTTGAATCGTAGAGCTCTGGTTGGCTGGATGGTGGCAGCCTGTTGCACCCTGCCGGCTGTTGCGCAGATGGGCGGCTTCGGTGGACCGTCCATTCTCAGCCGCGGCGCTGGTACGGCAGGGCGCAGCGGAGGACGACCGGTGAGCTTTCGCCCTTTCGCGGGGATCAGTGCGGGGTATTTCAGCGGGCTCACCTCATTCGATAGTCTGAATGAATCCGGCCGGTTCGGCTATCTTGCTAACTTCGGGGCCATGGCCAATTCCGTCGGCAAAAGGGATTTTGCCTCCCTCGATTACCGCGGCAACTATACGAGTTTGCGGGATACAACTGCATTCGGAGGGAACAACCACAGTATGTCCGCGACCTATGGCCGGCAATTTAGCCCCCGGTTGACTATGTTTCTGGCCCAAGGTGCGTCGTATTATAGTTATCTGGCTGGTAATAGCTTCACATCGTTTTCCGACAATCCCACTGCTCAGTTACCTAACCCATCTTCGAATCTATTCGATTCCAAGGTACTGGCCTTATCCTCAGCCGCTGGCATCACTTACCAAAAGTCGGCTCGTCTCTCCTTTAGTACGAGCGGCTCTGCTTTCTTCTACCGCTATCGGGATCCGTTCTTGGTCGACACTGACGGCTATGGAACCACCAGCTCTGTGTCCTATTTGCTCAGCAGGCGGCAGAGCGTGGGTGCCTCTTATAGCTTCAATACCTTTAGTTATAAGAACAACTTTGGTGAAGCTTATGTCCATAACATCATGGGCACTTTTGGCCGCATTGTTTCACCGCGATGGACCGTCAACCTTGCCGCCGGAATCTTTCAAGTGGAATCTGAAAGACTGGTTCGGGTAAATGTAGATCCTTTCATTGCCGCTATAACTGGCCAGAATCAGGTGATTGAGGCCTTTCATGGTACTATGCGGGGTGTATCGGGGAACGCTTCCATTGCCGGCCGCTTTTCCCGTTCCAGTGTCGCCTTCACCTACCAGCGTGGCATCTCTCCCGGTAATGGCGCTTATTTGACTTCCCTGCAAGACACCGCGGGCGCCTCCTATACATACACAGGCATACGCTATTGGAACATTGGCGCCAACGTCAACTACTCTAAGATGAATACTGTTATAGATTCGCATGGAACCTTCGGCTATTTAGGATTTGGCGGGGGAGTTTCCAGGCGGATAACATCCATCCTGCATTTCAATGCGAACGTGAATGCATTCCGTTCCACCAATACCGGAGATTCTTTCCAGCACGACCGCTTCATGGCAACGGTGGGCATCACCTTCGCTCCGGGCGACATGCCCCTTCCCCTGTTCTAAGCAATAGGCGTGCAACCGATCAACCGCCGGGCCGGCACGCCCGCCAGTTCGTCAGAACATGATTCTGGCGTTGAACTGTACCACACGCGCCGAGTCCCTTTGGCCGGTGATGCGGCCGAAATTGACGTTGGTGGGATTGTTGTTGGGGTTGCCCCAGTTCACCGAGTTAAACGTGTTGAAGGTATCCGCCTGCAGAGCGAAGCGCCACGACTCGTGAATCGGGAACTCGCGGCGCAAGCTGAAGTTTTGGTTGTAGCTCGGCGGGTTATGCAGCTTGTATACAAGGGAACGCGGTGTGTTGCCGTATGTGAACGGCACCGGGTTTTGGAACGCATTCCGGTCCAGGAACCGGGTCTGGTCGTTACCCATGCGATCCGTAACGCGGTAATCCCCGTTGATACGGACCGGCCCGTTGAAGTTCGGGGCGAAATCCGAGTAACAGGAGCCAGCGCTAGGCAAATTGCAATTCGCCGGGATGCTGCCAAAACCTGAGCCGGACCGGTACGTTGTAATACCGGAAACCTGCCAGTTCGAGAGCATTGCGCTCACCAGGGAGTTACCGGGGGCAATGGGGCGGCCTTTGCCGAAGGGCAACTGGTAGAGGAAAATGGCGTTGAGGATGTGAGTTGAGTCTGTCGTCTGCGCCTTTTCAGACCAGTACGCGCTGCGGCTGCCGAGATCGTCGAAGCCTTTCCCGAAAGTGTAGTTGAACTGGAAGGTGAGCCCCTGTGACATCCTTTTATCGGCCGTAAACTGCACCGAGTTGTAGTTGGCATTGCCCACCATGCCGTAGGGGTCCGCAAGGCCGGAGTATTGCGGGAACGGCTTCAACATCTGAGCGATGCTGCCAATGTAGTTAGCGTAGGGCAAGCGGATTTCCGGGAAGAGCGCCCGGGCGGAAGCGACGTTGGCCGGGCTGGCCGTCATGCTCAGCAGATTGCCGAGCGAGACGTACTTCGGGTCGATTGCATTCGACCAGATGCCGCGCGATCCACCCTGCAGATAGTGGCCGTTGCTGGCCACATAGTTGACTCCGACGGTGAGTGAGGAGAGGAGGGCGGACTGCACACCGAAGTTCCAGTTCTGGTATCGCGGCGGGTGGCCGCCGATATCGGGATCGCCATATGTGACAGAGGCGCCCTGGGGCCGCCCGGTATAGAAACCGGTGTTCAGCGTGGACTCAAAGAAAGGCGCTCTTTGATACGACGGAAAACCGTTGTCCCAGTAAAACGCGGGACTGATGCCGCCATCGAGGCTTCCAAAGGATGGGCTCGCGGAGTAACCGAGCAGACCGGTGCCCGTCCGGGCGCCGCCTCGACCACCGACGGCGCCGCGGTGCGTGGAGTTGATCGCGTAGCCGGCGCGGAGTACGGTCTTGCTGTTCAGATTGTAGGCCAAGCCGAGGCGCGGCTCAAAGTTCCTGAAGTAAGTCTTCACCGGGGTCCGGCATTTGCAACTGTTCTGACCGTTGCCCGCGAACACCAGCGCTCCAGGAAATCCGCCGACTGCGGGATTGGGAACCGTCGGATCGAAGAACGACACGCGGTCAGCCACTTCGACGTAGGGGGTCATGATGTCGTAGCGCAAGCCGAGAATGAGCGTGAGGCTCTTCGTCATCTTGAATGTATCCTGCACCCAGGAGGAATAAGTGCGGTACCGTCCCCCGGTGCCAACGACGTAGTCGTCTGTGACGCCCGCCGAGTTCACCGCCCCGAGCAGATAGCTCGCATAGGAATGGCCCTGTGCGGCCTGCAGCGTGCCAGCGGCATTGAAGCCGGCGGTCTGGAGGTTACTGAAATTCCAGGTGGCGAAACTGCCTAACAGGCGCTCTTTGCCGTTGATCTGCGACCATTGAATCTCGCCGCCGAATGTGACTGAGTGTCTGCCGACGGTCCACTGCAGATTGTCCTGCAGCGTGAACGTGTTTGTGAGGTCAAGGAAAGCTCGGGAATTGGTGCCGCGCCATCCTGTTGGAGCGTTGGGTCCTCCGAAAGCAATCTCCGGGAACGACGAGTCGGCTTCACCCGGAGGCAAGCCGGTGATGCCGGCCTTGGTGGGATAATTACCTTCCACGGTGACGTTGGTGATGGGCACGTTGAACCGCGCATACCCATAGCTGATCTGGTTCACGATATTCCCGGTGGGAACCCAGTTGTGCTTGGCCTGCGTCGTGAGGGTATATTCATCCACAGCCCTGGTGTCGGCGTAGGGAAGGGGCAGGTTATTGCCGGCGTTGCGATAGAGCGTCGCCTGCCCGCGGTGACCTTTGCTGAAAAGGAATGACGTCGAGTGATGATCATTAATAGTAAGATCGACTTTGTTCGTCGTATTGTCGTTGTTGAAGCCAAATGGAAGACTTGTCAGATAGTTACTTTGCAGGCTCGGGTTCACCGGATCGGGCAGCCCTTGCTGGAAGTACTGCGATGCTTTTGAAATCTGGTTTGGGGGAATGGTGTTAGCCGGGAAGGGCGCGCGGGTTCGAACGCCCGACGCATTGGCGGCCGTTGTCAGCGGGTCGAAGATGGGGACGGACAACTGGCTGAAGTTCCCGGCGCGCATATTCGGAGTGGGAACGCTCGCGAAGGCGCCGGCCGATTCCGTCCGGTAGCGGAACCCGTCGTAGTTGGCAAAGAAGAACATGCGATTGCGAACGATGGGACCGCCGACGCTTGCTCCGAATTGGTTCTGGTGCTCGGGCGTGTCGGTGCGCGCAAAGTAACCGCGGGCATCGAGCACAGTATTCCGGAAGTACTCGTACATGGCCCCATGAAACTTGTTGGTCCCCGACTTGATTACGAAGTTGGTCGCACCCTGCCCGCCGAACTGCACGGACGCGCCGGCCGTCTCGAGTTGAAACTGATCCACCGCTTCCACCGATACGCCAAGCCCAATGTTTCGCACCTCGCCCTGCACAACAGGAT
>JAENWC010000219.1 GCA_016650235.1 Terriglobia bacterium
CCGCCAGTATTTATGAGGACCTGCGCGGCCGCGATTTCACCATCAACTCCATCGCCTTATCACTCAATAAGGGCTCGCGCGGCATGATCTTGGACCCCGCCAACGGCCTCGGCGACCTCGAACGCCGCGAGTTGCGCGTCAACTCCAACTACGCCCTCTATGACGACCCTTCCCGCATCCTGCGCATGTGGCGTCTGCAGGCCCGCATGAGCCTCACCATTGAGGGTCGCACTATGACGCAGTATCAAAACGTGCGCGATGCCAAGCTCGAACGTAAAATCACCACTAAGTGCTTACGCGAGGAACTGCGCCACATGGCTGACGAACCCAACCCAGGCGCTCTGCTCGAAACGCTGGACCGCGAAGGGCTCCTTGCCCTTTTCTCGGAATCCCTGTGCGGCTCCAACTTCAATCAGGCCGGCTTTGCCAAGTTCCAGCACGCGCTCCAGACCGTCCCGTTCGGCATCCCCTTTCCGCTGGAACGGGTCGGCCTGTTTCTGTTCGTCCTTACCGAAAAACTCAGCTCCCGCGAGAAAGCGCAGCTCATCAAAACGCTCGGGATCGCCAAAGCGGACGTCGAAAGTTGGCACAAGCTCGAATCCAAATCCAAAAAACTCGAGCACTTACTCAAGTCGCCCAAGCTCAAGAAGGCCTCTCTCATCTATCACGCTCTGCGCCCTGCCGCCGGCGACCAGATCCTGTTCCTCTACATGCGCTCGGCCCACCGCCTGGTGCATGACCGCATCAAAAACCACCTGCAGAAATACCTCGTCACCGCGCACGAGATCCCGGACCGCGATCTGGCTCACACCGGACTCGAACCCGGTTCCCCCAAGTTCATCAAGGCCAAAGAGGATCTCATCGACGCCCACCTCGATGGCCGCATCCGCAAACCGGTCCCGGAGGAACTTCCTCTCAACACCCATCCTTCCGCGGGCGGCCGCCCCGGTCGCCCACCCGGCCGCCCTCCCGGCCGCCCCGCGACCGCCCGCAACTGAAAGTTAGGATAGGCCTCCGGCTTGTCATCGTTTTTTGGCGCTCCACACTTACCGGCCCACGGGCAGGTCGACCAGGTCCGTAAACGCATCCGGCGTTGCTACGGCCACCGTCACACTATCCGATGCCACGGTCTCTTGGGGAACTATGACGTTCACCTGATAAACCCCAACCAACCCGGGCGCGAGACCAGCAAACAAAACTTCGCCTGGCCGGCCATCGAATAATACCTTCGGCGCGGAACCCGTTACGCGGCTGAGAGGAGTCGCTCCCCCCGCCTGTCCCGCCGTGACGGCTGGCTCAACCCGGCCTAACCCGCTCATGAACAGGACAATGGTTTCCCCCGGTCGCGCAGGATTCTCCCGCGTCACCAAGCTGGAGTCGGCGTGCGACGCCAGTGCGCCTCCAAACCCCTTTTGGCTGGCGGAAAAAACCGCCGGGCTCGTCGCCGCAACGGCTACCGCAACGGTGTTCGACGTCCTGCCGTTATTGTTCACCTGAATCGACGCTGTTCCGGCCTCCAGGTCGAACGGCATCTGCACATTGATTTGTTGATCCGAAATAACGAGGATCGGGGCGGCCGTTCCGTTTGTGACCACCTGAACTCCGTCTAGTTCATCCGGCAGCGGAGTGCCTTGGAAAGATGCGGTCCGGGGCGCCAGTCCCGATCCGAATAATGACATGATCCCGCCCGGTGCGACGGAAGCCGTCGGCGGCGCCAACGAAGTCGCGTTTACCACGCCGAACGGAGACAGGAACACCCCGGAACCACTCACTGCCGGGGTCTTCACTCCGAAAAATATCCCGTGCTCCAGCGTCAGCTTCCCTTCCAGTCCCACCAGCGCTCCCGCGAACACCTGCGGACTGCCGCCCAATGCGAAGTTCTTCAGTCCGGGAACAAGCTGCCCGCCGAACATCCCCGAACCGTCCGGGAGTACCCGGTAGACATTCGTAGTGGTGAGGTTCACCCGATGTCCGTTCATCCGCACCTCTTGCGCCAGCAGCGCCGTGCCGCTGCCGTTCATCCTCGCCGAACCCCAGCCGCTGTTGAAACGCGCAGCCTGCGGCTCGAAAGTGAACGAGTTCGCGGCGCACAAGTCCGACATCCAGTAGAGACCGTCCAGCGATATATCGCCTGCATCGGGCGGTTTGCGCACCGCCAGCAGGATGTCCCGCTGTCCGGCGCCGGTTCCAAACCCAAGCAGAAAATCCCCATTCGCCGATGTGAGAATCTCCCGCTCCCCGGTGACAAAATCCGATCTCGAAGCAAATCGAATCGTGCCTGTACCATCCGCCCGAACAGCATATGCCAGGCGCGAAGCAGTCTCCGCGCGGTTGACGTCGTCAATCCACGCCGCATGACCGAGGAACGCCGCCGAAGGAATCTCGCCGCGTCCGTCCGCCGTCAACTCCACGAAAGCCGATGTCAGGCCACCCACCTCACCGCCGCGGAAGGAAAGGTACCCGCCGGCGTAGTTACCTCGAACCACACCAGCGCTGGCCGGTCCCTCCGGCGCCCGCACCGCGGCGAAGATGCCGTGCGCACTGCTCACGGAGGCCCCGGTCAGCACGGCGCCCGCTGCGCCAAACTGAATCTCCAGTCTGCCGGCCGGCGGCGACGGACTCCTCATGGACATCCGGCCGGCGCTCGATACTGAATAGCTCCCTTCGCCTCCCACTCCTTGTGCCGCCTCGCCTCCCACGCCCATCTGCCCCGCAAACTGATACCCGCCCCGGCCGTCGAAGATGATCGTGCCGCCCAGGTTGCTAACCTCTGCTGGCCTTTCCTCGCTTACCGTGATTTGAACAAAGTGATATTTGCCTTGCACGGACGAAGAATCAAAAAGCTGCCCGTAGAGCGGCAGAACCAGCATTCCGAACATTCCGAGTTTAGTCATGGCCGGTTTCGTTTCCCGGAGGGGATGCCAGCTCGGGCATCTCTCCCGTGAGGGCCTTCATGAATTCCACCAGATCGGCTTTGGCCTGCGGTTGTCCGGCCAGCGGGATATTGTGCAGCGGCGCGTGAGGCATTACTCCGGACAATTGCGGATTGGGCCGGCCGCCCTGAAAATAAAAGTCCACCGCTTCCTCGAGTGTCTTCATGCTGCCGTTGTGCATGTAGGGCGCGGTCAATGCGATATTCCGCAAAGTCGGAACCTTGAATGCACCTCGATCCTTCATCAATCCGGTAACGGCCAGCCTCCCGGCATCACGGATGTTGAGGGTCTCGGGATCAACCGCCACACCCGTGTTGTGAAATCGCTCTTCCGTGAACGTCGCGTAAGCCGGTTCAATCCGGTGGCAGCTCACACAGTTCGGCCCGTCAAGAGTGTTATCGAGAAAAAACTTCAATCCTCGAATGGCGGATTCGTTCATCGCGGTCTTGTCGCCTCCGTAGTAGTAGCGGTCGAACGCCGAATTCCCGCTCACCAGCATTCGCTCATAGGTGGCCAGCGACTTTGCCACCATTTCAAACGTAATCCGCCCGGGACTGAAAGCCTCACCGAACAGTTCCACATACCGTGCATCGGCCGCAAGCTTACGCTCCACTCCGGCCAGCGAATGAGCCATCTCGATCGGGTTCTGCACCGGGCCCTCGGCCTGCTGCTCCAGCGTCAAAGCCCGCCCGTCCCAGAACTGAGCGAAACTGTGGGTTGCGTTCACGATCACCATTCCCTGCCGCGTGCCCGCCAAGCCATCCACCCCGATCGAGACTGTCCGGGGATCTGAAAAGGCAACCTGCGGGTCATGACACGATGCGCAAGACACCTTCCCATCCCGCGACAGGATTCCGTCGAAGAAGAGCTTTCTTCCCAATGCGATCGTCTCGGCGGTGGGTGGGTTGTCTTCTGGAAACCTGACCGGAGGCAACCCCAGCGGCACGGAAACCTCCACGCGCCGTCCAATAGGAATCGCCGCGCCGGTACTCGGCGCAATGTTGCGATAACTCCGCGCCCGGATCGGCACATCACTTTGTCCAAACACCTGCGCGGCCACCCACAAAACCGCCGCAAGCCGCACCCAGTGACACAGCATAAGTATCAACCATTATAGCCGGACGAGGCGCATGACTGGATTGCTGAACCTCATCGTTACCAGTAGGCCGCACCTTCACACGCAAGGGATCGCCGGCTTTCCGTTTTCCTCTTCTGTGGCGCGGTCGGCGAAACCTTTTACGGTGACAAACATCGCTTCTTTATTTTCCCCATCCTTTCAACCACTTCCCCCGCCCCCTCCCCCGGTTTGCGCCCCAGCCAATGCTACTTGTTAATTAAGAGAGGGATCGCGCCGTCGTGCGCTGTTTCCTCCATCATTAGTATCCAAAGGAATTTCAACAATGTCTGTTCTGTCGAACACCGACGCTTCCCCTTCCACCGGGCCGCGCACTCCGGAAGGCAAAGCTATCTCTTCCATGAATGCCCTGAAACACGGCTTCTCCTCGAAAAACATCATCATCATGTCCGGCCAGGAAGACGACTTCCGCAGCCTCGAATCCGGCCTCACCTCCCAAGTCCGCCCCGAAGGCCTGCTCGAGGACTCTCTCTTTCACCAACTCCTCCGCGACGCTTGGACTCTCCATCGCGTCGAAATCCGGCAAGTCGAGATGGCCGCCTCCGGCGTTGATCCACTATTCGACCCAAATTGCGAAAAAGAGTTTGATCGCCTCGAACGCTACCATTCTCGCTACCAGTCCTCTTTCCACCGCTCGCTGCGCCAGCTCCGCAATCTTCAAACCAACCGCGTCGTGCAGAACCTGCTCCCGGAACCCCTCGGTCAGGGCGGGCTCCCCGCATTGGTCAAAGCTACTGAAATCATTGCTCTTGCAAAACGAACTACCAAGCAGTTCCATTCCCAGGCACTCAACAGCCTCATTACCGTCACCCAGCGCTCTCGCAACACTCCGCAACCCATTTCACACAAGGACTTTCTTAAGGATCGGGAGATTGCCTAGCCGGCGGCCCAATCATCCGCTCAACTTCCGGCAAGGTCCGTAACAAAGTAAACTGGTAATTCCTCTGTTAATGCGGCAAGTCTACACAGAACGCGATATCCCGGCCTCCGGGCAACTGCAAGTTGCCATCGGCAGCATCATCACGCCGTCGGCGCGCGACCTGGCCCATAGTCGTGGTGTCTCCATACAAGAGTTGCCTCCGGACCAGATCACCATAATTGTCCCCCCAGACCGCACAGTTGCCATAGGCGCCGACCACGGCGGCTTCCGACTTAAGCAGGATCTCCTGCCCCTGCTCGCCGAACTCGGCTTCGCCATTCGCGACATCGGTGTGATGGACGGAAAACCCGCCGACTATCCGGACATCGCCTTGCAGGTCGCGGAACTCGTGGCCTCCGGCCAAGCCACCAGAGGCGTCATCATCGACGGTGCGGGCATCGGCTCCGCCATGGCCGCCAACAAAGTCCACGGCATCCGCGCCGCGCTCTGCTATGATGTGGCCTCCGCGCGCAATTCGCGCGAGCATAATCACGCCAACGTTCTCACCCTTGGCGGCCGGCTGCTCACCACCTCGCAGGCTGAAACCGTGCTTCGTACCTGGCTCGCCACTCCTTATGGCGGCGGGCGTCATCAGGCCCGCATCGACAAAATCACGGCTATTGAAAAGCGCTGCTCCTCATGACACCCGCCGAACTCGAACAACTGGTCGCTCAAATCGGGGATGAGATCCTGTCGCGGCTGCACGTCCCCAAGGCGGTCAAGGGCGAAGGCCTCAATATCCCCGATTTGGTCTGCCCCGATTGCACTGGACGTTGCCCGCAGACCTGCGCCCAAAAAACACGCGACATCGTCTCGGCCGGCGCAGACCGCGTCTCGGCTTCCCACAGGCTCACCAGAATCGATGCCGGCATCGCCGCCCTCATTGACCACACCATCCTCAAGCCCGATGCCACGGAATCGGATATCGTCAAAGTCTGCACGGAAGCCCGCCAGTACAATTTCGCCAGCGTCTGCGTCAATCCCTACTGGGTGCCCAAGGTGGCGGCGCTCCTCGCCGGCTCGCCCGTCAAGGTCTGTACCGTCGTCGGATTTCCGCTGGGCGCAAATGCCACCGAGACCAAGCGCGCTGAAACCGAAGCCGCCGTGCGCGCCGGCGCGCATGAGATCGACATGGTGATCAACGTCGGGGCGCTTCGCTCCGGCGATGCCGATCGCGTCAAGCAGGACATCGCCGCCGTGGTCCATGTGGCCCATGCCGCCGGAGCCACCGTCAAGGTGATCCTCGAAACCGCCCTGCTCGACGACAACCAGAAGGCGCTCGCCTGTACGCTCTCCAAACTCGCTGGAGCCGACTATGTCAAGACCTCCACCGGATTTGCCGCGCACGGGGCCACTGTCAAGGACGTCGCTCTCATGCGCCTGGTCGTGGGCCCCGGCATGGGCGTCAAAGCCGCGGGCGGCATCCGCACGCTGGACGACGTCAAAAACATGGCCGCCGCCGGAGCCACGCGCATCGGCGCCAGCGCCAGCGTCAAAATTATCGAGGCTACGGCCTCCTAGGGATTCCATCCGATGCCAACCAAGAAATCCCCCGCCCGGTTTAAGGACCGCTCCGAGTTGCTCGACTTTCTTCTCGAGATCACAGGCTCCATTGCCACCACGCTCGATCTGGACCATCTGCTCGCCCGCATTGCCCAAATCGTCAGGCAGGTGCTTCCCTTTGATCTGTTCGCCATCCTGCTGTATTCGGAAAAGAAAAAGGGCCTCACCATTCGATACTCCATCGGCCACAATCAGGAGATGGTGCGCGATCTGGTCATTCCCCTCGACGAAGGCATCACCGGAATGGCCGCCTCTTCACGCATGCCCGTGGTCGCCGGTGATGTCCGCAACCATCCCCAATATCTTCCCGTGGTGGACGCGATCCGTTCCGAGATGGCCATCCCCATGACCGCCCGCGGCCGCCTGGTGGGCGTCATGGACATGCAATGCACCCAGCCCGACGCCTACTCGCATGAGGACAGCGCGCTGCTCCAGTTGATCGCCACCCGCGTGGCCATTTATATCGTCAACGCGCGCCTCTACCGCCGCGTCGAGCGCAATAACCGCACCTTGCGCACTCTCGCCCACGTCTCGCGCGAGTTCTCCTCCATCCTCGATCTCGATGAGCTGCTGGGCACCGTGGCCTCCACCGTGCGCGGCCTCATCCACTACGATGCGTTCAGCATTCTCATCGCCGACGAAGCGCGCCAGGTGCTGCGCCACCGCTTCAGTCTGCGCTTCGATGAGCGTGTCCAGAATGACAATATCCCCTACGGCAAGGGCATCACCGGAGCCGCCGCCCAAACCCGTACCCCCATGCGCGTGGAAGACACCCATGCGGACCAGCGCTACATTGAGACCAATCCCGGCACCCGTTCCGAAGTCGCCATCCCGCTGCTGGCGCCGGACCGCGTGCTCGGCGTGATGGACCTGGAAAGCCAGCGCGTCGGCTTCTTCACCGATGACCATGTGCAGACCCTGAGCCTGCTCGCCCCGCTGGTGGCGGGAGCTGTCGAAAACGC
>JAENWC010000220.1 GCA_016650235.1 Terriglobia bacterium
ACGTAGCCAACCTTTCGGAACAAATCCCGGAAACTGAAATAGTGCTGGGCGGCAAGAATCTCGGTAGGCGCAAGCAGGGCCGCCTGATAGCCATTCTCGATGGCGATAATGGCCGCCTCCGCGGCCACCAGCGTCTTTCCCGAACCCACGTCTCCCTGCAGCATACGGTTCATCGGCTGCGGCGCGGACATGTCGCGTGCAATCTCGCCCAGGACGCGCTTCTGCGCCCGGGTGGGTTTGAAAGGAAGCATCGCCTTGATCTTCTCCCGGATTGCATCATTGAGCTGAAAGGCGATCCCGGTCACTTCCCGCGCCTTGGCCCTTTTCTGCGCCAAGCCGCACTCGAGCCAAAAAAACTCCTCGAAAATCAAACGGTAGTGCGCCGGAGAAGCAAAGTTGTTCAGAGTTCGCAGATCGGCCTCGGCCGAAGGAAAGTGCAACTGGCGGATCGCATCCCAGTAGAGGGGAAGCTTCAATCGCTGCAGAATCGACGGCGGCAGAGGATCCTCGATGTTGGAGACGCTCTCCAGGATTCGATAGATGAGTTGCCGAAAGACACGCGTGGTTACCTTGCCCGCCGCTTCGTAGATGGGCACGATTCGGCCCGTGTGCAAAGCAGCCTCCGGATCATCCTCATCCGGAATCACTTCAAACTCCGGATGCATCATCGATAAGCGCCGCGTATAGCCGTCAAACTCCACTTTGCCGAACAAAGCCACTTGCAGGCCCGGGACCAACACGTTGGCCAGATACTGGCCGTGAAACCACTTCCCGTCCAGCGATGCCCCGGAGTTATCCACAAAATTTGCTTCAAATATACCCAACCGGCGGCGCTGGAATCCTGGGGTTTTCACGGAGTGGACGCGCACCAGCACCGGCGCCATCTCGCCGGGAGCCAGTTGCGCAATGGTCTTGATATTGGACCGGTCTTCGTAACGGAACGGGGTGTAGGTGAGCAGGTCCTCGGCCACCCGCAGACCCTTGGTCTCCAGCATCGCGGCGCGCGCCGGCCCGACGCCTTTGACGTATGTGAGGGGTGTTTGTAAATCCACCGGAAAGATTAGTGTAGCAACGCCGCCACAAGTGTGATATACCTTGCGCCAGTGAAGGTTTTCCAAATGGGGACTATTCAGAAACCGGGAGGCTATATGCAAGTTCGTAGATTCTGTTCTCTTCTGTTCTTCGCAGCGCTGGTTTCGGCCACGCTGTTGGCACAGGACTATCGGGCGAAGATTCAAGGCATCGTGACCGATTCCTCGGATGCATCTGTGTCCGGAGCGAAGGTAACGATTCGAAACACCAACACGGGAATATCGACCACCCGGGAAACGAGCGCCGTGGGTGCGTTTCTGTTCGACAACGTCGAGCCGGGTATCTATGTGGTCTCGACGGAACTGCCTGGCTTCGCCCGGCAGGAACGGGAGAATGTGCTGGTCCAGACGCGCGCGGACGTGACGGTGAACTTTGCGCTGCGTCCGGGGACATTGGTGGAAACGGTCACCGTGACGACCAGCGCTGTGGCGCTCCAATTCAATACTTCCACGCGAGAGCTGACAATCGACCGCAAGATGCTCATGGACCTGCCGGTAAAGGCGCGGAATCCGTTCACTCTGGCGCTATTGGATCCGGCGGTGGTCAGCCGGTACACGTCGGAAAAGAACCCGTTTTTTATGTGGTCATCCTCGATGATGGACGTGGGCGGCAACACGACGCAAAAGAACGATTTGCTGCTGGATGGCGCCCCGACGCAGATCGGGCCGAAGGGGTCCTACGCTCCGCCGATGGACGCGGTGCAGGAGTTTTCGATTCAGCAGAACTCGGTGGATGCCGAGTTCGGCCATTCGGCGGGAGGCACCATGTCGGTGTCGATGAAGTCGGGCACGAACGGTATTCACGGCACGGGATACTACTTTGGGAGGAACCCGGCCCTCAATGCGGTGGTCAACCCCATTACCCGGACACCCAACTTCATCCGGAACCATATTTGGGGCGGCACCATCGGCGGGCCCATCAAGAAAAATTCGTTGTTTACTTTCTTCACCTACGAGGGCTGGCGGACCAAGGAGCCACGCGACGCAATCCGAACCATGCCCACCGATCTGGAACGTACAGGTGACTTCTCCCGCTCCTTGACTCGGGCGGGGGGACTGCGGACGATTTATGATCCGGTGACCACGGTGCTGAACGTGGGCACCAACACCGCTACGCGGACACCGTTTCCCGGAAACCTGATTCCAGCGAACCGCATAGACGCGACGGCTAGACGGATCATGCAGGACTTCTGGGGTCCCAATAACCCCGGCGACGACTTGAGCGGCTCCAACAACTTCAAGTCTTCCTATCCCTGGCCGATGAAGAATGCGAACTTCTCAAGCAAGACCGATTGGAACGCGAGCGACAAGCTGAAGGCCTTCGGCCGGTACTCTCAGTTCCGGACGACGCTGGATCAGGGCAACTACACGCCCAACAATTCCCGCGCCATGCCCAACGACAATGGCGGCATCATGAACTCGCGGAATGTGGCCGGGGACGTGGTTTATACGTTGTCTCCGACAACGGTAATGAACTTTCGCGGAAGTTATTCGATGTTGGAGGACGACTACTCGGCGCCAGAGTACGCGGTGGGCGAAAAGGGACTGGCGGAGTTCTGGCCCGGCAACGCATGGTACACGCCCTATCTGAAGGGTATGCCGCTGATCTACTACCCGAACATTGTCATTCAGGGGCAGACAAGCGCCAGCTATGGAAAAGGCAGCTACTGGTACCAGCATCCGCACCACTATTCATTCAGCGGCAAGGTGTCGCAAGCGCGTGGGGCGCATTACCTGAAAGCCGGGGCGGAATACCGGTATCACAATGGGATTGGAGTCTACCCGTATCTGACGAACTTCAACTTCTATCCGGATTCAACGGCGAGCACCTATCTATCGCCGAACACGGCGCTGTCGGGCGACGCGCACGCATCGTTCCTGCTGGGATTGCTCGACCAGCGGTCATTCTCGCGGGGCGTGCCATTTCAGACGATGCGTATTCCTTTCCTCGGATTGTTTGTGCAGGACGACGTCAAGATCAGCCGGCGCGTGACGCTGAACCTGGGCTTGCGATACGAGTGGGAGTCGGGCCCATACGACGATCAGGACCTGTTTTCGACCGAGCTCGATCTTTCGGCGCCCAATCCGGCGATTCAGAAGACGCCGCCTGTGATTCCGCCGGACCTGCTGGCGCTCTCCAAACCAACCTACAACGGGGCTTGGAGGTTCACCGATAGTGACAATCGAAAAGCGTTCCCCACGCAGAAGGCGATTTTTCTGCCGCGCGCCGGGCTGGCCGTGCGGATAAATGAAAAAACAGCGGTCAACATCGGCTACGCGCGTTACGTGGTGCCGATCGCCACCGTCGCAAACACCCTCGCGGCCTGCACCTGGTGCTCCGGCTTTACGCAAACGACAAACCCGCTGCCGATGGTGGAAGGGCGGCCGCAAGCGTATCTCGCCAACCCCTTCCCGGCCAGTGGCAACCCCCTCCAACTGCCGGTTGGCAAGGGGTTTGGTGCATATACGAATGTGGGGAATCCGACCAATTGGATCAACCAGAATTATCAGGCGCAGACGAATGACCGCATCAACTTTACGGTCATGCGCGAGATCCCGGGCCAGTTCAAAGTGGATGCAACCTGGTTCTTAAACTACGGACGTCACGTTCCGCACGACCAGCAAATGAATCTGGCGGATCCAAATTTGAGCTACACCTACAAGGCGCAGCTCTCACAGAACATTTCGAACCCCTTCTACAATTACTTGACGCCGGATGTGTTCCCGGGCGTTCAGCGCAACCAGGCCACGGTGTCCAGGGGCAGCCTGTTGCGACCGTATCCGCATTATGGCACCTTGGCGATGAATCACATGGGTGACTGGCGCTCCCGCTACCAGGCGCTCCAGTTGCGCGTGCAACGCTCGTATGCGGCCGGCGCGAGCATATTGGTGGCATACAATTACAATCAGGAGCGGAACGAATCCTATTTCAATGACATCCAGCAATACGTGAATCAGGTATTCTGGCTGGGGTCTAACAACGCGCGTCACCGCTTGACCATCGCCGGCACATACGACTTCCCAATCGGCAAGGGCCGCAAGATCGGCGGGTCGATGCACCCGGTGCTGAATGCGGTGGCCGGGGGCTGGCAGGTGAGTGGAATTTACACCTACAGATCCGGCGAATTCCTGCGCTTTCCTGCCGCCGAGGTTGTGGGAGAGCCCTTTATCGAAAACCCTGGACCGCAAAAATGGTTCAATACCGACGCGTACAAGGTGTTGCCGGCGTTTTCCCCGCGCACCAATCCGTTTCAATACGATGGGGTAACCGGGCCGATTTTCTGGAACGCGGACGGAACCATTTCGAAGACTTTCCCAATTAGGGAGAGCTACAAACTCGAATTCCGGTTCGAGGCGTATAATCTGACGAACTCTCTCATGTGGGCCAATCCCAATCTGGCTGTGGGTAACTCGCTGTTCGGGCGTTCGACGGCACAAGCGGTCACCAACCGCGGGCGGGAAATGCAGTACACGTTGCGATTTATTTTCTGAGGCATTGCGACTCAACCTGTGGCCGGGGCGACCAGTGGTGTACAATGCCCCTGATGAGAACAGTATTGCTTTCACTTGCGGCAGTGTCCCTACTGGGCGCCGCCGACCTGCGCATCGGCATCGTTGGCCTCGACACTTCCCATGTCGTCGCCTTCACCAAGGTCCTGAATGATCCCGCCAATCCCGACCATGTGGCGGGAGCCCGCGTGGTAGCCGCTTTCAAAGGGGGCAGCCCCGATGTCGAAAGTAGCCGCACGCGCGTCGACGGCTTTGCCAAAGAGCTGCAAGAAAAGTGGAATGTTGAGATGGTGGCCGACATTCCTACACTTTGCCGCAAGGTGGACGCGATCTTGCTGGAAAGCGTGGATGGGCGCCGCCATCTGGAACAGGCGCGACAGGTGATTGCCGCAGGCAAGCCCTTGTTCATCGACAAGCCGCTCGCCTCCACTCTTGAGGATGCGCGGGAGATTGCCCGGCTCGCCAAAGCCGCGGGCGTGAAATGGTTCTCCACCTCCAGCCTCCGCTACGGGGAAGTGGCCACGAAGATGAAATTTCCCGACGCCACTGGAGCCATCACTTGGGGTCCGGGCCCGATGGAAGCGCATCACTATCTCGATCTGAGCTGGTATGCCGTACACCCCATCGAAATGCTCTTCGCGCTGCTCGGCCCTGGATGCGTCGAGGTCACCCGCACGTATGCCCCGGATGCCGACGTCGTGGTGGGCCGCTGGAAAGACGGCCGCATAGGAACCGTCCGCGCCACACGGCCCTACGGCGACTACGGCGCGGTGGTCTTCCGTCCCAAGTCCGTCGAACAGAGTCCACTCAAGCCGAAATCCAGCTATGTGCCCATGCTCCGCGAAATCATAAAGTTCTTTCAGACCGGAGTTGTGCCCGTTCCCAACGAGGAGACGCTCGAGATCTTTGCCTTCATGGACGCCGCACAGAAGAGCCGCGAGGCAGGTGGCAAGCCGGTTCCACTCCGGTAAATTTGAGCGGCTGCGTTACAATAGCAGTTCATGTCCACTCTCTTGCAAGGCAAAACTGCGCTCATCCTCGGAGTAGCCAATCGCTGGAGCATCGCCTACGCCATCGCCCAGGCTTTCCATAGAGAAGGCGCACGCATCATCCTCACCTATCAAGGCGAGCGCCAGAGGGCTACCGTCGAGGAGTTGGGCGCTGAGGTCGGCGCAGTACGCATTCTGAACTGTGACGTAACTAAGGATGCCGAAATCGCCGCGATGGCAGAGGCGTTGCAGGCCGAAAACACTTCGCTCGACGTAGTGATGCACAGTATCGCTTTCGCCAACCGTGAGGATCTCTCGCGGCCATTTGTCGAAACTTCGCGGGAAGGTTTCGCGCTTGCTCACGACGTCAGCGCTTTTTCACTGGTGGCGGTAGCGCGCGCCACTGCACCGCTCATGGTAAATGGCGGCGCCATCCTCACCCTGACCTATCTCGGGGCCGTGCGCGTGGTGGAAAACTACAACGTGATGGGCGTGGCCAAAGCCGCACTGGAATCCTGCGTACGGTATCTGGCGCACGACCTCGGCGCCGCCAAGATCCGCGTTAACGCAATTTCCGCCGGCCCAATCAAGACCACCTCGGCCCGCGGGATCAAGGATTTTTCGAAGGTTCTGGAAGGAGTCTCGGCCGTGGCGCCGCTCAAGCGTAATACGGACCCGGCCGAAGTGGCCGACGCGGCAGTCTTCCTCGGCTCCGACCTCGGCCGCGGCGTCACCGGCAACGTAATCTATGTCGATGCCGGCTTTCAGATCATGGCACTGTCCGCCGGATAGTTTGTTTGATAGACTCAAAGTCGTTTAAAGGACAAGCGCAAAACGGAGCTGCTCGCCGCGATCCTAAGTCCTGTGTTCCTGTCCTGTTCGGTGGCGCGGCGAGCGCCCTTTGCGCTTCTAACTGGTGAGCCATGCCGGATTTCATCACACAACTTTCCTCGTTCGCTGTCTTCATCGGAATCGGATCACTCGGATTCCTGTTCCTGCTGGTGTCTTTGGTGTTTGGGGAAATCTTTGAGGGCCACGATCTGGATCACGACTTAGACCACGGCCCCAGTTTCTTCAGTACGCGCATCCTAAGCGTTTTCGTGACCGCCTTCGGCGGCTTCGGCGCCATCGCCACACAATACGGCCTCAGCGTGCTACCTGCCAGTGGCGTGGGATTTGCCGGCGGCCTCGTGTTTGCCTCCCTCATCTATTACTTTGCCCAGTTTCTTTACGGCCAGCAGGCCACCACGCAGTTGCAGACCGGCGACGTGGTCGGTATGACGGCGCGCGTGATTGTGTCCATTCCGGCCAACGGAGTGGGGCAGGTCCGCTGCCGAGTAGGCGAGGAGATGGTGGACCGGATCGCAAAGGGCAAAGGCGGCATGACCATCGCTGAAAACACAGTGGTACGAATCGAGGAAAGTTTGGGAGAAATGGTTGTAGTCAGGCCCGAATAGGAGAAGACCAGGATGTTGTCAGGACTTACCCAGCTTATGATGCCGTTCACTTTGCTGTTCGTGCTACTCGCGTTCTTCATCGCGATGGCCCTGTTCAGCCGGAACTATCTCAAGGTTTCTCCGAACGTGGTGGCCGTCCTCAGCGGGCGGAAGCGTAAACTCTCCGATGGACGCGTTGTGGGCTACCGTATGGTGCGAGGCGGCGCCGCGCTTCGCATTCCACTGCTCGAGAAAGTCGAATATCTTTCGCTCAACGTCTTCACCATTCCACTGGAAATAAAACGCGCCTACACGGCGTCCCCGTCTCGGTGAAGGCGGTGGCCAACGTCAAGATCCGCGGCGATGAGGCTTCCTTGCACGCCGCTTCGGAGCGCTTCCTCGGCATGAAGCACGACGAGATTCAAAGGGTCATTTTTCAGACTCTCGAAGGACACCTGAGATCCATCCTCGGCACGCTCACGGTGGAGGAGGTCAACAGTGACCGGCAGAGTTTTGCCCAGAAGCTCACTTCGGAAGCCGCCATAGACCTCGAGAAGATGGGGATCGGCGTCGACGTCCTCACCATTCAGGAAATCAGCGACGAAGAAGACTACCTGAACGCTCTCGGCCGCCGCCGCACCGCCGAAGTCAAGCGCGATGCCATCATCGGCGAGGCCGAGGCCGAGCGCGAAACCAAGGTCAAGTCTGCCGACGCCATGCAAAGCGGCGAACGGGCCAAGTACGAAGCCGAAGCCAGCATCGCTAATGCGCAGCGCGACTATTCCATCAAACAGGCACAATATCAGGCTGAAGTCGAAATCGAGAAAGCCAAGGCCGCGCAAGCCGGCCCGCTCGCGCAAGCAAAGGCCCGCCAGGCGGTAGTAGCCGAGGAAGTCCGCGTCGACCGCATCCGTACGCAGGAGATGATCGCCCAACAGGAACAGGAGGTCATGCGCAGGCAGAAGGAACTGGAAGCCACTGTCATCAAGCCCGCCGATGCCGAACGCCAAGCCGCCGTCGTTCGAGCCGAAGGCAGCAAGATGTCCGCTATTCTGGAGGCCGAAGGAAGACGCTCCGCCCTCATCGCAATGGCCGAAGCCGAGCAGGAGAAGCTGCACAAGGAAGGCGCCGGCCGCGCCGCAGCCGTCGAGGCCGAAGGTAGGGCGGAAGCCGCCAAGATTGAAGCCATCGGCTTGGCGCAGGCCAAGGCGATAGAAGCCCAAGGCGTGGCCGAGGCCACCGCCATTCTGAAAAAGGCCGAAGCGTGGAAGCAGTTCAATGAGGCCGCCCGCCTGCAGACCATTCTCGAAAAATTGCCGGCAATTATCGAGGCCTCCACCGGCGTCTTCAGCGCTGTGGCATCCCCGCTTGGCAACATCGACAAGATAGTGATCATCGACCAGAACAACGGTTCCGGCTCGGGCGGCCAAAGCGGGATGTCGCGCCTGGCCAGCGCCGGGCCTACGGTGGCATTTAATCTGCTCCAGCAATTGGAAGCGTTGGGAATCAACATTCCGGCTCTCTTGGAGCAACTCGCGGGCAAACCCGCCACCAACGCCGCCGCAAGCGGTTCATCCGAACCCAAACAGACCTAGGATGATGCGGCGTAGAGACTTTCTCGCGACCTTGGCCCTGCCGGCATTGCCAGCCAACCCGGCCACCATTCTTACCCACGAACACGTTCTTGTGGACTTCATCGGAGCGGCCGGTATCGTCCCAGGCCGGTATGATCCCGAAGAAGTCTTCCGGACCGCGAAGCCCAAACTGGAAGAGGTGGCGCGGCTGGGATGCCGCCGCCTGCAGGAATGTACTCCCAACTTTCTGGGCCGTGATCCGAGGCTTTTGCGACGCCTCGCCGACGCCACCGGCGTCGAGATCTGGACCAACACCGGTCTCTATGGGGCCCGCAACCACCTCTTTCTTCCGGAATATGCGAGGACCGAAACCTCCGAGCAGTTGGCCCGGCGTTGGGAGCAGGAGTGGCGTCAGGGAATTGACGGCATGAAACCACGCTTCATCAAGATCGGCGTGAACCGGGGCCCATTGCATGCGCTGGACCGCAAGCTGATCGAAGCTGCCGCCCTCTGTAGCCTTCACACCGGCCTTGCCATTGCCAGCCACACTGGAGACGGGGCCGCGGCGCTTGAACAGATCGACATCGTCGTGCGGATGAAGGCGTCTCCGGGCAAGTTCGTTTGGGTGCACGCGCACAACGAAAAGGATCATTCCATGCACGAGAAGGCAGCCCGAGCCGGCGCATGGGTGGAGTTTGACGGCATTAGTCCCAAGTCATTGGACTGGCATTTGGCCTGCCTGCGGCAGATGGAGCAGCGTGGACTGCTGGAGCGCGTACTGATCTCTCAGGATGCCGGCTGGTACCATGTTGGCGAGCCCGGCGGGGGCGCGTATCGCGGTTACGCGACCATTTACACGCATTTTCTCCCGATGCTTCCGGCCAGTTGGGCGCAACTCTTGCTCGTGCGCAATCCGATACAAGCCTTCGGGGCATGAATTAGTACCACTTACTAAATACGGGCAGTCCTGGTACAAAGTAGGCCTCCAGATGGGCGTTGCTCCATTGTTTGAAAGGCGTGGCCGCCGGATACTGATTCTCGAGGATCCATCCGCACGTGCTCATCGAGACTCCGCAATCCCGCCTTGGGCTGGAACCGCCGTTGGATTCGCCGTCTCCCTACCGTCTGATTTCCCGCTACACCCGGAACTGGCTACACTACGGCTGGTTCGGCTTCACCGTTTTGTGCTGTCTCACCGCCGCTGTAAAAGGACTCCTGGCCCGATAGCATGTGGTAAAATCGGTCCCCATGACGACAAGATTTGTTATGGGAACGTTTTTCGCGCTCACGCTGGGCGCGGTCCCGGCCGATCAGTCATTCACCATTGATCCGGCTATCGTGGCGCGGGCCCCCATACAACAGGAAGGCATGCCGGCAGGCCTTATGGCCCGGGTGTTGCACCAGAACCCCAGAACGAAGATGGCCACCTTCATGGTGAA
>JAENWC010000221.1 GCA_016650235.1 Terriglobia bacterium
CGTCAGATGTGTATAAGAGACAGGGGTGTGGGTGAGGGCGATGCCGGCGTTGGGAACGACGCCGCCGGAAGTGTCGGTGACCCGGCCGCTGATGAAGCCGCGAGGGTCCTGGGCCCCAAGCGAGAGGGCCAGGACTAACCCGAAAAGCAGAATGCGCATGGGTAGTATGGGATCACGTTTTTACGCCGGGGGCAAGGGGAACAGAAGAGGGGACGGTTTGTTCCACGGGTTGTTCCCTCTTGACAGAATAGCCCAGATGCCTAACGACCGCGCATGAGCCGCGTGGTACCGCTTTCAATGCCGCCTCGGCTCCATGCGCTGGTTAGGCGTCATTCTACCGGGCGGCGAAACGAAGATCTCGTTGAGAATCTCGATCACAGCGAAGGCCACGATGTGCGTTCCCAGTCATACGCAACTACGTACGAATCAGGACCAACCACATCCCAGTCAAACGCCCAGTGCGTGGCTGCCGCCGGTTCGGGTACATGCCCTGGTTAGCCGGTCCTTTCCCGCGCGTCCCGGTTTCAGTTTGAACGGCCCGTGCCACTCCCGATCTTGCGCAACTCGATCACGAGCCGCAATGCGTCGTTGACTGCTCTTTCGCTGGAAAAGGCCTTTCGGACCTCAGGGTCCAAGAGGACCAGATTCGTGCCGGCGTGGTAGAGGTTCGCGTACTTGCCGCGTACCCCTCCCTTGAGCAATTCACGGAGATCATACTCGGGGCGTAGTTCGTCGGCCGTCTTATCGCTGCGTTTCTTCATAGTCTCTTCTCTAGGTTCTAGTCAGGGTTCGAGCACTGATAATGCGAATCCGATCGCCACGCTCCACATGCGACCATCAGCACGCGACCTCGATTCGACGAACCGACCGTGATGTAACGACTTTCGTCCGTGGAGCGGTCGGGATCGACAACCGTGGCGCCGAGAAAATCGCCAAACACTGTGGCGGCCTCATTGAAAGAAACCCCGTGCTTGCGGAGATTCGCGGCGGCTTTGCACGGGTCCCACTCGAACTCCATTCCTTCAGTGTAACCAGTTCCACCCGGCGGCGCGGACCCTCTCTCGCTGGATCTCGCCGACCCTCGTAGGCTAACTTAACTAACGCGAGAAGCAAGATGCGCATGGGTAGTATGGGACCACCTTTTTCCGCCGCTGGCAAGGGTGATTTCTATTTCTATTCCTGTGCAGGGTGGGATCCAAGTCCCCTTCGCAACCGGCAGCGTTTGGCATGCAACGTGGTAACATCCGGTAGCAACCAGCACAATGTGGTGTGCTCGGCGGGGGATTCGTCTTCCGTTTCCGGCCTTGGGGGGTATTGCGGATGCGATCTCTTCTTCTTATTTGGTTGCTTGCGGGCGGCCTTTCCGCTCAGACGATGAAGGTGGAAGGGCCGTTCAAGGCCAAGTCGGGGGAAACCTGTGTCGTCTGCAACACTCCGGTGAGCGAGGACGACGATGCATTTCTTGTGGACGGGCAGAGAGTGGCGGTGATGCGCGCGATGCGGGAGGAGTTTATGCTCAATCCGTTGTTGTACGTGACCAGGCTTCGGCCAGAAGGCATGGTGTTCTCTTCGCGGCAGCCGGAGACGCTGTCGGGCGTTTATCTGTGGATGGGCTTGTATGTTCTGATTGGCTTGATGTTCGGCGGGGCTTGCGCGCACATGGCGCTGGTGAAGGGGCTGTCGAGCCGGCGATGGTTCTTTCTGGGCTTCTTCTTTTCGGCGCTGGCTTACCTTGCATTGGCCGGGAAGGCGGTGGCGGAGAATGCGCCGGAGGCGCCGGCTGGGTTGGGGAAGATCCCCAGCACTCGGTCCTCCGCGGCGTGTCCAGGGTGCGGGGCGGGTAACCATCCGTCGAGCCGGCAGTGCGGCGCGTGCGGGGCAGCGTTGCATCCGACGGCGTCATCGGAAGTGGCCAGTGCCGCACGAGAGAGACAATAGAGATATGGGGGCTACTGTCACTTTTCTGCAGGGCATTCTGAACAGCCCGAACATGCCGTCGCGGCGTCCCGTTGTAGATGAGAAGCTGGAGAGCAACATTTCGGGGCTGTTCATCATCGGGGATCTTGCCGGGGCTCCAGTGGTGAAGCTGGCCATGGCACAAGGCAATGATGTGGCCGAGCACATCGCCGGCTTGCCGGATGCGAAGGCGACAGGCGCGGATGCCTACGATGTGGTGGTGGTGGGTGCGGGGGCCGCGGGACTGAATGCGGCGCTGGTGGCGCAGGATCGAGGCTTGCGCGTGCTGGTTCTGGAGAAGGCGAAGGTCGCCAATACGATTGAAGATTTCCCCGAGGGCAAGTGGGTGTACGCGGAACCGGATTCGCGTCCGGCGAAGGGGAAATTGTGGCTGGACGGCGCGACCAAAGAAGACCTGCTGGCGCGCTGACATCAGATTATCCGCGACAACCACCTTGCGGTGCACACCGAGGAAGGCGTCACTGGAATTGCGCGGCAGGAGGATCAACACTTCGAAGTGACCACGGCCAAGGGTGTTTATCACACGCGACGCGTGATTCTGGCAACTGGACAGCGCGGCAACCCGCGCAAGCTGGGCGTGCCGGGGCAGGATCGCGAGAAAGTTTACCATCGCCTGTACAGCCCCGGGCACTATCACGGAGAGAATATCGTTGTGGTGGGCGGCGGCAATAGCGCCATTGAGGCGGCGCTGACGTTGTGTGAGAAGAACCACGTCACGCTTTCCTATCGCGGCGCGGAGTTCAGCCGCGCCTTCAGGGACAATGAGCGAAAGATACAGGCGGCGATGGCCGCGGGCAAGGTGCAAGTGATCTTCCACTCGCGCGTGCAGGCGTTCGGAGAGACCACCTGCGCTCTAGAGACCGGATCGGGTACCGTCGAGCTTCCCTACGATCACGCTTTTGTTTTGGTGGGAGCGGAGGTGCCCACGGCTTTTCTCAAGTCGCTGGGGATACAGCTTGAGAATGAATGGAACGGCAGTGGATGGGTTGCCGCGGCGCTTACTTTCCTGACCTTCGTTTCTCTTTGGGTTTTTGGCGGGCACACCAACGCGGCTTCTCTCGATGGCTTGCAATGGGCGGGAGGCGCCGGGGCGTTGGCCGCCATGGCCGGCCTCATTTTTTCCGGCGCACGCGGCAACCGCTATGCGTGGCTCGGATTCTCATTCCTGATCTGCTACACCATCTACGGCGCCAAGATGGGGGAGAACTTCGAGTTTTGGCCCTATCGCGGGTGGGGCTACAAGTTCTTTTCCTTCTTCCAACGTCCAATGTCGTTCTGGTACACGGTGGCCTATTCAGTGGTGATGACGCTGTTCGGCATCAAGGCGATGAAGAAGTGGGGGTTCGATAAGAAGGACCGGTTCCAGATCTGGCGCTATACCAGCCTGCTTACGTTCCAATGGGTCTTCTTCTTTATCGTTCCGGAGTTCCTGTTCCAGTACGCCATACAATATCAGTGGGTCGGGTCTATCGCAAGGGATCCTGTATTTGCCAATCAGGCTTGGCGCAGCTACGGGATTGTGTATGCATGGCCGCTGTTCTTCTACACTTTTTTTGGGTCGCCGCACCAGATCTGGATCATCTGGGGCGTGCTGCTGAGCTTTGTTGTGCTGCCGATCCTGGTTCTGTTCCACGGCAAACGTTACTGCACCTGGATCTGCGGATGCGGCGGGCTGGCCGAGACGCTGGGGGACCGCTGGCGTCAGAACGCGCCCAAGGGGCGGACCGCGCTGCGATGGGAACAGATGAATTTGTGGGTACTGGTGGCAGCGAGTGTGATCACGGTAATGATGGTGACGCGCGATATTGTCGATATCTTCCGTGCGCCCGCCGGGCAAGCGCTGGAATGGTACCGGCTGATCGCCGACGTCTGGCTCGTGGGTATTTTGCCGGTCACCCTGTATCCCTTTTTCGGCGGCAAGGTCTGGTGCCGTTACTGGTGTCCGTTGGCCAAGATGATGAACATCTTCAGCACTTTTTACACACGCTTCAAGTTCAGCAGGTTTGCGATTCTTTCGAATGAAAAGTGTATTGGCTGCGAGGAATGTACAAGGAACTGCCAGGTGGGCATCGACGTAATGAACTTCGCATTGAAGCAGCAGGTGCTGGATAATGCGAACTCCTCGTGCATCGGCTGCGGGATTTGTGTCACGGTTTGCCCGATGGACGTTTTGAGTTTCAGTTCCGAAGCGCAACCGAAGCTGGTGCAGATAGAGGCGTCAAAGGCAGCGCGATGAGGAAGATGTTTTTCGCGATCCTGCTCAGCCTGGCAGCGGCGTCGGCCCAGACTGGCGTTTTGTCTCCACGGGCGTGCAGCGCCAGCCGGACGGCAGTTTTCAGGTGCGAGGCAATCTCACCATTCGCAATACTTTTAAGGGACACGCGCAAAACGGAGCTGCCGCCCGCATCGGCAACTCGCGTGTTTCTGAACAGTTTGGGGGCGCGGACGGCGCCCTTTGCGCTACTAAGCCTGTATTGCTTCGCGTCCGAATGACGGATTCGTCCAGGACGCTTCCCCTGCAAGGAAGCTCAGTGGTGCGCATGAGGGATTTTGGCCTGAAGCCACCTTCGGCTTTGCTGGGGGCGCTTGGGACAAGAGACGAGATGGACGTGCGCTTCGGCGTAGTGGCGGCGCGGTAACGCTCCGTGTCGTATACTGTCACGACAGGAGTGAACTCGTGACACTTTCTCTTCGCACCGTTCTGCCGGCACTTGCTCTCACCGCCAGCCTTTGCGCGCAACCGGCCCCTCCGCTGACCCACGTGGCCATCTTCAAAGTGAAGCCAGACAAGATCACACAATGGGTGCAACTGACCCAAAAGGTCTATGTACCCACCCTGGACAAGCTCCTGGCCGAGGGAACTCTTTTGGCGTACGGCGTCGACACCGACATCCTCCATCGCGCGGACGAGCCCAATGCCAGCGCCTGGTTCGCCGTCCCCAACTATGCCGCCTATCAGAAGGTGGAGGAGGCGGTTGCCAAAGCGCAGGCGGCCAATGCCGGATATATGGTTGGGCTGCGGGAGATGATGGATGACGACGACCATTTCGATCTCCTGCTCCGTTCTCATTTTGGGAATCGGAAGAGCCCGCCCAAAGGAGCTCTCCCGTATACGAGCATTTCACTCTTCAAAGCCAAACCCGGCAAATCGCCCGAGGTGGCCAAGGTGCTGGAGCAGCTCTTCAAGCCGTTGTTCGATCCTCTGGTGGCCTCCGGCGACCTGTTCAGCTATTCGCTGGAGTCAGAGACGCAGCACTCCCAGCCTGGCGCTCTTTATCTGGTTGCCTCCATGCCGTCACTTGCCTCGATGGACAAGCTGGATGCCGCTTTTGCAGCCATTCTCTCCAAGGGAGATGGGGGAAAGTCTTTCACGCAGGCGATGACGGAACTGACCGAAGTGGAAGCTCATCGCGATTACATCATGCGCGCGCATAGCTTCGCTTCCCGTTAGGGCAACTCCCCGGAACTCGCGAGGCGCAAGCCGGGGTGAGTTCCTACGACCGGTTTCGTGAACTCAGTCGGCCACCAGAGGCCGGCTGAACAAAACGCCTGCCAATGGGATTCCAAGCAGGCGCGCGGAACCGAGCTCTGGGATTTCGGCGAGACCACCGCCTAAGGTTTTCGCGAAGCGGCCGGGGGTGGCCCGGCCGGCGTAGGCACTTCCACCGGCGCCGCCGCGCCATCAAAGGTTACGGACGAATCAGTGGCGCTGATGGTGGACTCCGCCGTGAACTTGCGGTAGTTCTTGAACTCGATCTCGTTGCGTGAACAATGGAACGTATCCTTTTGACACGCCAGATTTTCAGACTTCAAAGGCAGGTAGTAGTCTTTCTCCCCGATGCGCACCACTCCGTAGTCCACCGTCATCTCCACTACGTCCATCGCATAGTCCTTTGGCAGCAGACGCGCTTTCATCTCTAAGCGTTCCACCCGGCCGGTGGCCGGCTCCACCCACATCTGCCCTTTGAAGGCGGGCATGATGCGGTACCCCTCATACTCGACGCGCCACTTCGAGTTCTTCTGCTCCACCGTGTAGTTGTACTTCACGGTGGAACGGGCAGATTCCCCCTCCGCCGGCTTCGCCAGCACAAAGCGCGCGTCTGTCTGATAGGTCAACAAGCTCAGCAAGAGCGATCCGAACTCGCCGCTGGACCAAGCGCCGCTTTCCTCGGCGGCATTCTTCTTCTTGACCGGCTTGCCGTTGATCTTGATGTCGCGGTAGGTCTCCTGCCCGTGTTCATAGACCACCTCCGCAGATACGCGATCTTCCACCTTCCACTTGGGCTTGAACGTGCTGCTGGTATGCCGCTTGGTCAACTGCGTGCACAAGAAATCAGGCAAGTGCCCGGCAAATCGGAACGCCGATAGCCGCGCGCGGAAAATCACGGGGTCCTCGCCGGGCCGTGGAACAGGCTCGGCCTCCGTTTCGGCCTCCGGTTCCAGCGGCGACGTTGCCGGGGTCCCGGCCGAAGCAGCCGGACCCTCTGCTCCCGCCTTTTTTTCCACCGGGGGCGCTTCCGGCACGGGCTCCGTGGTAGGCCGCGCACCGGCGGGACGCGTATCCTTGATCACACGCCCATCGGCGTCGATGATGACTTCACCAAATGTGGCTTCCGGGGCCGGACGCTCCGCAGCCTTCCTGGTCTGCGCCGCCAATGCCGCCAGCAGCACAACAGCCAGAGACAGACTCGACGCAATTTGCTTTGCCACACGCATCCGGTACTCCAGACTTAACGCCTCCATTCCAGTCTACTCTTTTAAGAAACACGCGCAAAACGGAGCTGCCCGCCGCGAACCTAAGTCTTGTGTTCCTCTGGGGTTTGGTGGCGCGTCGAGCGCCCTTTGCGCTTTTGAGAAACCCGCCCAGATAACGGAGCGCGGCGGCATCGTTACTTTGTCGAATTGAGGGCGCCGCCGGGCACCAATCTCTGAATGACCGCACCATCGACGGCCGCTACGTCAAAGACCCTCAGCATTGCCGAGACGATCCGCCTTGCCTTGGTGGCACCCATCTACTTTCGGACCAGGTAATGGATCGTAGTCACCGCGTGAGCTGCCAGCAACCCGTCCGAGATGCCTGTCTCAATCGCCGCCCAAGCCGCGGCGCTCGCCTCCGGATAAGACTTACGGTCGAGCAGCACGTCCAGGATTACGTTGATATCGAAAAGGACTCTTCTCATCGAGATTTAGCCGCCAGATGTTCCCTGTGCTCGTCGATATCCTTCTTGAGAAAGCCTCGCATCGAACGTAGGATCGGAGTATCGCGCGTAACTGGAGCAGGCGGCCCGGCAACCGCCGTGAGGTAGGCTTTCACCATCTTCGATATGGAGACACCTCGCAGTTTCGCGTAGCGCTTGGCGCGCGAGACAACGTGGTAATCAACACTCAAGGTGAGCTTTGGGCACTAACCAATTGAATGTGGGGCAGCCAATCCTGCTACAGCCGGCTTTCAGCCGGCGAGCCCCGCCCGTGGTCCATCCGGCGGCCCTCCACCAAGTGGAGCAACGCCCCTCACCGAATCCTCACACAATCCGCACGCCCGTCTGACGCCGTCCACCTATAATGGAAGGCTGTTCGAGGTGCGATGACCCTTCACGCTCTGTTTCGACCGCCACGCAACTTGCTCGGGCTGTTCCTGTTGATCGCCCTCGTGCCTTCAACCCTGCTCATTGCGTTCGGGTGGCGATTGCTCCGGCAGGACGGCGCGCTCGCGCTGCGGCAAGTGCAGGAACGAAGGGAGCAGGCGGCTGATCTGATCACCTCCGGATTGGAGCAGAGCCTGGCAGCCTCTGAGCAGTCCTTGCGCGATGCCGCCTCGCTCCAGACGCTCGCCAAGGCCGAGGATGCGGTTACGGTCATCTTCACTCCGGGCCGCATTGAAGCCCTTCCCCCCGGCCGCTTACTGTATTACCCGGTCGGCGCTCCTGGCGAGGAAGCTCCGGCGCAACTGTTTGCGCCCGGCGAAGATGCGGAATTTCGTGGCCGCGACGCGGCGAAGGCCGCCGCCTTGTTCCGCCATCTCGCGGCGCGAAACTCCGGTCCCGCCGTTCGCGCCGGCGCGCTCGTCCGGCTCGCCCGCAATCTTCGCAAGAGCGGCCAATTCGACGCCGCGCTTGGCGCATACGCGCAAGCCGCCGGAATTCGCGGCGCTGCCGTGAGCGCCGTGCCCGCGGACCTGCTGGCGCGCTGGGCCCGGTGCGCCTTGCTCACGCAAATGAACAGAGACGCGGAACTGCGGCAGGAAGCCTCCACCTTAGGCTTCGATCTGCTGCATGGCCGGTGGCAGCTTGACCGCGCCACGTACGAATTTCATATGCAGGAAGTGAGGCGCTGGCTAGGCGGCAGTCCCGCGCTTGCTGCGCCCGCGGATGCAATGGCGCTCGCCGCCGCGGTGGCATGGCTCTGGAATAAATGGCAGAGCATGCCCGCTCAGGAACGCCGCTCCACGGGCCGGCAGTCTACCTCGTCCGGCGGCGCTCCCATCACCGTTGTGTGGGAAGGGAATTCGTCCCGGCTAGCCGCCCTCGTGGCGGGACAAGCGTATGTCGAACGGCAGTGGATGGGGAAGTTGGCTCCGCTGCTGAAACATCAACACGTGCGCGTCATGCTTCGCGACCCGGCCGCACGCTTCGCCGGAGGCGCACAGACGCGGCGTCCCGCGGGCGAAACGGGACTGCCCTGGACAGTTGCGGTTGAGAGCACCGATACCGGCAGCGAGTTGGCCAGGCTCGCCGGCCGCCGCACCCTCTGGCTCACCGGCCTTGCGCTCCTCGCAGCCCTCGTGATTGCCGGAACCTATCTCATCGCACACGCCGTCACCCGTGAGTTGGCCGTTGCCCGCCTACAGTCCGACTTCGTCGCTGCCGTCTCGCACGAGTTCCGCACGCCACTCACTTCCCTCCGCCAGCTCACCGAGATTTTGACCGATGGCCGTATTGCCAGTGAAGATCGCCGCCGGACCTATTACCAGGCGCTCTCACGCCAAACCGGGCGCCTGCACCGGCTCGTCGAAAGTTTGCTCGATTTCGGCCGCATGGAGGCCGGCGCTTCGCCTTACCGTCTGGAGCCGCTGGACGCGTCCGCCTTCATCCGGTCCGTGGTCGATGAGTTTGAGACGGAGGCCGCCGGCCGCGGCTATCACGTGGAGCTCCATCTGAACGGCGCAGCCGCTACCATTGCCTGTGATCGTGAAGCATTGACGAGCGCGCTGTGGAACCTGCTGGACAACGCCGTCAAGTATTCTCTCGAATGCCGCACTGTTTGGGTCGACGTGAAGCGAAGCGATCAGCGCCTCGCAATCCGCGTCCGTGATCGCGGCCTCGGCATTCCGCGCGAGGAACAGAAAGAGATCTTTCGCAAGTTCGTTCGCGGCGCATCCGCCAAGGCGGAGAACATCAAGGGCACCGGCATCGGCTTGGCGATGGTGCACCACATCGTGAAGGCCCACGGAGGCGAGGTGTGCCTGCGGAGCGCGCCAGGCGCGGGCAGTACTTTCACGGTGCTGTTGCCGGTGGTGGAACCATGTCACGCATCCTGATCGTCGAAGATGAACCCGATATCGCGTTGGGCCTCGAGGATGACTTGAAAGTCGAAGGTCACCAGGTGGAGGTGGTGCGGGATGGAGTGTCTGCGTGCCTCCGTGGCCGCGAGCCCGCCTGGGACCTGATCCTGCTGGACGTGATGCTGCCTGGCAAAGACGGGTTTGATGTGTGCCGCGAGCTGCGGCGCGGCGGCGTGCATACGCCCATCATTCTCCTCACTGCCAAGGCGCAGGAAGCCGAGAAAGTACTGGGACTCGAACTCGGCGCCGATGACTACGTTACAAAGCCGTTTAGCCCGAGGGAACTGCGTGCCCGCATCAAGGCTGTGCTGCGCCGGCTGCCATCCGGGGGGCAGGAGATATACCGGTTCGGAGAAGTCGAAGTGGACTTCGCGCGTGCCGAAGTGCGGCGCAATGGCCATGCCGTGGAAGTAACACCGATTGAGTTCAAGCTGCTCGCCCTCTTTATTGCGCGGCGCGGACGAGTGCTGAGCCGCGAGCAACTGCTCGATACCGCATGGGATCGGGGTACGCACGTGACGGACCGCGCCGTGGACGCGCACATAGTGAACTTGCGGAAGAAGATCGAGCCGCGTCCCGCCGAGCCGGTATATCTGCTGACCGTGCGGGGACTGGGATACCGCTTCGATGGCTGAGAATTTCACACAATCCTCATGCACTCCTCGTAGCAGCCTCGCAGTCCTTCTTCAGACTGTCTCCATGGAGGCAAACATGAGAACCCTACGAATCGCAATCACAGTCGCCGCCGCGGTAGTCCTGCTGGTCACCGCGTCCGCACAGAGCCTGGAAGTGGATCTCCAGCGCGCATCGCAGAAAGAAACCGTCACCGGCGACCTCAAGGCCGCCATCGAGGAATACAGGAAGATTGCCGCCCAAGCGGGCTCCAACCGCAAAGTAGCCGCGAACGCGCTCGTCCACATGGCCGAGTGCTATCAGAAGCTCGGCGACGCCGAGGCCCGCAAGATTTTTGAACGAGTGGTGCGCGACTACGCAGACCAAAAGGATGCGGTAGCAATAGCGCGGGCGCGGCTTGGCCTTGCCGGCAAGGGAGGCCAACCAGCCGGCATCGTCGCGCGGCAGGTTTGGACGGCGCCCCCCGGGGGAGACATCTATGGCGCCGTTTCTTCCGACGGCCGCATGATCCCCTATGTGAATTGGACTGAATTTGGCGACCTCTTCATGCACGATCTTGCCACCAATGCCGACCGCCGGCTGACGAACACGGCGAGCGACGGCAAGGTTGGAGTACCCGGCGAGTATGCTGAGGAATCGAGCTTCTCAAGGGACGGGAAACAGCTCGCCTACTCCTGGTTCAAAGGGAAGGACCGTCGCTACGAGATTCGCATCATCGATCTGCAGGGAACCGGCGTGCCGCAACCGCGGCGATTGTTCGATAACGAAGATATCAGTTGGATTTCGCCCGATGATTGGTCCCCCGACGGCAAATGGCTGGCCGTCCAGTTGCACCGCAAGGATCGTAGCGCCCAAATCGGTCTGGTCGGGGTCGAGGATGGTTCGCTGCGCGTCCTCAAATCGGTGGACTGGCGCGGCCCAACGAGGTTGAGCTTTTCCTCCGACGGCAAGTACATAGCCTTCGACCTTCCAGCCAGTGAGTCCACTGAGCAGCGTGATGTGTTCTTACTGGCGGTTGACGGAAGCCGCGAAATCCCCGTCGTCACGCATCCCAGTCACGACGCGCTGGCGGGCTGGTCACCGGATGGGAAGCATCTGCTGTTCGCCAGCGACCGCGGCGGCTCCATGGGCCTTTGGGCGATTCGGTTCGCAGACGGAAAGGTCCAGGGAACACCAGAATTGGTGAAGCCGGATGCTGGGCGGCAAAACTTCATGGGGCTGGCCGCCCCGGGTAAGCTGTACTCCGCCCAATTTCACTCAGGCGGCCCCGACATTCGTGTGGCTGGCTTCGATTTCGCGGCCGGAAAGTTCCTGTCGCCGCCGGTCTCACTGATCGACACATTCGTCGGAAGCAACCAGTCGCCCGATTGGTCACCCGACGGAAAGTACGTTGCGTATGTGTCCCTGCGCGGCACGACCGGATCGCGTTACTTTGTCCTCGGCATCCGCACCGTCGCGACTGGCGCGGTTCGCGAGCTGGCGCTGTCGCCAGGTTTCAGTCTCCTTCAATCGTTGCGATGGGCGCCCGACGGCCGTTCCCTCGTAGTCGGCGGGCGGGACATCAAGGGTAGGGACGGGGTCTTTAGCGTCGATGCCCAGACTGGCCAAAGCACCCTGCTTTTACCGCGGGAGGGCGGAGATGGCCCGGGGTTTCCGGCATGGGCGCCCGATGGAAAAAAACTCTATTTTCGGGGCCGTGTAGTAGTGGGAGAACGGGAAGAATTTGCTTTCTTCGAATGGGACCCTGCCTCCGGAGTGCGGAGGGAATTGATTCGGCTACCGAACCTCGGCTTCATGTTCTTATCGCCGGACGGCCGGTATATCGCCACCGCAACGAGGGCTTTCGATCCATCCATCAAAACGTCATCGGTTCTGCTGGTTCCGGTGGCCGGTGGCGAGCCCAAAGAACTAGCGCGGGTGGAGCAGCCACAAACGGTCGCCGTGGGCGGATGGGCGCCCGACAGCCGCTCGCTTGTGTTCACGAAAGGCTCTGGCCGCAGGCCATTTACGAGTCAGTCCGAATTCTGGATCACCTCTCTTGACGGACAAAGCCGCAAACTTGATGTGGGTTTCGATGGCAACTTTGGTCCGTTTCGAGTCCATCCAGACGGGCGACAGATCATGTTTGGGGTAAGCGGCCCACGCAAGCCGGCTGAAGTGTGGGTGCTGGAGAACTTCCTGACCACCCTAAGCGCGAAAAAGTAATGTTGCTCCTGCTCGCCGCGGCCGTGACGATTCCTCTGGGGCTGGACCTGTACCTGCCCGTCCCGGAGGACAACCCGCTCACCTTCGAAAAGATTGAACTCGGGCGGCGGTTGTTCTTCGAACGCCGCCTCTCCCGCGATGGCTCGGTCTCCTGCGGCTCCTGCCATGATCCCGATCGGGCCTTCTCCGATGGCCGTCCCGTCGCTGTGGGCGTGTTCGGGCGCAGAGGGAGCCGCAACGCGCCGGCTCTGGTCAACCGCGGCTACGGGCGGTCCTTCTTTTGGGACGGTCGCGTGCGTACGCTCGAAGAGCA
Organism: Terriglobia bacterium; assembly: GCA_016650235.1. Lineage (GTDB taxonomy): Bacteria > Acidobacteriota > Terriglobia > Bryobacterales > Bryobacteraceae > VFZE01. The sequence continues at coordinate 12,690 of JAENWC010000221.1, forward strand.
GGTTCTCAAACCTATTCAAGATCCCAATGAAATGGACTTGACGCTGCAAGAAGCCGCAGCGCGCGTGAACCTGTCAGACGACGCTATCGCCCGCGCGCTTGCAAGCTACGTCCGCTCCATCCTCTCTGGCGGCTCCCCCTTCGACCGCTTCGTGAACGGCGACCGCACCGCGCTCTCGGTCGAACAACAAGCCGGGTTGCAGCTTTTCCGCGGCAAGGCGAATTGCGTGGCCTGCCATGTTGGCCCGAACTTCACCGAAGAGAAGCTCCACAACACCGGCATCGCCTGGCGCGACGGTCGTCCGGCCGATCCGGGAGCGGGCCACGGCGACTTCAAAACACCCACGCTGCGCGAAATCGCTCGGACAGCGCCCTACATGCACGACGGCAGCCTCGCCACTCTGGAAGAAGTAATCGAATACTATGATCGCGGCGGCAACCGGAGTCCAGGTCTCGATCCCGAGATTCGCGCCCTGCATCTCTCCCCAACCGAAAAGCAGAGCATCATCGCGTTCCTGCGCTGCTTGCATGGCGCCAGCCACTGACGGCCGATCTATGCCGGCATTTCATCGCCTTGGCGGGGCGATTTTCCGCGGCGCCGTTTCATGATCTTATCGAAAGCCTTGAAATCAGCACGCACCTTCCGATCCTCGAAGTACATTGCTGTTCGCAGGGCGGAAACCTTTTCCGCGACCGCTATGGCTACGAACTGATTCATGCTCGTTCCGTCCGCCTTGCTCAGCCGCTCCACCGCTTCCTTCAGCGATCGCGGCAGGCGCAGAGGATAGGTTCTTGTGGGAGCAGGACCTCCACCCCGAAGCGCGCGGGTACGGTCCAATAATCCCGTATGTTGAATGTAACCAGGGCATGCGCCCGGCCGTTCACAGCCGCTTCCAAAACCATTTCATCACCCGGATCGCGCAACTGTGGCCTCCAGAGTAAAGTGCGTTTCCACCGGCTCCGCCATGGCGATCACTGCATCCGGAAAAACCCCGGCTTCCCGCTCCGAAAGTCCAGCCGCAAGCCGATGTTCCGCTTGACGGCAAATAGCTTCGTATTCCAGCGCCAAGGGGACGCTCACCAATAACGTCGTGCTGCCCTGCCGCGCAGCCATCAGAATCGCGGCTGACCGGCTGTGGACAGGGTGGAGTATCGAGATGCGGCGAACTGGTCCTCGGCCTGACAGGATTTCGACCGCCCAACGCAGGCAATGCTCGGGACGCGGGATTGAATCCTGTCTCAGAAACAAGTATGCTGCTGGACGAGGAGCAAAACGGGCGTGGTTGGAAGGACCCTGGCTCACTACCGTATTGTCGAGAAACTCGGCGAGGGGGGCATGGGTGTCGTCTACAAGGCTCGCGACGCCCACCTCGGGCGATATGCGGCGCTCAAGCTTCTGTTGCCGGACAAGGTAGCCGACCCGGAGCGCAAGCGGCGCTTCGTTCAGGAAGCCAAGGCCGCCAGTTCGCTTAACCACCCGAACATCGTTACCATCTATGACATCGCCTCCGAGGATGGCATCGATTTCATCGCCATGGAATTCGTGCCGGGCAAGACGCTCGACCAGTTGATTCCACGCAAAGGAATGCGGCTGAACGAGGTGTTGCAGTATGCCGTGCAGATGGCCGATGCACTGGCGGCGGCGCACGAAGCCGGGATCGTCCATCGCGACTTGAAGCCGGGCAACGTGATGGTGAGCGACAAGGGGCTGGTTAAGGTTGTGGACTTCGGTCTTGCCAAGCTCATGGAACCGAGGCTACCGGTCAGTGCGGCCACGGTCACTCTTGAATCCGCTCCAAAGACGGTGGAGGGGGCCATTGTCGGCACGGTCGCCTACATGTCGCCCGAACAAACCGAAGGAAAACCTGTCGACGCGAGGTCGGACATCTTCTCCTTCGGCTCGATGCTGTATGAGATGGTGACAGGCCAGCGGCCATTTCGGCGCGGGTCGACGGAATCTACTCTGGCCGCAATTCAGCATGAGGAGCCGCCGGCGTTGGACGTCAACAGTCCCCACGATTTGGACGTCCTCATTACTCGCTGCCTGCGCAAAGCGTCAGAGCGGCGGTGGCAGGCAATGGCGGACCTGAAGGTTGCGTTGCAGGACCTTAAAGAGGAAACCGATTCAGGGAAGCTGATGGCGCCAAAGGCGGCGCGGCCGGTTCGCCGGCTTCTATCTCCGATTCTTTTTGCCGGACTGACGGTCATTCTCGTGGGCGCCGCCGTGGGAGTTTTCTGGCGCATGCGGCCTGGCGTGGATACTGGCGCGGATACTGGCGTGGAAGCAGCGACAGTGGTTCCGCTCACCAGCTTTCCCACCCTCGAACAGCACCCGAGCCTCTCGCCGGATGGAAACCAGGTAGCCTTCAGTTGGAATGGACCCGAGGGCAGCAACTTCGACATCTACGTGAAGCAGGTCGATGGCCCGGGGCTCGCACGACTGACGACGGACCCGGCCTCGGATGCGAATCCCGCCTGGTCGCCTGACGGCAAATGGATCGCCTTTACCCGCGCGGATTCGGGTATTGTCTTGATCTCGCCAATAGGCGGTCCGGAACGAAAGCTGGTCAGTACGGTTTCTCGACCTTCCTGGACACCGGACTCGCAATCTCTGGTGTTCACCGGCGATGCTCCGCCTGGCCGCGCGCGGGCCGTTGTCCTGCTTTCCCTGGCGACCGGGATACGGAAGCCGTTGACCGCGCCTCCCAAGGACTATTGGGGTGACGCCAGCCCTGCAATCTCTCCAGACGGCCAGTTGCTCGCGTTCACCAGGAGCCCCGGAC
>JAENWC010000222.1 GCA_016650235.1 Terriglobia bacterium
TAACCCGCTATTATGGTCTTATGACTATCAAAATTAGCGCTGCGCTTTTGTTGGGAGCCATCCTCCTGCCGGCCTCCGACAATACCAAGAGGTTGGACGAGGCTGCCAGTGTTTTCTCAGAGGTGATGGGCATCGCCGATAAATCGATTCCGCAGACACTGCTGGACAAGAGCGAGTGCATCGTGATTGTTCCCGGCATGAAGAAGGCCGCATTTATCTTTGGCGCCAAATACGGCCGCGGGTTTGTGAACTGCCGCAAGAAAGGCGGCGTGGGTTGGGGCGCCCCGGGATCGGTTCGCGTGGAGGGCGGCAGCTTCGGGCTGCAGATAGGCGGTTCCGAGACCGATGTGATCATGCTGGTGATGAACCAGAGAGGGACGCAGCGCCTGTTGCAGAGCAAGTTCACGCTCGGCGGCGATGCCTCCGCGGCGGCCGGACCGGTGGGACGCACGGCCACTGCTGAGACCGACGCGATGTTCCGCGCCGAGATTCTGACCTGGTCCCGCGCGCGAGGCCTGTTCGCCGGCATCTCTTTGCAAGGCGCCACGCTGCGACAGGATCTGGACGTCAATAAGGAACTCTACGGCAAGGAACTCGAGAACAAGGACATCGTTTTTGCTGCTCTTCCCCCGCCGGCAGCATCCGCGCAATTGATGAAGCTGTTGAACAAGTACTCGAGCCGCCAGAGCAAGTAGTGGTCACTGGACGGCAGTGTAGAGCGTTTGCGCGCCTTTGACCCCATTCTGTGTGAAGGTCAAGGGTAGCGAACCTCTACTTGCCATCTCCGGCACAACCACGTCCAACTGCAACAGGCCGGGAGAGCCTGGGGCCTCGCCGGCGTAGGCAACTTCAGCCTGTTTGTCTCCGATGAAGAGCTGGAGTGAACCGGCTTCCGCGCCAAACCCAGCCCCAATGAGAGTGATAGTTTCCCCGTGGCGGGCCGGCCGCGAGGCGTGGGAGAGGGCTCCGGCGGGCAGCGCGTAGGCCCCGTCTGAAAGTACTGCCGCGACGTATTGCCGGCCATCAACCTTGAACGATGCCGGCGCAAGCAGTTCCGGCTGTGGCGCCTGGAGCGTAACCTCATAGGGAGCGCTGGAGCCCAGTTCGGTGGCGGCCACCAACTGCTGCCGCCCTAATGCGGCATCCATGGGCACCCGGGCATTGACCTGGTTGGGGCTCACATAGGCGAGCTCAGCAGCCTTGCCGCCGATGGTGAGACGAGTGGTCTCGCTGCTGGAACCAAGCCCCGTTCCGTAGACTTCAATCCAGGAACCGGGCGCGATTGCAGAGGATCCACCGAAAGAGGCGCTGCTCACCACGCCACCTTCCTTGATAGAAGGAAGGCCCGCCGGACCCGCCTCGGCAACCCGCGTGAGCAGGCGAATCCTGTTGTTCTGCGTGTCCGCGATGTAGAGCCGGCCCAGCGGACCCAGCGCGATGCCGTGCGGAAATCCGAACTGCGCCTGCAACGCCGGACCGCCATCGCCGCCTCCGCCAAAGGATCCGTCTCCAGCAACAGTGGCAATCCGGCCATTCTCCAATACGACGCGAATGCGGCCGTTCACTGAATCGGCGATGAACAGATTTCCGGAAGCATCCACGGCGACGCCCATGGGATAGTTGAGCATAGTCTCGGTGGCGAGACCGCCGTCTCCGGAATATCCCGGCAAACCGTTGCCGGCCACCACGGTGACGCTGGCCCCAGGGGTTACTTTCAACACGCGATGGTTGTGGGAATCCGAGACGTAGAGGTTGCCGGCCGGGTCGAATGCCAGGCCTTGCGGGAAATTGAGTCCTGCGCCGGAATCCAGAAAGGTGGAGATTTTGCCGTCCGTGGCGACTTTGCGGATCCGATTGTTCCTCGTGTCGGCGAAATACACGATGCCGGCGCGGTCGACGGCCACTCCGATGGGTGTTTCCAGCGACTCCTCAATGGCGACCGCGTTCTCCACACTGAGCGCTCCGGGTACGCCGGTTCCCGCGAATTTGCTGATGGTTCCCCCGGTGACCACTTTGCGGATGACATGATTCCTGGTGTCGGCGATGAACATGTTGCCGGAGGCGTCAAAGGACACCGCGGTCGGGTTATTCAGTTCCGCGCTGGTAGCGGCCGCGCCATCGCCGGAGAAGCCGCGCGTAAGTTTGCCGGCCACGGTTGAGATGGCTCCCTCGGGGGTCACCTTTCGGATGCGGCCGTTGATCTGATCGGCGATCAGCAGGTTGCCGGTTCCATCCACGGCTACGCCCATGGGGAAATTGAGCTGCGCGGCCAGCGCCTGCCCCGAGTCGCCTTCCGTACCCGCGGTTCCGGTGCCCGCCACCGTCGAGATGGTGTATTCCGGCGCCGTCTGCGCCTGACAAGACAAAGCCATCAAGAGGAACACAAAGGCAAGTCGCCAGCGGTTAGTTCTACGATTCAAAATTCCCATACACCTTCTCTGAAATGGAGTGATTCCCGGCAGTGTGGCCAATCGATTGGCCCTACTTCATAGTAAACGACCCACTGGCGCCTCTGCACCACAACGGAAAAGGGCGGCCCGGTTGGTGCCGCCCTGCTTTGTGAATGCGAACCGTTCTTCCTAGTCTAGTAGAAGAATTTCAGGCCGAACTGAATCTGGCGCGGGAAGGTGTTCCGGTTGGACACCAGCGACGGGAAGACGGTGCCGAAGTTCGGATTGTTGGGGTCCGTGTTAAAGGCGTCCCGGCCATAGTAGTTGTGATTGAACAGATTGAACGCTTCGGCGCGGAACTGCACGCGGACGCGCTCGGTAATCTGGGTCATCTTGTTGAGGGAGAAGTCCATGGTGAAGGTGTGATGCTTGCGGATCTGGCCCGAACGGGACGGGTTCAAGTTAGGACCATAGTTGGCTTGTTGGAACCATGTGTAGGTGCTCGGATCGGTGCCGCAGCCCCGGTCGATTGAGTACTGCTGCGGACGGACGGAGCCATCGTCAAACTGGCGCAACACGCACGGGCTGAACCCGCGCACCTGATTCGCCTTCCAATCGATCTTGCCACAGCCCTTGAATTTAAGGCTCCTCCGGTGGTAGGAACATCAGATACTGTGTGATCCTGTCCATGTCGCGCGGAGAAAATCTGTAGGGCGGCATGACAGTTCCAGGCGACATCTTCTGCGGCTCCAGAAAATGCTGCACTACCCATTCCTTTGTCCTGCGCCGGCTGAGTGCATTGAGCTTGGGGCCCAGCTTCATCCCCACGCCATTCACCTGGTGGCAAGCGCCGCAACGATACTGCTGGTACACGAGCGCTCCCTCAACAGCAAAGGCTGGCGCCGATTGCAGCGCTTCCGCGTTGCGCGGTGTGAGTTTTAGAAGGAAAGCCGCGAGCGAGTTCAATTGGGAGTCGCTTAACTGAATGGGAGGCATGGCGCTCCCCGGGATCATGGCTTGAGGACGCTTGAAATGGAGAATCATCCAAGCCGCATCCTTGCGAATCGCGGTATTGGCGAGATCGGGACCAACGGCGCGGCCCGTCTTCCCAACCAAGTGGCAACTGGAGCAGTTCTCCTTGCGGTAATATCCAATGCCGGCCAGTTCCTCGGGGGAAAGCTGCTGCCAGGATTGCGGTCCCGAGAGATCCTCTGCTATCTCGATATTGGCGGGTGTTGTGAGGATGGCGGCGGCGGTGAGCCCGCCCCATCCAAGCGCTCCCAGCAAGACTATGCCAATGGCGGTGGTCCGGCGGCGCACCCGCCTCAGTTGACCCCGGTCAATGAAGGGCACCAGCAACAGGCCAAGCAGCGCCAGACCCGGCAACACAACTGCGCCCACCATTTCCAGAGGGCCCTCAAAAAGCTTCAGGGTCTGAAAGAGAAAGAGAAAATACCACTCAGGGCGTGGAACATATCTGGTATCGGTAGGGTCCGCCAATTGCCCCAATGGAGCCTGCGCGATTGCCGCCAATACAACCAACAGCGCAAAAGCGGCAAAGATGGCCACCGTATCTTTGAACACCTGCTCGGGGAAAAACTTCTTTGTGGGGCCTGATTCCTGAAACGAGGGGGTCACGCCGTGCTTGCGCACGAGAAAAATGTGGAGGCCGATCAGCAGCAGGGTTAGCGGCGGCAGCAACATGACATGCAGCGCGTAGAACCGGGTGAAAGTTACCACGCCAACCGAACCGTTGCCGCCAATCAACCTGCTGATGTAGGGGCCGGCCAGCGGTGCTTTGGCGGCAATCTGGGTAGTCACCACAGTGCCCCAGTAGGCCCGGTTGTCCCAAGGAAGCAGGTAGCCTGTGAGGCCGTACGCGAGTGTGATCAACAGCAGCAGAATACCCACCATCCAGGTGGCTTCCCGGGGTTTGCGATAGGCGCCCCAAAGGAAAACCTGCGTCATGTGCAGCACTACCACGACGACCATCATGCTGGCCCCCCAATGATGGAGCCCGCGGATCAGGCGGCCTCCGGTGAGTTCCGTCATGATGTAGCGGACGCTGTTGTGGGCATCGCCCGGTGTCGGCGCATAGTTGAAGGCCAACAGAATCCCGGTGAAGGCCTGTAGCAGGAAAAGGAATACCGCGATGCTGCCAAAAACCTGGTGCCAGCCGCTGGAGGAAGGAATCTCCTCATACAGAAAACTCCGGACGGCGGTTTCCACGCCGGTGCGATGGTCCAGCCAATCGATAATCCGGCGACGCATGCCTATCCCGTCTCCTGCGTGCTTTCTGGTCCGCAAAGGGCCGTCCCGTCCCTCGACACACCCGAGCTACAGCCGGCCTCGGCGCCGGGACGTGCTCCGTTTTGCGGGCTGTGACTCAGGCTGTTACTCAGGATGATGGAGCCGAGCCTCAACTTGTTTTTCTCGATACGAACCTCATAGCGGTCCAGGGGTCTGGGCGCGGGCCCGGTGAGCACGCGCCCATCCAGCCCAAACGTGGAGGCGTGGCACGGGCAGAGAAAGTTCTGCTTTTGCTCGTCCCAATGGTAGGCACACCCGAGGTGGGTGCACTGGGGCGCAAACGCCACCACTTCCTGATCCGTCATCCGCGTCACCCAGGCAGTGGCCTTCTCGCTGATCATCCGCCAGCCGTCCTTGCGGTTGTGGCGAAACACTTTCTCTTCCGGAACCCCGACAGGGAACTGGGCAATCTCCCCCAGGTCCACCCATTCTTCCTTTTGGCGTGCGCTAGGCGGAAGAAAAAGATAGATGGAGGCGGGCAGCGCCAGCGCAGCCCCGATCAATGACCAGAGCCCATAGATGGCCGCAATGTAAAACCGGCGACGGTCCATCGCCTCCGGTTTAGGATGGTCTTCCATGCTTTCTAATTGTAGGGAGGAACGGGGAATTCCGGCGCAGGGGCGAAGTAAACTTGCTGTTAATTCAACTAGCCCAAGTTCGTCCCGGGCTTGCACTCACTACGGTCGCTGCTTAGAAACTGCGCGTTGATTCGAAAGAAGTTACTCAGCTGCGCGTGTCAGGAAGCGGCGCCGCTTCACAAGCCGCCAGGAGCCGGCTCTGGAGTTGCGTCTGCAATTCCTGCGTGAGCTTGCCGCCCGCGGAGGTGACGTAGAAAACATCCAGCGCCCGGTGAGCCTCGGTGTCCACCAGTACAACTTCAATATTGCAGCCGGCCTCGGAGAATGCGGTCGCCAGATCATAAAGCAGCCCGGGCCGATCTTCGGCCACCACCTCCACCAGCGTGGAGTTGTCCGATACGTCGTTGTCGAAGGTGATGCGGCCTGCGATGCGGCTGCCCTTGCTGGGCAGTGTGGGCATGGGCCTGTTCTTCAGTAGAGCCTTGACTTCGGCACGGCCGGTGACCACGCGTTCCATGTTCTTCCGCAGACTGTCGGCCTCGGATGGGTTGAGATCCAGCGTTCGTAGCGGATCACTGAAAGCGAACGTATCCAGTACCGTTCCTTCGGCATTGGCGAAGGCTTCCGCCTTCACAATATTCATGGCAAAGCTGGCCAGTGCCCCCGCCACCGCTGCGAACAGCCGCGGCCTGTCCTTGGTCAGCACCGTGAGATGATAGACGCCCTCCCGTTTGCGGATATCCACAACGGTCCCGGCGCTCTGCCGTTGTTCCTCCAAAGCGAAATGCTCCCGCACCTCCGCCTCCGTGTGGATTCTCAAATAGCGCGTCGGGAATCCTTCCAGGAAGCGCTGCAATTCCGGAGCGCAAAGGCCCGGCCGAGGTCCGTCTTGCGCGAGTTCCTCGGAAAGTCCGAAGGCGGTGGAATGGATTCGTTCGCTATCCAGCTCGCGCGTCAGCTCGCGGTAGGTAATGAAGTAAACACGCCAAAGCTGCGCCATGCGCCACGGGGAAAGCGCTGTCGGGTTCACGGCGCCGATATCGCAGAAAGTCATCAAGGTCAGCAGCTTCAGCCTTTCCAGCGTCACCACTTTATGAGCCAGCCATTGCGCGGTCTGAGGATCGCCCAGATCACGGCTGTTCATGGCTGAGGACAACAGCAAGTGGTTCTCGATCAGAAAGAGCAGCATCTGACGGTCGAGTTCCGGCATGCCGATGCGAAGCGCAGCCTTCTCCGCCAGCATCCGCGATTCGATGCTGTGGCTTTCACTCTCCCTCCCTTTCCCCACGTCGTGGAACAGCAGAGCCAGTTTCAGCACCGCCGTGCTCTCGATCTCATTGAGAAGCCCGGTGAAGCGTGCCCGCGCCGGATCTTTTGATACGCCCAGATGCTCTAGGTTCTCGATGGTGATGAGCGTATGCTCGTCTACTGTGTACTTATGGTGGAAATCGCGGACAACGTAGCACTCAATCTGTGACCAGTCCGGAAAAATCGCGCTCAGGACCCCGGTTTCGTGCATCGCCCGCAAGCCGTAGGAGGCATTGGGAAGCCCCAGCAGGTGTCTCAGCTCAGGCCAAATCGGAAGCCCGCAAAGGGCCGTCCCGGCCCCCGATACACTCGAGCCACTGTTGGCCCCCTCGCCGGGACGAGATCCCACTTGCGGGCTCTTACTGAGTGCCTCCCGTTGGAAGTGTTTCACCAGTACCGGCAGATACTGGCGTATCCGGCGCTCCGATTCGGCATGGAGCGGCACCTTATGGCGCGCTACAAATTTGAAAAGCCGCAGAGTCATATCCGGGTCTGTTTCCAACTGGTGGGGCGATTTCAGCAACAGCTTTTCGCGCGACACCGTGAACTCGTTATTGGAAAGACGGGTCCTCCAATCCCGGAATCCAGCCAGCAGGGAATTGTTCCTGCTCTCCACCGCCTCCATGGCCCGTAAGGCGGCACGGTGGATGGCGCGCGAATTCCGGTAGTACTCGCGCATCGAATGCGAAGGATCATGGAATGGGAGAAAATCCTGCTCGGTCACCTCCTCCTGCGCGTCAAAACTGAGCAGATTGTTGTCGCGGCCAGTGCGATAGTGCAGGAAGCAGCGCAGGCTGTGCAGAAAACGCTCCGGCGTCCGCAACTCATCCAGTGTTTCGGCCGTTACGCTTTCATCCACCAAGCCGAGCCAATGAATGAGCTGCAGATCACGCAGTCCCCCCGGAGTCTCCTTGATGTTCGGCTCCAGGTGGTAAATGGTCCCGTGAAACTTCGCGTGTCGTTCCCGCGTTAACCGGCACAAGTGCCGGGCCAGACTCTGGCGGTTCCCTTGCAGGAACTTGGGAAGACGCAAGGTCAGCTCCTGGTATAACGCCTCGTCGCCGGTCAGGTATCGCTGGTCCAGGAGGCTGACGTTGAGCTCAATGTTGCCTTCATGCAGGTCACAGCACTCCTTCACCGTTCTTACAGAGTGGCTGAGCCGCAGATCTGCGTCCCAGAGATGCTGGAGGAAGGCCGACAAGGCCTCCTTCTTCCTGCCCGCGGGTGGTTCCGGGCCTGTCAAGAGAAGGAGGTCGATGTCGGACTCCGGGAAAAGCTCCTTGCGCCCGTACCCGCCAACCGCCAGCAGCGCCATCTCCCGCGGGTAAGCCGGCGCGAGAAACTGCTCATACGCCGCCGCCACAACTCCGTCCACCCACCGCATGCGGTTGGTCAGAACCTCGGAGGCCTCGCCGGATCGAAAGAAGGCCTCTCTGGTCTGGTCTGGAGAAATACTGGCGGCGCCGTCCAAACTAGAGCGCGTTTTCCCCGCGATCATCGTTTCTGATCCGGACCGCTTCGGCAACGTCATATATGAAAATCTTACCGTCACCGATCTTGCCGGTGCGCGCGGCCGCGCCCAGCGCCTTGACTACTTCTTCGCTCCGGCTGCTGGGAACCACCAGTTCCAACTTCACTTTGGGCAGCAGATCCACCATGTATTCCTGCCCGCGATACACCTCTTTGTGGCCCTTTTGGCGGCCATGACCTCTCACCTCGGTTACCGTCATGCCGTCGATACCGATCGCTTTCAATGCTTCCTTCACCTCTTCCAACTTGAATGGCTGAATGATGGCTTCAATTTTTTTCATGGTTGGCTTATTCCTTTCATTTTCTGGATCGCGATATGATACCGCTTAGGACTCAAAATTATATCCTTCCTCACCATGCTGGCTGAGGTCCATGCCCTGCGTTTCCTCATCATCGGTCATACGCAGGCCCACCGTGAGATCGCAGATCTTCAGAATAATCAATGTGCCGATGATGGCCAACCCCCATGCGATGAGACTGGCCAGCAGTTGGTTCACAATTTGGCCGGCGTTGCCGTCCACCAATCCCAGCTTTTGAGGATTGCCGGCTGCATCCTTCAGAGCCCCATTGATCGCACTTGTGGCAAACACTCCGGTGAGCAGCGCCCCTAGCGTTCCGCCCGCTCCATGCACGCCGAAGGCGTCGAGGGAATCATCGTAGCCGAACTTGCTCTTGGCCACCACCACCATGAAGAAACAGATTAGTCCCGCGGCAAAACCGATCAGCAATGCGGACATGGGAGTGACGAAACCCGAAGCCGGCGTAATGGCCACAAGTCCCGCCACCGCGCCTGAGATGCCGCCCAGGACGCTCGGCTTGCCGCCGTGCAGTTTCTCCCCCAAGAGCCAACCGAGGGTCGCGGCAGCGGCGCCGAAGTGCGTGGCCACAAACGCGCTGGTGGCCAAAGAGGAGGCGCCTAACGCGCTTCCGGCGTTAAATCCAAACCAACCGACCCACAGTAGACAAGCTCCAACAAAGCTCAATACCAGACTGTGCGGTTTCATCGGCTCCACCGCATAGCCCTTGCGTTTGCCCAGGTAGAGCGCGCAGACCAGCGCCGAAACACCGCTGGTGATATGCACCACTGTGCCGCCGGCGAAATCAAAGGCCGGCATCTGCCCTCCCAGGTACGCGTTGAAATATCCGCCTTTGCCCCACACCATGTGAGCCATGGGGCAGTAGACCAGCAACAGCCATAAAGAACAGAACAGAACCATACCGCTGAACTTCATTCGTTCCGCGAACGCTCCCGTGATCAGGGCCGGCGTGATAATGGCAAACATCAACTGATAGACCATGAAGGTCTGCTGCGGGATAGTAGCCGCATAGTCCGCATTGGGAGCGGCGCCCACCCCGTTCAACATGAGATAGCGCAAATCGCCGAAGAACGGCGTGCCTTCACCAAAAGCAATGCTATAACCCACCAGAGCCCAAAGGACCGTAACAACGGCCATCAGAATGAAGCTCTGCATCATGGTGCCCAAAACGTTCTTTTTGCGAACCAGGCCGCTGTAGAACAAGGCCAGTCCGGGCCCGGTCATCATCAGCACGAGTGCTGAACTGGTCAGCATCCAGGCGTTGTCACCGGCCGATTGTGCCGATTGAACAGCACTTTCTAAAGCCGCAATCTTGGCCGCGTCTTGCGCCAGCAAGGCGGTGGAAGCTAAAAGCAAAAAACTGGATAGTCTAATCATTTTTGTAAGTGTCTCCTCTTGGGAACGGCCGCGGACAGAGCAGTCCCTACCATAATGCACGCCTCCCGGCAATCTGCCAAACAGAACGTTTCTATCCACCTGATTGAAATTTTTGATTGGCATTCCGAGGTGGTTCGCCCCTAGACTTGTGCCTAGCAGGAACTCCAACAAGCCTGACTTTTTGAACATTCTGGAGAATCTTTCTCGCATGACATATCCGAAGTGTATCCGCACCTTGTACGCCCTTCTGATGGTGGCCTTGACTGCATTCGCGCAGACGCCTCCGGCGCAAACCAGCGATGCTCAGGCTGCCCCCCCGCCGGCGGATCCGCCCGCCTGGACCCTGGGTGGGATCAAGTTCAGCGGCCTTGTCGACGGCTTCTACAGTTTCAACGCGAACCATCCCGCTTCCGGCAGCAATAGTATCGTCCGGGTCTATGATCAGAAGACCAACACCTTCAGCCTCAACATGGCCAAACTCGCCATGGAACACGCTCCCGAACCAATCGGCTTCCGTGTGGATCTGGGCTTTGGCCGCGGTATGGATATTTATAATTCCTTTGAGCCTTTGTCCGACGCGCGCAACATTAACATGAACATCATGCAGGCCTATATCAGCGTCAAACCCAAGACCTGGGGTGGGTTTCAGTTTGATTTTGGCAAGTTTGCCACTCACGCCGGAGCTGAGCTCACCGATACCCACCTCAACTTCAACTATTCCCGTTCCTTGATCTACGCGCTGGGACCGTTCTATCACTTTGGCGCCAGGGTCACCAAACCGGTCACCAGCTATTGGACCGTTGGCTTCCATGTGGTGAACGGCTGGAACAATGTGGATGACAACAATAGCGGCAAGACCATCGGTTTCACCAATGCTTTCGTCGGAAAGAGAGTCGGTTACTACAACAATTACTATGCCGGGCCTGAGAAAACCGGCACCAACGAGGGCAAGCGCCAGTTCATCGATCAGGTACTGACCGTCACCGCGAACGACAAGGCCACGTTATACCTGAATTACGATTATGGTTACGAAAAGGCCTTGGACGGCACCAAAGGCATCATCAGCGCAATCGCCGGGGCGGCGAAGTTTCAAGCCAATAGCTGGTTCGCCATCAGCCCGCGCCTGGAGTACTTTAACGACCGCGGCATCTGGACCAGCGGCGCCGTGCAAAAGCTGAAGGAGTTCACCTTGACTGGTGAATTCAAGCACCCCAAGGGTTTCCTGACCCGCATCGAGTACCGCCGTGACTGGTCCAACGTGGCCTACTTTGACCGCGGCAATGAGAACGCCAGCGCCAAAAGCCAGAACACCCTTCTGATCGGCTTCATCGCCTACTTCGGCGAATAGAGCTTGTGTGCTTGGGACAGGTCTTCCTGTCAGCCCGCAAACGGCTGGCAGCGGCCAGGCTCCGTTTTGACGGGAGAGTCCATCCGGATTCTCCCGCTTTTTTTGCGGTCAACTCTTTCGCAGCAGGTCGAACCAAACGAACTCGGAATAGTGGAACTCCAGATTCAGAATGACATCAAACGCCGCTGGAGCCATCATCCAATCCAGCTTTTCCAGGTCATGCCACTCCATCCAGGGCGCGCCTCCGTCCGTCCGGTCCCCCCATTGGTGAAAGGGTAGAGATCCTTCTCGTTCCCAGCGCGCTCTGGGGTAGCCCAATTCCACCCAGCGCCCCCCTACCGGCAGGTGTTCCAGGAGAGCTTGCGACTCTAACCGGGATACCTCCATGGGTGCGTTGATCATCGATCCGCAACAGTAAATGAAATCGTAGTCCGCGGGCAGCACCCTGAGCGAGGAAAGATCCTCCATATAAAGAAAGTGATTCCGCCTCAGATTCCTGGCATCGCAAATTCTTCTCACCACCTCCACATTGCTTGGCTCGATATCCACGAAGGTGATCTCGGCGCCATGTTCCGCGTAGTGTATGGTGTCCAATCCCATCCCGCATCCCACGTCCATTACTTTCCGGCCCCGGAAGATGTCGCGATACAGCGCCTGATACCAGCCGCGATTCGCAAAGGCCGCCCCGTGCGCTGCCGCCTGATGGCTCTGCTCCCATAATTCCACCAGTTCTTTGTCCGGCAACCGCAGAAGATCGACGGTCCTGATCCTCTCATGTTGCTTGTAGGGCACCGTCCCCCATTTGGTACGGAGGAGATCAAATGATTTTCTTAACAGCGGGTCTGTGTCCGGATCCACGGGCCATCCCGGGAGTCTTTCTTCCAATGGTAGTCGTTGCACTGATGTTAGTGTAGTGTCCCATGCAAACCTTGACAACCGTAAACATTTACGCGGGACAGCACGTTAGTACTCCAAACGGAAGCCAAGCTGGACGATCCGCGGACCATTGCTTTGTCCGTTGTCGCGGAAAAGCTGTCCGAAGTTCACCGATGTCGGCGTCAGGTTCGGGTTCGCCGAGAAGATTGGCGTGTTCAACACGTTGAAGGCTTCCACGCGAAATTGGGCCTTTATCCGCTCGCTCACGCGCACCGACTTGAGGATCGAGAAATCGAAAGTGGTCCCCCACTGGTTACGGAGGTTGCCATAGCGCAGCGGTGTGGTGCGCAGCGTGAACGGGGGCCGCACACGGAACACGGGCTCCTCGCCGGGCAGCACGTTGCGCACCGTGCCGTTGACATCGATGACGCCGGTTTTGAAAAGCCGGCTCCAAGTCGGATTTTCCAGGCGCGGGTCGCCCAGTAGATACACGTCGCCCGGAATACTCATCGGAGCGCCGCTCGTGAGCGTCGTCGTCAGCACCGTCTGCCAGCCCCCCACCAGCCGGCTCACAACAGGATGCTTCCCGTTCAACAGCTTACGCCCGGGCCCGAAAGGCAATTCATACATCGGCGCGATGGTCATCCGGTGCGGCCGGTCCCACGCCGTGAGCGTGCGCGTTGGGCCGGAGTCCTGGCCGTTCAGATAGATCAGCGCTTCCACGTTCTTCGAAAGCGTGTACGCCACGAGGAACGTCAATCCGTGACTGTAACGCTTCTCGAGAAGCAGTTGCATCGAGTTGTACCAGACCCGGCCCTCATTGCGGTCCGATGAGTTGAAGCTCGCAAACTGCGGGTACGGCCGAAGAAGTTGCTGCCGCGGCACCGTCGCGGCGCCCAATCCGCCGGCGTTGATCAATCCCTGGAACGGGTTCGGCACAGACTGATTGAGGACGCCGGACCCAAGCGCCAGCGCCTCGACCGGCAACTCGTTGAACGGCCGGATGGCCTCCACGTCATGAGTCCGCGAACCCACATAGGAGAGGTCGAGCGTCATGCCGAAGGGCAGTTCGCGCTGGAAGCCGAATGAAAGCTGGTGGATGTACGGCGTCCGAAAATTCGGATTGGTAAACGACGGCGACTGGCCGAGGAAAGTTTCCAGTCCCAGCGATGCCCCCGGCGGCTGCAGCACGCCCTGCGGGAAAGGATTCGACACGTTGTTGGCCGGCGTGCGGCCCGCGTCCAAGGACGCCACATACGGCGTTTGGATGCTGAAGCCGTTAGTGAATCCGCGGCTGACCGGACTGGTGAAGAACATTCCGTATCCCCCGCGCATCACCGTCTTTGTGTTGATCTGAAACGCAGCGCCGATGCGCGGCTGGACGGTGCCGTAATCATTGGCAAAGGGTGAGCGCGGCTGGCCGTTGACGCCGGCGAAGCCAATGCCGCCTTTCACCTGGAAGCCTGGAAACGCAAGCTTGTTCACGCGGTCCGAAATCGGATTAACCGTGTCGGCGAAGAATCCGTAGTTGGACCGGTTGAAGCGCTCGGTGGGGGCAATGTTGATGTCCCACCGCAGGCCAAGGTTAAGCGTCAATCGCCGCGTCACTTTGAAGTCGTCCTGAATCCACGGGGCGGCGTACTGGGTTTGGTAGTAGGGAAAAACGTTGTTGTCGATCCGCCCGCCCGCCGGGAAACCGAGCAGCAGCGACGCGATGCCATTCCCGCTGAGCGCGTCCTGCGCCAGGTAGTTCTGGCGCGTAAATGCGCGATCGAAATCCAGACGGGATGCGGCGTACTCCGGCCGCTGGTCCGTGAAACGCGACAGCCTGTAGTCGAACCCCGCCTTGATCGTGTTCCGTCCGCGAATGATGGCCACGTTCGGATGGAAGCTGAACACGTTAGTCGGCTCGTAAAGAAAGCTGTTCGAACCGAGAAATCCGTACGAGTTGACGCTGATGTAGGGCGGGCGCCCGCCGCTGGGCCGCTTGGCGCTGGCCTGTACAAACAACATGCGTGTCGGGTAGTTGCGCGTGCCCCCATCGGAAGATATAGGAAGGGCCCGGGCGAGCGATTCCGGCCAACCCCATTGCGTCACGTTAAAACCGTGGTCGAAGCCCGGCAGATCTTCCTGCCAGCGCGTGAGTGAACTGCGCAGATTGAAGATCGTGGAGCTGTTCAGCGTGCTCACCCAATCCAGTACGATCCCGTTATTCGTCTTGCCGGCCGTTTGATGATCGGCGCCAATGCCGGGGATCGCGTTCTTGATCCGGAACGATTCGTGCCGGTTCCACGACCATCTCCCGTACAGCCGGTGACGCGAAGAGACGTTGTGGTCTACGCGCGCGTTGTAGTTGTGAAAATTGAACAACCCTGGGTTGGGCGACAGCACAAAGTTGTTCTGCCAGTCCGGTGAGCCGGGTGTCGAAGAATTGGGGTCCGGGTAAAGCGATGCGATCTTGGCCGCCGACGGATTGATCCGGCCCGCTGGAATGCGGTTGCCCGGGAATGGATCGCGCACCCAATTGTTGCCTTCCTGCCGGCCGGTGATTGGATCGTAGATCGGCATCAGCCGGCCGGAGTTGTCAAAGGTTCGCGAGAAGTCCCCGGCCTTCTGGGCCACCGTCGGCACCGAGGTGATCGACTCGTCGGGAAAGTGCAGGCCTTCGTGATACGCCTCGCCGGAGAAGAAGAAGAAGGTCTTGGACTGGCCGTTGTATAGCCGGGGCAGGCGTATGGGGCCGCCAATCGTGAAACCCCACTGGTCCAGGCCGGTCCTCTGCCGGGGAAGTCCCTTCGAGTTGTTCGAAAACGTGTTCGCGTTGAGACCCGGCCGTTTCAGAAACTCGTACGCCGAACCATGGTAGGAGTTTGTGCCACTCTTGCTCGACACGTTGATGACGCCGCCGCCCGTCTTGCCGTATTGCGCATCGTAGACCGTCGTCAGCACCTTGAACTCTTCCACCGCGTCGGCCGGTGGCACATACGCGATGCGGTTCTGGCGCCCCGAGAATGCGTTGTTCGGTGCACCGTCCATGATGAACTCGGTGTTGTTGGTGAGTCCCCCGTTCACCGACCACGACGAGATGCCGCTGTTGGAGAACGGATTCAGGTGCGCCTGACCGCCGGTCTGCGTGACCCCGGGCGACAGTGCCGTGAGCATGATAGGGTTGCGGACGTTGAGCGGCAGGTCCGTGATGCGCCGCTTGTCCACCACCACGCCACGATCGCTCTTTTCCGTCTCCAGTAGCGCGGCGTTGCTCGTGACGGTGACCGTTTCCGCCAGTGCTCCCAACTGAAGCGACAGGTTGATCGCAGCCGACTGCCCCACTTGCAGTGCGATGCCCGTGCGCTCCAGCGCACGAAAGCCCGTTAGCTCCACTTTGATCTGATACGTGCCCGGGTTCAGAAACAGAAAACGATACTCCCCGGTGCTGTTCGTCGTCGTGTCGAAGACGACGCCGGTGTTGGAGTTTGTGAGTTTGACCGCCGCGCCGGCAACGGCCGCCTGCGTCTGGTCGGTGACCACCCCGGTCAACGAGGCGCGTGATTCCTGGGCGCTGGCGGCTACGGCCAGCAGAAGCGCAAACATAAAAATCCTGAGCATAACAACCTCCACACCAAACCGGCTGGTTTCTTGCGGAAAGTATACTACATCGAAAATGCGCACGTCGGATCCGCGCGCTTAGCGCAGTGATCCGTGCTTTGGCGCCGCAACCATGTTGTCCCCCATGCCGTCGGCCGCCGGCTCCAATGCGCCATCGGATCCGAACCGGTACAGAAGGTAGTCCCTCTCCGTCAGCCAACGGATCAGTTGCTCCGGATTCGCACCCTGCTTCTCCAATAACCTCTCCGAGATCTCAAACAGGATGACAGGATGAAATCGACTGAGCGTTTCCTCGGCGCCCCGCAGCAGGCGCATTTCCGCGCCCTCCACGTCCATTTTCAGGAAGTCCAATCGCGTCCATCCCTCCGCGGCGGCCACCGTGTCCAGGCGGCGTAGCTTCACCGGGATCCTCTCCACCTCGCGAGCCCCATCAAACACCAGTCCGCCCAGTGTATTTTGGCCGGAGTGCTCATCGTTGGCAACGCAAAGCATGCCCTCTCCATCCGCATCACTCAATGCGGCCTCGAACACCTGCACATGCTGCAAACGGTTCAACTCCAGGTTGCGGGCCAGACTTGCCCTTTCCCGCCGGCTAGGCTCAAAAGCGTACACTTTCCCGTTTGCACCTACGACCCTGGCGCCCAGTACCGTATAGATGCCTTCCATTGCGCCTGCGTCCACAAGCGTCATCCCGGGTTTCAGCTCTTTCGCAAGAAAAGCCATTTCATTGGGTTCGTTGCAACCGCCAATGAAAATCTGCTTGCTCAGATCATTCCCCATCCGGATGCAAAGCTGCATATCCAGGTACCAGTCCACTACTAACTCATGTCCAAGAGCATCGGAATTGAACCGTTCCCAAATGGCGCGCCGGAGCCGATAGGCCAAGTCCGGGTTGTTCCAATCCGCATCGAAGCGCCAGCCGGCATAAGGCGTCAATGGCCGTATATAAGCCAGACCCTGTGCCAACTCCAGAATTTGCTCCAAACTAAGTTTTGCTTGGGCCGATTGGATGTACTGGGCCGATTCCGCGCTGTCCGGCTGCAAGTCTCCCAACCCTGTTCGCAGACTCTCCAGGAACGCCGCCTCCCGTGCTCTCGATCGTCTTTTCCACAACGCTTTGTAGTATTTACGAGCAGCCGAGGCCAGCTCCGCGGTAAGGGACATTGCAAATCATTATACTGCCATCTCAGCGGACCCTTTGGCGGGTTCTCAGGTCAAACCGCTCCAGCGCCGGCAGAAAATAGTAGGGCTTACCTGCCTCGTAGATTGCCACCTTGCTTGCGCCCATTACCTCCAAGACATCCCCCTGCACTATGATCGCCGTGCCCTCATCAATCCCAATCCCAAGCAGTTCCGGATGCGCCACTATCACGGCCTCCAGATCTTTCTCCCGACGCCTCTTGATCAGATGCTGGTCCACTGCCACATTCCTGAGATAGCCGAAGCCTGCTTCATAGCCGGGCGCCATCATCACGGTGTTGCCTTCCCGCGCCCCACGCACCAGATAGGAACCTTGTATCGTCGCTCCAGCCGAGGTCCCGCCGATCACTCCGCCCCGCTCCAGCACCTTCTCCAGTTCCCTCTGCGTGCGTGTGTGCAAGTAGGAGTCCACCAGCCGCCACTGCCTGCCGCCAGGGAACCACACTCCTTTCGCTTTCCGCAACGGCGCAACAAACGGCAACGAGTCGGCCTCCGTACGGCTCTGCGTGTGCAGCACCGTTACCTGCTTGCAGCCCGCCTTGCGTAAGAAGTCCGCGCCCTTCCAACCCGCGGAGTAGCCGGCGGATTCACCAGCCGTCGGAATCACGACAACCGGCGAGTCCACGCCTCCGGCCAGCTCGATAAACTTCTTTACGATCGCCTCCGGCAAGTCCCCTCCGCCGGCCACCACCAGCGCTCCCGTCCGGGGCCCGCCTGCCGGCCCGACCCCGCATAGAATCGCCGTAGCCAGCATCCATATAATCGCCGCGCGTTTCATATCAATTTGGCATTATCGCGCATTTCTTGTTTGACTTCCGCTGCCATTGGACTACAATATAGGGCGATTACCAGGCAGCGCGTCCGTGTCTAGAACTGGGGCAGTGTCACCAAACAAGGGGTTAAACGAAGATCTATGAAACACTTCAACCGTTTCGCCGCTATTGCGTTATCGCTAATGGTTCTCACCGTTGCGATGTATGCCCAACAGATTTCCGGATCCATCAGCGGAACCGTGAAAGACAACCAGCAGGCTGTTATAGCCGGGGCTAGAGTCATCCTCACCAACACCGCGCAGGCTGTCTCGCGCGAGGCGACCACCGGCTCGGACGGAAGCTTCCTGTTTACTCCGCTCCAACCCGCTACCTACAGAATTACGGTGGAGTCGGCCGGATTCAAGAAGTTTGAACAGACCGAAATCAAGATCTTCGCCAGCGACCGTATCGCCCTTCCCAACATCGTCCTCGAGCTGGGCGCGGTCAGCGAAACTGTGACCGTGGAGGCGCACGCAGTCGCGCTGCAAACCAGGAGCGCCGAGCGCGCCGGCGTGCTTACCGGCAACCAAGTGGTGAACCTGGCGGTTCGCTCCCGCAACTTCCTTGACTTGGCGGCCACCGTCCCAGGAGTCATTTACACCGGCGGCCTGGGTGGCATTTTCGCCAATGGCTCCCGCGGCAACCAGAACAACCTCACTGTGGACGGAATCACCAACGTGGATACCGGCTCCAACGGCGGCGTGCTCGCCACACTGAACATTGACCAGATTGCCGAGTTCAAGCTCATCACCAACTCGCAGCCCGCCGAGATCGGGCGCTCCTCCGGCGCGGCCATTCAGGTTGTGACCCGAAGTGGAACGCGCGACTTCCACGGCACTGGCTATATCTTCCACCGCCACGAAGGACTCAACGCCAACAACTGGCGCAACAATCAGGAAAATCGCGCCCGGCAGTTGTTCCGCTACAACTACTTCGGTTACAACATCGGTGGTCCGGTGATCCTGCCTGGCGGCTTCAATAGGAATCGGGACAAACTCTTTTTCTTCTTCTCGCAGGAATTTCAGACCCAGCTTTCGCCCAATAGCCTCCGCAACGTGCTGCTTCCCACCGCACTCGAGCGCAACGGCGACTTCTCCCGCTCAGTTGAGTCGAACGGCGCTCCGCTCGTGATCCGCAACCCTCTGAACAATGGAACTCCTTATCCGGGCAACATCATTCCCGCCAACCAGATCAGCGCCGATGGCAAAAAGATCCTCAGCTTCTATCCGACACCCAATGCTCCGGGTGATCCAACATTCAACCACCAGACACAGGTTTCCGACAAGTTCCCGCGCCGCGAACAACTCTTCCGGATGGACTACAACATCAACGACAAATGGCGGCTATACGGCCGCTACATCTGGACCAAGAGTGAACAGGATCGCGCCTATGGCCAGTGGAACGCCGATTACAACGTGCCGTACGCTCCCATGAACTTCGGCACCCCCGGCTGGAGTTTCATCACCAACCTCACCACTATCATCAATCCCACGCTCACCAATGAGTTCATCTTTGGCTCCAGCAAGAATGTGCTTAATATTGATCCGGTCGATGACACGTTCAAGCGTGACAAGTTGGGCCTCAATTACACCATGCCGTTCCCCAAGGCCGACCCTCTCGGTCTCATCCAGAACTGGCGTTACAACGTTTCCAATGCTCCCTTCACTGCCTTTAACGGCACCCCCTTCCGCAACTTCAACCACACCTGGGATTTCACCGACAATGTCTCCAAAGTGATGGGCGCCCACGCCTTCAAGGCCGGTCTTTATGTCCATAGAAGCTGGAAGGACCAGACCGCCTTCACTTCCGTGAACGGCAACATCTGGTTTGACCGCGACGCCCAGAACCCAGGCGACACCAACTGGGCTTTCTCCAATGCCTTGATCGGGAACTACCAGCGCCTCCAGCAATCCAACCAGGTGCTCAATGGCCAGTACCGCAACTGGAACGTCGAGTGGTATGTCCAGGACAACTGGAAGATTCGCTCGAACCTCAACCTCGATATCGGCGTCCGCTTTTACTGGATTGAGCCCCAATATGACCAGGCGCTGCAAACCTCGTCGTTCAATTCTGCCCTGTACAACGGTGCAAACCAGGCCGTTCTTTTGCAGCCTTATCGCAACGCCAGCGGTACCATTGTCGCCCGCAACCCGGTCACAGGTCAGGAATCGCCGCGCGCCCTCATCGGCTCGCTCTTCAACAATGGCAGGGGCTACGTCAACGGCCTCTACGCCAACGGCATGGGTCTCTCCGGGGCAACCGACTATCCCAGAGGCCTGATCGACAGCCGAGGACTCCATTACGCGCCGCGCGTGGGCCTTGCCTACACCGTGACGCCGAAGACCGTGATTCGCACCGGCGGCGGCGTGTTCTACGACCGCTTCCAAGGCAACCCCGTATTCGACATGTTGCCCAACCCGCCCTCCACCGCCAGCCCAACGTTGTACTACGGCAACCTCTCCACCATCGCTTCAACCGCCGGTGTATACTTCCCCGCCAACGTGCGTGGCTTCTCGAAAGAAGGGAAGGTCCCGACCACGTACAATTGGAACTTCACCATCCAGCGCGAACTGCCAGCCGGCATCATGTTTGATGTCGCTTACGTCGGGGCACGCTCGCTCCACAACCTGAACATCTTCAACTTCAACCATGCTCCATTTGGAAGCGCCTGGCTGCCGGAGAATCAGGACCCCACCATCGCGGCCCCAACCTTCGATGGCAGAACCACCAAGCCGGTGAATCTGTACCTCCCCTACCTCGGCTACGGCAACACCAACGTCACCGCTTTTGGCGCATCCTCCAACTATCACGCGCTCCAGGCGAGCGCCAATCGCCGTCTGGCGAGGGGCATGCAATTCGGCCTCGCCTACACTTGGTCGAAGGTGATGGGCACAGCCGGCGGCGACGGGGACGGCTTCCATCCCACCAACGCCCGCGCGGCCAACTACGGCCCGCTTGGATATGACGTGACTCACTTGTTTGTGGCCAACTTCACCTATGACCTTCCGGCAGCCGGACGCGGCGGAAACTTCCTCGATAACGTGGTCGGCAAGGCCATCTTCAATAACTGGGCCGTTTCCGGTGTGACCACAATGGCCACCGGCATGCCTGACAACATCGGTTTCGGCGTGCAAGGGCTCGGCGGCGCCGAAGTCAACCGCCGCTGGACGGGTTCGGAAACCTACGGGCCCCGCGTGGTCATCACGGGGACACCCCAAAGTGGCAGCGGAACCCCCACTTCATGGATCAACACCTCCGCCTTCGCTCTTCCCCCCATCGGCAAGAGCAACGGCCTCGAGTCGGCCTCACGCCCCATCCGCAAACCCGGCATCAACAACTTTGACATCTCCATCTTCAAGGAAGTTCCTCTGGGGGCTGAAGGCCGCTTCCTGCAACTCCGGCTCGAGATGTTCAACGCCTTCAATCACACGCAGTTCTCTGACTTTAACCGCACAGCAACGTTTAATCTTCAGGGAGTACTCACCAACCTTCCCACAGCCGTTGGCGGCGGTGGCGGACGTTACGGATTTGGAGCCATCACCGCGGCGCGCGATCCGCGCCTGATTCAGTTGGCTGCCAAGTTCTACTTCTAGACACAAGTCCAAATGCGAAGGCGGCGCTCTCAACAGCGCCGCCTTCGTTAACTTAACCTTATATGCCCACACGACGCGAGTTCGCTGTTCTTCTCTCCGCCGCCTCCCAGGCGCAACAAAACCAGCTACCCTCCAAAACCTACTCTTTCCAGGACCTCGCCGTGCGCGCCAGTGGGGATGATCGCTCCCGAGCCCTGTTCGACGGCCTGACGCACACCGGCTTCCGTGTCGAGGCGCATCACTCTGAACTCGCCCCGGGGCTTGCGCCCCACCCGCCACACCGCCACAAGAACGAGGAGATGCTCGTGATTCGCGAAGGCACCATCGAGGTCACGATCAGCGGCAAAACCTCGATCCTCGGGCCCGGCTCGGTCGCCTTTGTCGCCTCCGGTGAAGAGCACGGCTGGCGCAATACCGGGACCACCCGCGCCCATTACACCGTCATCGCTCTCGGCAGCCGCTAACGCCCCGGTGCCATACTGATTGCATGCTTTGGTTGCTGCTGGTTGCCCTCGACCTGCTCTCCCAAGGCCAGTCCGCCTTTCAAGCCGGTGATTTCGTCCGTGCCGAATCGCTCTTCCGGCAACACCTGCAAACTCATCCGCAATCGGCCGAAGCCATGAGCAACCTCGCCGCGATACACTCCCGGCGCGGTGAATTCCCACAGGCGGTCTCCCTCTACCAGAAGGCGCTCAAGGCCAACGCGAAACTTACTCAGATCCACTTCAACCTCGGCGTGGCCCAACTGCGCGCCACCCAATATATGGATGCCATCGCCAGCCTGCGCGCGTTCCTCAAGTCCTATCCCAACGACCCTCGCGCGCGCGAGTTGCTGGGCATCTGCCTGGTGGAAACCGGAGCTTTCAAGGAAGCCATCGGGCAACTGGAATCCATCCGGAAATCCGCCTCACAGCCCAGCACCGCCTTCTCGCTCGCCTACGCCTACACGCGCGCCGGGGACGCGGACCAAGCCCGGGTCTTGTTGGCCTCGCTCGAAGCCCACCCGGCACAAGCGCGCCTGGTGGAAGGCTTAATCGAGTTCCGCCGCGAGCGCTACGGGGAGGCTAAGTTATTGTTTGAGCAGGCTTTGCAAAGCGAACCCAACTCCGCCCCCGCGCACGCCGCCCTCGGGCGCCTCTTCCTTTTTCAGAACCAGGACGCCTTAGCAATCCCTCATTTGGAGAAGGCAGTTCGTTTTGCACCGCACGACTCTGAGTCCTGCTATCAGCTCGGTGTCCTCTATGACCGCAACAACCGGCAAAACGAAGCCAAACAGTTATTCGAGCGGTCCCTGCAGCTTCGGCCCAGCAACCCCGGCCCTCTCTACGCCTTGGCCAAGATCGACCTTCGCGAGAACCGGCCAGCCGAGGCAGCCAGACGATTGGAGCAGGCCGTCCGCTATGCCCCGGAAGCCGATGCCATCCATCTATTGCTAGGCCGTGCCTATCAAGCCTCGGGCCAGGCGGCGCAAGCCAAGGCAGCCTTCGCCGAGGTCCGCCGGTTGCAGCAGTCCCGTTTACAGAAGCAGCAGCAGGATCTGGACTCGCAGTTGGTCCTCGATCCTCCCTGATGCGGCCCACCATCCTATTTCTCGCTGCCCTCGCCGCTAACGCGGCCCCTACTTATACGGGCGCGGCCTCTTGTACCGAATGCCATCCCGGGCAGGCGCAACGCCAATCGCAATCCAACCACGCCGGCGCCCTCAGACCCTTTGCCGATTCAACGTTGGCCAACCGCTTCACATCCATTAGTGAGAGCGGCTTCCGCCACGTTTATGACAAGGCCGGCACGACTGCCTCACGAACGCAAGAGGCGGCAAGGATGACGCTCGAGTGGACCTTCGGGTCCGGTGCGCAGGCCTACACCGCGGTGGGACGCTACGGCGCACGTTGGATGGAACACCGCATCAGCTACTACACCGCTGCCGCGCGGCTCAGCCTCACCCCAGGGCATTTTGGACGGAATCCTGTCACCGCCGCGGACGCCCTCGGCATCGTGCAGGACCCTCCCACCATCGCCCGCTGCTTCTCCTGCCATTCCGCACGGACAAAAGCCATGCCGCAGGGCGTGGACCTCTCCGTCATTGAGCCCGGCGTGCGGTGCGAGCGGTGCCATGGGCCCGGCTCGGATCACATCGCGGCCGCGCGCGCGCGGGATGCCAAACGCGTATCCACTTCCATCCTGAATTCAGGCCGCCTCCCGGCTCAGGCCGGCGTGATGGTCTGTGGTGAATGCCACCGCACCCCGGATCTGGCGCGCCTGCTGCCCACCCCGGAACTGGACGATCCGCTTTCGGTTCGTTTCCAACCCGTGGGTCTGATGGCCAGCCGCTGTTTCCAGGTGAGCAAGAAACTTTCCTGCACCACTTGCCACGATCCGCATGAATCTCTGCGCCGCAGCGATGCGGCATTCTACACGGTGCAATGTCTTGGCTGCCATGGCACAGCGCCAGGTCCAGGAGCGGAATGCAAGCGAGGGGGGCGCCAGAACTGTCTGCCGTGCCACATGGGGAGTGTGACGCCGGCGCCGCACCTGCGATTCACGGACCACCGAATCCGGGTCAACTAGAAAGTACTTTACACAACAAAGTATTTCCCTTGGCCTGGGCCGCTCGCACCGGAGACGTGCAAGCCATCCGCACATTGCTGCAAGCCGGCGCGGATCCGGAGGAGGCAAGCGGCATGAACCATTGGACGCCTCTCATGCACGCCATACACAAGAACCAGCGCGGCTCCGTTGTTTCTCTGCTCGACGGGGGCGCCAAGGTGAATGCCCGTTTTTTCGATTGTTGACTGCAAGGCACCAGGCTAGTGGGTGTCGTGGCAGACTTCGCAATGATTGGGAGCCTTGCGTTCCTGATGGCACTTCATGCAGGTAAACATATCGAGCGGTTTTTCTTGAAACAGGACTTCGCGCGAGGCCACCGGACCATGGCACAGAGCGCAATCCAGGCCCGCCTTGCGGTGATGCACCTGATGGGAGAAGTAGACAAACTCCTGCAGGCGGTAGACTCGATTCCAGACCACCGGCTGCTTGAGTTTCCGGATGGCTGGGCTCTCCTTCTTGATTGTGATGTGGCACGCCATGCACTTGGATTCCGGCGGAAACCCGGCGTAGTCGCCGGCGTCCTTTATTGGGTGGCACTCGAGGCATTTCAGTCCTGTGGCGGAATGGGTCTTGTGAGAGAAGGGCAACGGCTGCACAACCGGGGGACCGGTCTTGAACTCGGCGGGAGGCTTGGGCGGAGTGCGGGAAACCTGGGCGTGCAATGCAAGGCTCAGGAATGCGGCGGCAAGGAGGGTCCTCATTTGGGCAGGGCGAAGGCGGTGAATCCGGCCTTGGGTCCCGGACCCTTGGCGGAGGAAAGCGGGCTGGAAGCGATGACGACGAACTGGCGTCCGCCAGCCTCATAAGTGCACGGCGTAGCAAGGCCGATTCCGCCGAGGGGCTGCTCCCACAACAACTTCCCGCTCTGTTGATGGAAGGCGCGAATGGTGCTGTCGAGAGTACCGGAAGCAAACAGGAGGCCGCCTTTGGTCGCAATGTTACCGCCGCGGCAGTAAGTGCCCGTAGGCGGGATGCCCTTGGCGGTGAGTTCCTTGTACTCACCGAGTGGAACCTGCCATAGGATCTTGTTATTGTTCAGATCAATGGCTGACAAGCGGCCCCACGGCGGGCTGATGGCCGGGTAGCCTTCCTGATCTTCCGGCCGCAGGTATCCGGTGTGGTGATAAGGATAGCCGGAACCATCGGGCGCTTTCACCAGTTTGAGGCTCCAGGGAATCTCGTTGTGGCTGACGAAGAGGACGCCCTTTTCGGCGACCCAACTGCCGCCGCCCCATAGACCGCCGCCATGGTAGCCGGGGAAACAGATGACCTCCTTGTCGAGGATGGGAGGAGTGAACATGCGGGCAAAGACGATGTCCTTCATGCGCTCATTGACGAGATAGTCATGGGACTGGCTGCTGAGGCGCGCGACATCGTTTGGTGTAAAGGATTGGCGGGAAAAGGGCGGCGGATTGGTGACAAACGGCTGCGTGGGCCAAGCCGATTCGCCCGGAACGGTAGAGGGTGGAACGGGACGCTCCTCAATCGGGTAGAGCGGCTTGCCTGTTTCCCGATCGAGCAGATAGACCCAGCCTGTCTTGGCGACTTGCGCCACGGCA
>JAENWC010000223.1 GCA_016650235.1 Terriglobia bacterium
GGCGCGGATCACGCTCTTGTCCAAGCCGCGGGCCGCGCGGTAGTCGATCTCCTCGACGCAGGCGTTGCCGCGAAGTTTGGCGGTGTGCAGACGTCGCGCCAGAGCTTGATTCTGGCGCCAGGTCCACTGCTGATCGACCAGCAGTGACAGGCGGTCAAGGAAGCTCAGTTCACGGGCGGCCGGGTCCTGCTGCTGCGCCTTCAATGCGTCAGCCATACCGTGTAACCGCATGGCCAGTAACTTATCCATCATTGGTTCTTGTAGCATGTTAGTTGATCTCCTTAGTTATTAACTTGGTATTTGACTAACAACCTAATGACTTACTCGAAGTACTCCGCACCACGAATGTTGTCGTGTCGCGCAGGCGTTGCCGCCGGCGCGGCCGGCGACGCCGGCATGGGCTGCCGGTCCAACGAGTTCTTCAGAATCGAAGCGATGCTGCGGTAGCGGCACGCCCCCGTCAGCAACGCCAGCTCTGCCGCGGCCTCCATGCGTGGATGAGAGTACCGGTCGGCCAGCCGAATGATCCCCAGGCAGCCGCGATATCCCATCTCCGGGTGCGGTTTGTCGGCCATGATCCGCTCCAATAGCCGCGCGGTATGGGGGCCGATCTTCTCTGCCCACTGCACCATCCGCGACGGCGGCCATTCCAGGTGAGCCTGATGGCTCTTGGGCCGATGCTCATGATTCGTAACGACCTTTTCCCGGCCGCGATTGCGCACATGCGATGCCACGCGCACGCTGTTATGCAGGACCTCTACCGTCGTTGCCGTCGAGCGGATCTCCACGGCTTCCTGCACCAGGTTGTAGGGCACGCTGTAGAAGTTCCCGTCGAACGCCACGTGGTAGTCGATGTTCACGCGCGCCCGCGCCCATTCGCTGATCTCGAATCTATCCTGGGGTAGCGGTTGCAGAGCCGGTTTGTCGATGGCATCGAAGACGCTGGCACGGCTTCCGTCCCGCCTGCGGAACGGCCGATGGTTGATCCGCTGCAGGAGTTCGACAACCGCTTGGTTGGCTTCCACCACCGAGAAGAACTTACGGTGCCGTAGTGCCGCCAAGATCCAACGTTGCGCCACCTGCACGGCATTCTCCACGATCGCCTTGTCCCGCGGCTTATAAGGTCGCGCCGGTAACACGCCGAAGCCGTAGTGTGCAGCGAAGTTCTGATAAGTCGGATTGACATCCGGATCATAACGGCAAGGTTTGGTGACTCCCGTCTTGGTGTTGTCGGGAACCACCAGCAAAGGCACGCCGCCCCAATGCTCCAAAGCATGCACATGCGCCAGCAGCCACGACTCCATCTGCTGGTCGCGCGTGACCTCCGCCCAGGTGTAAGAACTGGCGCCGAGCGCGGCGACGAACAATGCCGCCTGCCATACCTCGCCGGTGTCGCGGTCGCAGATCGGCAGGGTCGCGCCGGCCCAGTCTACGAAGGCTTTCTCCCCGGCCTTGTGTTGTTGACGCAGCACCACGTCGAGCTTCTTGCGCCAGCGCTGATAGAGTTCGCAGAATCGGCTGTAGCCGTAACTATCCGGGCTGGTATCGCGGTACTCTTCCCAGAGCAACTGCAAGGTCACGTGACGATGACGCTGCAACTGCTCATGGATGGCGGCGAAGTCCAGCGGGGACTTCAGCGCGGATGGTTGTGGGGGTGAGCCTGAAGGCGGAAACAGCGCCGCCTCCAGTCGAGCGTCATCCCAACCTTCTGGCAACGGCCATCCGACCTTGGCGGCTTCGGCACGTTTCAAATACTCGTGCACGGTGCTGACGGAGATCGAACAACTGCGTGCGATTTGCCGCTGGTCGAGCTTCAATTCGTTTCGGAGTCGTAGAACTTCTTTGATCTTGCGCATGGACTTTCTCCTCGCGGGCAATGGATTCTCCCTACTGGAAGGGTCCCTTACCCGGCGTTGATGTCCAGCGCCGTCTACCTGTGGAAAACGTTCCGGGCGCAAGCCGAACAGCATTCCGGGGTCAGCCAAAAAGTGTTCGGCTTCAGCCCGGAATCCGTGTTCGCCTTGCGCCCGGAATGCTGTTCGGAATCAGCCCGGAATCCTGTTCGGCTTCACCCCGGAATGCTGTTCGGCTTGCCCCGGAATACGCACACATATGCAGCAAGGTGGTTAACCACCTCGTGCTCATAGTCCGCCATCTTCCAGTTCGCGCCGTGCTCGCTTGGGCGCTTGGCAAGAATAGACCAGTAGGGCTCGGCGGAAGTGACCCACTCTGAGAACAGGGTTGGGAATGGGGGGGAGATCAGGGGGCCATCGTCCACGCTGAAGGCGTGTTCTTGAGGGAGTGAAACGAGCCAGCAGTATTATCCACGCCGAAAGGCGTGAGGGTTGGTGTTCCATCATCCGCGCCAAGGGCGCGCGTGGTGGCCTACCGATCGCGGGCGATCCTTTCGAGCTTGCGGCGTACGTGCTGGAAGTACTCCGGGCTGACGCGCATGTCGAGCACTTCCTCGATCACCGGCAGGAAATACGCCAGCGAGCGAATCGTGCCCAATGGCGGGGCATCGGCGGGACGCATCAGGCGGCGCGCCGCCGCCAATACGAATGCGTTTTCGATCACGCTCACGGCCACGCCGCGTTGGTAGAGTTGCGCGGCCAGCATGCGGTCCGCACGGCGGACTGTACCCATCGTACCTGGCGTTTTGCGGTACGCCTCCAGAACCTGGCGAGTGTACTCTTCGCGGCCGTCGTCCGCCATCGTACTCCTCAACTTTGTGGCGGGCGCAGTGACGGCCCGTCAATGTGCACGGTGTGGCAGTAGTGCCGCAGACGGCTCAGCAGCGCTTCCACCATCGGACGATTGCCCAAAAAGTTCGGCCACTCGTCATACACCAAATTCGTTGTGATGATTGTGGAATGCTGGCGGTAACGCTCCTCCATCAGCTTGAAGAAGATGTTCGATTGCTCCGGTTTCAGATTTAAATACCCAAATTCGTCGATCAAAAGGACGTCCAATCGCGCCAGGCGCTTGAGCAACTGCCGCGAGGACCGATCCGCCAGAGAGGCGTACATCTCGTCGAACAAGTCCTGGGCCTTGACGAACTGACAGCGGTAACCATTCTCCAGCGCCTTCAGCAGCAGCCCACAAGCCAATCCGGTCTTGCCCCTTCCGGTTTCCCCGACCAGGACGATGTTTTCCGCCTTGGCGATGAACTCCAACTCCGCAAACCCGCGAATCTGTTTGCGGTTCACGCCCGTTTGGCGGGCGAAGGGGAACGTCTCCAGCGACCAGCGCTCGGGCAGATTGGCGCGCCGGATGCGCCACTCCAGCGCGCCCTCCTGCCTGGCCTGAAACTGCGCGCGCACCAGGCGCGTGACGAACTCCGAATAACTGATATCGTCCTTGTCGGCGGCGCGCAACTGTTCGTCATAGATCTCCAGCATGCGCCGCAGCTTGAGATTCTTCAGCAATTGTTCCAGTTCTTCAGTCATCGCCGGA
>JAENWC010000224.1 GCA_016650235.1 Terriglobia bacterium
CACGAATCCTCGCCACGCTCAACCATCCCAACATCGCCGCCATCTACGGACTCGAAGAGCGGGCACTTGTCATGGAACTGGTGGAAGGGGAAACGCTCTCAGGTCCGCTTCCCGCCGATACCGCGCTGCGCTACGCGCGGCAGATGATCGATGCGCTGGAAGCGGCGCATGAGAAAGGGATCATCCATCGCGACCTGAAGCCGGCCAATATCAAGATCACGCCGGAAGGTCAGGTGAAGGTGCTCGACTTCGGCCTCGCCAAAGCGGCGGAATCGCCTGCTGCATCCGGTAACCGCGACCTCTCGCCCACTCTCACAGCCGCCGCCACGCGCCTCGGCGTCATCATGGGCACCGCCAGCTACATGGCCCCCGAGCAAGCCCGTGGCCAGCACGTGGACAAGCGCATCGACATCTGGAGCTTCGGCGTCGTGCTCTACGAGATGCTCTCCGGTAAGCGGCTCTTCGCGGGCGAGACCATCAGCGATACCCTTGCCTCCGTGCTCAAAGGCGACATCGACTGGTCCGTCCTGCCGCCCGGCACGCCCGCCTCCGTCCGCAATCTGCTCCGCCGCTGCCTGGAGCGCGACCGCAAAAAGCGCCTGCGTGACATCGGCGATGCGTGGGCCGGTATCGAAGAAGTCCCCGCTCCCGCCATCGCCGCCACCCCCGGCCGCCGCATCCTGCCCTGGGCCATCACCGCCGTGGTTACGCTGATTGCGGCCGTTGCGCTCTGGCGCGCCACATTGCCTGTGGAACGTCGTCTCATTCAGATCGACGCCGATCTCGGTCCGGGCATCTCCCTCAACGCCAACAACACCAACCCCGTCATTCTCTCTCCAGACGGCACAAGACTCGCCTTTGCATCCTCCGGAGCCGATGGCAGGAACCACCTCTATACCCGGCGTCTCAATCAGCCCAAAGCCGTGCAGCTTGCCGGTACCGTCGGCGTAGTTTCTCCCTTCTTCTCGCCCGATGGTAAGTGGATCGCTTTTTCTGCCGAAGGCAAGCTCAAGAAAGTCCAGGTGGAAGGCGGCGGCGCTGCCATGACACTGTGTGAGGCCGCAATCATGGTGGGCGGTGCTTGGGGCGAGGACGGCAACCTGATTGCGGCGCTTGACATCCGGAGCGGCCTGTCCCTGATTCCCTCTGCCGGAGGCGCGCCGAAGCCATTCACCACCCTCGCCCAAGGCGAGGTCACCCATCGCTGGCCTCAAATTCTGCCCGGAGGGAAAGCGGTCCTGTTCATCTCGCATGCCCGTGGGGGCAGCTACAACTACGATGAGTCCGACATCGAGGTGGTCTCTGTTCCGGATGGGCGCAGGAAAAAACTGCACCAGGGCGCCTCCTGGAGCCGCTACGCGCCCAGCGGCCACCTCCTCTACCTCTACAAGGGCACCTTGTTCGCAATGCCCTTCGACCTCGACCGCCTGGAACCAACCGGCACCGCCTCCCCCGTGGTGGAGGATGTGGCCAGCCATAGCATCTCCGGTGTCGCTCTGTTCGATCTTTCGCCGGAGGGGACCGCAGTTTATCAAGCCGGTGCGGCGGAAGCCAATCTCGTCACCATGCATTGGATGGATCAAGCCGGTAAAACCGAACCGCTCCAGGCCAAGCCCGGCCTCTACGCCATGCCGCGCATTTCTCCGGACGGCAAGCGCATCGCTCTCGTCGCCAATCAAGGCGGCGACACGGATATCTGGGCCTATGACTGGCAGCGGGACACGATGGCTCGTTTGACATTCGACCCTGGACAGGAAGGCTATCCGGTCTGGACGCCGGATGGGACGCACGTTTTCTATCGAAATAGCTCTGGCTCCATTAGCTGGGTCCGGTCCGACGGCGCCACCAAACCAGTGGAACTCACCATCCGAAACAAGGGACTCCAATCTCCTTACTCCATAGCTCCGGATGGAAAACACTTAGCCTTTCAGGAAGCTGGCGATATCTGGATTGTCCCTTTGAAGGGCGGCTCCGGGCAACCGCGCGCGGGCAAACCGGAAGCCTTTCTGAAAACAACATTTGTCGAAAACTTTCCAGTCTTTTCCTCGGACGGCAAATGGCTTGCCTATACCTCGACGGAAACAGGCGGCATTGAAATCTTTGTGCGTGCCTTTCCGGACTCCGGCGGCAAATGGCAGATCTCGAACGGCGGGGGCACCATGCCCGTCTGGTCGCGCTCAGGGCGGGATCTGTACTATCGAGCGCAGGACAGCCGGCTCATGGCTGCCCCCTATTCGGTGAACGGTGGCGCGTTCGTGCCCGGCAAGCCGCGCCTGTGGTCAGAGAGGCGCTTCGTCATGCTGACGCCATTTTTCAACTTTGATCTGCACCCCGATGGCAAGCGGTTCGCCGTCCTCATGGGGACGGATGCCGAGGAGAAGCCGCGCTCCCAGGTCACCTTCCTGTTCAACTTCCTGGATGAGCTGAAGCGGCGGGTTCCGCCTGGAGGCGGGAAGTAATGATCGGCACAACCCTCGCCCACTACAAGATCACCGCCAAGCTCGGCGAGGGAGGTATGGGCGAGGTCTACCGCGCCACGGACTTGAAGCTCAACCGCGAAGTCGCCATCAAGGTGCCCGAATCCCTTGCCCAGGATCCGGACCGCATGGCGCGCTTCCAGCGTGAGGCGCACGTGCTGGCTTCGCTCAACCACCCCAACATCGCCGCCATCTACGGTCTCGAGGACCGGGCTCTCGTCCTGGAACTGGTGGAAGGGGAAACGCTCGCCGGACCGCTCCCGGTGGACACCGCGCTGCGCTACGCGCGGCAGATTACCGACGCCCTTGAGGCGGCGCACGAGAAGGGCATCATACACCGCGACCTCAAACCGGGGTGTTGCAAGGGGAGACGTCCGCGGTGCAGCTCGACCTTCTTTATGACGTGAGCCCGGACGCCAGCCGCTTCCTGGTGGTCAAGGAAGCCGATGTGGAAAAGAACAAGCTGCGCACGGTTACGTTGGTCCGGAACTGGTTTGCGGAGTTCCAGGGAAAAGAGAAGCAATGATCGGCCAATCCATCGCCCACTACAAGATCACCGCCAAGCTCGGCGAAGGTGGCATGGGCGTGGTCTATCGCGCTACCGACATGAAGCTGAATCGCGAAGTGGCGCTGAAGGTGCTCTCGGAAGCCTTCGCGCAGGACCCCGACCGCATGGCGCGTTTTCAGCGCGAGGCGCATGTGCTGGCCTCGCTGAACCATCCCAACATCGCCGCTATCTATGGCCTCGAAGAGCGTGCGCTGGTGATGGAACTGGTGGAAGGCGCGAACCTGGCAGATCACCGACGCTCTCGAAGCCGCGTACGAAAAGGGAATCATACACCGCGACCTGAAGCCGGCCAACATCAAGATCACGCCCGAAGGTCAGGTGAAGGTGCTCGACTTCGGGTTAGCCAAGGCGATGGAACAACCCGCGCCTTCCTGCAACCCCGACCGGTCCCCCACGATGACCGCCGCAGCGACGCGCCTCGGCGAGGCGGAGGCGGAGAAACGTTCGTAGGTCACTTTCCGGTTCAATTTCTTCGACGAATTGCGGCGGCGCGTTCCGGCGGGTGGGAGGAAGAGGTGACCGGTTGGCGTGCTTGTTCAGCGGCGCCGGAATGCCCGGTCCAGCTTGTCGAGCAATGCCAGTCCTCTCTTTGCCGAGCCAGTCGAGGACAACGCGCGGAACCGGGTTTCGGCGTCGTACTGCGCCAGCGCCACCGTTGCCAGCTCGTCCATCAGCTTGTTCATGCTGATGCCCCGGCTTTCGGCCAGGCGCCGGAGCCTTTCGTGTTTTAGTTCAGGCATTCGAATCGTTAGCGTGCTCATGGCAACTCCTTCAACAGTTCGGACGGACTCAGAATCCGAATGGCAGGAAATCGAAGCTCCGCTCTCTGGAAATCCCGGATGTTGTTCGTTACGATCATCGTGGCTCCTCCGGCAACCGCCAACTCCACCAAGTGATTGTCTGCTTCGTCAGGGAGATTGGGCCGCCAGGAGTAATAGACCTGCACCCATTCGCTCACTGCGAGCAAGGCGGCCAATAGCTCCCAGCGCTCCCCTGCGGAAAGAGGTGAGCGCTGGAACAGGCTCGCCCGGCCCAGGACATCCTCGTACTCGAGGAAAAGAGTTTGTCCAACCAACGGGCTCAACTTGCCCTCCAAACAGGCCCGAATTACGCGCCGGTTCGTGCCGGTCTGTTGCAGCAGCGCGCCAACCAGGACGTTCGTATCAATGACAATCCGGAACACGATCCGCCTTTATGATAGCATGGATGCTGTCATCCATAACAGGACCGAAGGAGACACCAAGCCTTGATCGGCCAATCCATCGCGCACTACAAGATCACCGCCAAACTCGGCGAAGGCGGCATGGGCGAGGTCTACCGCGCCACGGACCTGAAGCTTAATCGCGAGGTCGCGCTCAAGGTTCTCCCCGAATCCTTCGCGCAGGACCCGGACCGCATGGCGCGCTTCCAGCGCGAGGCGCATGTTCTGGCTTCGCTGAACCATCCCAACATTGCCGCCATCTACGGACTCGAGGAGAGCGAGTCGGCTCACACGAGTAGCGCTTCTGCCACCGCAATCGTCATGGAGCTGGTGGACGGAGAAACGCTGGCCGATCGCCTGAGGCGAGGTCCGCTTGCGCTGGACGAGTCACTGCGCGTGGCCGGACAGATCGCCGACGCGCTCGACGCGGCGCACCACAAGGGCATCGTTCATCGCGATCTGAAGCCAGCCAACGTGAAGATCACGCCGGCGGGTAC
>JAENWC010000225.1 GCA_016650235.1 Terriglobia bacterium
CTAGAATCGCGCGCGTCTCCTCGATCAATCCTTCCGCGAACATGCGTCGTGTCCGTTCCTCGATTCGCTCGTAGAGCTGCTGCCGATCCGGATTCAACCCGAATTTCAGAATTCGGAACCCGGTCAACCGGTCTCGGCCCGCCTGGAATTGTTCCGACATCGGTTGGCCCCCGAGCAGTGTCACCTCCAGCGCGCGCATCACCTTGTTCACGTCGTTGGGGTGAATGCGCGCGGCGGAATCCGGATCCATCCGCTGCAGGATCCGGTGCAAACCGCCTGGCCGGTTCCGCTCGATGGCTGACAATCTTTCCCGCAGCTTGTCATCCTTTTCAGGTCCTGGAAACAGTCCTTCCAGCAGCGCGGTCAGATAGAATCCAGTGCCCCCGGTGACGATTCCAACTCGGCCGCGTGCGGCAATTTCGGCCAGCGCCTGCCTGGCATTCCGGGAGTATTCGCCGGCAGTGTACTCCGCATCCGGTTCCACAACATCTATCAAGTGATGCTGGATTCCGCGCCGGTCCTCCAACGCCAGTTTCGCGCTACCAATGTTAAACCGGCGGTAGACCTGCACCGAATCGCAACTGACAATCTCGCCATCGAGATCCCGGGCCAGCCGCAAAGCCAGTTCGCTCTTGCCCGAACCAGTTGGACCGGCCACAACGATCACCAGCGGGAGAGAACTCATTGCCAATCCTTAGTTTATGCGACCTGCAACACCGGAACGCGACCCTATTACAGCGGCTCTTGGATTTGACGATATAATGAGAGCAGAGGAGGTTGATCCTCCTTTGCTAAACAGCAGCCATATGACCATCCAAAGATTTATCCTCACTGTCGCGGCGTTGGCCCTTACGGGCTTGCCCGCCTTTGCGCAAGCCACTACTGCCGGTAAACCCAAGGCCGTCGACAAGGCCGATGCATACTACAACTTTTCCATGGGGCATCTCTATGGGGAACTGGCTGGCGCCTATGGCAATCGCAGCGAGTACGTCAACCAGGCCATCGATCATTACCGTCAGGCGATGAAGGCCGATCCGGGCGCCACATTCCTGGCGGAAGAACTCGCCGACATCTATATACAGTCCAACCGTCTGCGGGAAGGCGTCACCGATGCCGAAGCCGCCTTGAAGGATAACCCGGACGACTTGAACTCGCGGCGCATTCTGGGCAGAATCTACACGCGCTTGATTGGCGACACCCAGCGCGGCACCGTCAATGAGGAGATGCTCAAACGCGCCACCGAGCAGTATTCCAAGGTGCTGGAGAAGGAGCCGAACGATATCGAGAGCTGGCTGGTGCTGGGCCGTCTGCACAAAGTGGCCCAGAACTCGATCGAAGCCGAGAAGGCTTTTCAAAAGGCGTTGGATTTGGATAAGGAAAGCGAAGAAGCGCTTACCGGCATGGCCACCGTCTACGCCGATCTTGGCGAATCCAGGAAAGCGAGCGAGCTTCTGCGTAAGGTGGCCGAGAAGAGCCCCAACCTGCGCACCCTCATGGCCCTCGCCGGCGCTTATGAGCAGATGCGGGACTATTCCCTGGCCGCGGAAACGCTGCGACAGGCGAACAAATTGGCGCCTGGCAATGAAGAATTGCTGCGTGCCCTCGGGCAGAACCTTATGCTGGCCGACAAGCTGGATGATGCGCTGAAAATCTACAAAGAGCTGATCGCTGAAGAGCCCAAGGACGTGCAGTCCCATCTGCGCATCTCACAGATCTACCGGCAGCAGCGCAAATTCGCCGAAGCCCGCGCCGCCAGCGATGAAGCCAAGAAGCTCGACGCCAGCAGTCTCGAAGTCCTCTACAACGAAGTAGGCATATTCGAGGCCGAAGGCAAGTTCCCACAAGCGATTGCGGCGCTCAAGAACGTATTGCAGTCCAGCGCCAAAAAAAGCTATAGTCCGGCGGAGAAAAACAACCGCGCACTGCTGCTGGAGCGCCTGGGTCTTCTCTACCGCAACCATGAACAGTACAAGGATGCCCAGGAGACTTTCCGCGAGTTGAGTTTGCTGGACCCCGCATTGGGCTCTCGCGCCGCCGCGCAGACCATTGATACCCACCGGCAAGCCAAAGAGTTTCAGCGGGCCCTGGAAGAGGCCGACGCCGCACTGAAGAAGTGGCCTGATGATCGCACCATACGCGTGGTCCGCTCTTCAGTATTGGCTGAACTCGGCCGCGTGGAGGAGGCCGCCGCGGACCTCAGGAAGATGCTCGACGGTAAGACCGACCGCGAAACCTACCTCACCTTGGCCCAGATGTACGAGAAGGGCAAGAACTACCAGGAGATGGGCAAGGCCATCGACGAGGCCGAGAAACTCTCTCTCTCCAGCGATGAAAAAGAGGTCATTCATTTCATGCGCGGGGCAATGCTCGAGAAGATGAAAAAGCTCGACCAGTCCGAAGCGGAGTTTCGCAAGGTCCTGGCGATGAATCCCACTTCGGCCTCAGCCCTCAACTACCTCGGCTACATGTTCGCCGACCGTGGCGTACGCCTCAACGAAGCCCTCGACATGATCCAGAAAGCGCTGGCGCAGGATCCTCACAATGGAGCCTACCTGGATAGCCTTGGCTGGGTTTACTATCGTCTGGATCGCCTGCCGGAGGCGGAAGAAGCGCTGCGGCAGGCCTTGAACACCACCGCCACCGACCCCACCATCAATGACCATCTTGGTGATGTCTACGCCAAGAAGGGCAGCCTCAAGGAAGCCATTCAACAGTGGGAAACTTCGTTGAAGCTGTGGAACGCCAGCTCTCCCAGCGAACTTGATTCCCAGGAAGTGGCCAAAGTGCAGAAGAAACTGGAAGGCGCCCGCGTGCGCCTCGCCAAAGAGCAACAGCGCAAGCCCTGATTGTCTCTGACATGCTCGCGCGCATCCTCTTCCTGATCGCCCTGCCGCTGCTGAGCCTCCCTGTGTTCGCGCAAGAGTGGCCCTATTACGGCGGCGACTCCGGCGGTATGAAGTATTCCCCGCTCAAACAGATCACTCCGGCCAATGTCAAACAGCTCAAGCTCGCCTGGACCTTCCACACTGGCGAGATCAGCGACGGCTCTACCTATCCGGTCCGCAGTACCTTCGAGACCACCCCGCTGGTGGAGGATGGGGTCATGTATGTCACCACCCCCTTTGGCCGTCTGGTCGCCCTGGACCCGGAAACCGGCCGCCAGCTTTGGTCCTTCGACCCCAAGATCGACAAAGACCGTCCCTCCAACCTCTTCATCAATCGCGGCGCGGCCATATATAAAGATGGCGGTAAGCTGAGGCTTTTTCTTGGCACCCTCGATGGCCGCCTGTTCCAGATCGACGCAGTCACCGGCCAACCGGTTCCAGCCTTTGGCAAAGGCGGCTCCATCAACTTGAAGGAAGGTGTAGCGGATAAGTTTCCCGGCAAGGCGTATGCCCTCACTTCCCCCGCCACTGTCTACAAGAACCTGGTGATCACTGGATCGATGGTCGCCGACGGTGAGCCGCAAGGCCCGGCAGGCGATGTTCGCGCATTCGACGCCCGTACCGGCAAACTTGTCTGGACCTTCCACACCGTGCCGCGCCCCGGAGAGTTTGGTCACGACACCTGGGAAGGAGATGCCTGGAAGGAGCGCGGCGGCATCAACGCCTGGTCTATCCTCAGCCTCGATCAGGAGCGCGGCATCGTCTATCTCCCGCTCACCTCTCCGGCCACCGATATGTACGGCGGAGACCGCAAGGGCGCAAATCTGTTTGGCGACTCGCTTGTCGCGCTCGATGCAAACACCGGCAAGCGCATCTGGCATTTTCAAACCATCCATCACAACATCTGGGACTATGATCTGCCGGCCCAGCCCAACCTGATCACGCTGCTGCGCGATGGCAAGCCGGTCCCGGCCGTAGTGCAAATCACCAAGACCGGTTTCACCTACGTGTTCAACCGGCTCACCGGCAAGCCGCTGTTTGATATCGAAGAGCGGCCCGTCCCCAAGAGCCAGGTTCCCGGCGAGTACACGCACCCCACGCAACCCTATCCGGTGAAGCCGGCGCCGTTCACGCGCCAAAGTTTTTCACCCCAAGAGCTCACTGACGTTACCCCGGAATCGCGCGCCTATTGCGCCAAACTCATCGCAGGGGCCGAATTCGGGAACCTCTACACGCCCATCGGCCTCAAGCCCACAGTTCTTTTTCCCAGTACCAATGGCGGCGCCAATTGGGGCGGAGCGTCGTTTGATCCGGACACCCACACCCTCTACGTCAACTCGATGGAGGTTGGCTTTATCGTACAGATGGCCCCGCGTCCGGAAGGCTCCATTATTCCGTACCGCAGCCGCGGGCTTGGATCACCCGCTTCCCGCTTTTGGGATACCAAGCTGAACCCCTGCCAGAAACCGCCGTGGGGCTTTCTGACCGCCATTGATCTCAACACGGGCGAATTTCGTTGGCGTTCCGTACTGGGTGTCGTGGATGAGTTGCTTGCCAAAGGCATCCCTCCCACCGGCGCTCCCAACCTCGGCGGCAGCATCGTCACCGCCGGCGGCCTCGTCTTCATCGGAGCCACCAACGACAGTCGCTTCCGCGCTTTTGATAAGAAGACCGGGAAAGAGCTTTGGGTCACGCCGCTGCCGGCCAGCGCGCACGCCACCCCGGCCACTTATATTGGAAAGAAGACGAAGAAGCAGTTCGTCGTCATCGCCGCGGGAGGCGGCAACAAATACAACGAAACGTATTCGGATGCGTTGGTGGCCTATTCGTTGCCCTAGCC
The DNA here is from genome assembly GCA_016650235.1 of Terriglobia bacterium. Taxonomy (GTDB): domain Bacteria; phylum Acidobacteriota; class Terriglobia; order Bryobacterales; family Bryobacteraceae; genus VFZE01. Next base: position 4,726 of record JAENWC010000225.1, read on the forward strand.
TTTTGCAGCGCGGCTGACTCAGGTCCGGTCTTCAGCCACAAGACCCACGCCGCGCTTAAGCTCAACTGCGCCTTCTGCCACTCCCAGGCCTCGCGCGGTGAGCGCGCCGGCTTTCCCCAGTCCTCCACCTGCCGCACATGCCACACCAGTCAACCGGAATCTGTGAAGTTTCCCTCCCAGCGCATCTACCGGTTGGCCGACTACGTCTACTTCAGCCACGCCCGCCACGGCGCCGCGAAAATCGATTGCGCCCGGTGTCACGGCCCTGTCTATGAACGCGCCACTCTCACCAAAGAGGTGGATCACAGCATGAAAGCCTGCCTCGACTGCCACAAGCAAAACAAAGCCACCGTGGTCTGCACCGCCTGCCATGAATTGGGACAGTAGCGCAGTTTAGTGAATGAATTCATTAGTAATGACGTATTGTCTTTATTGTCGGTCTAACGGGCCATTCTCAACGAAAGAACATGTTGTGCCGGAATCTCTGGGGAACGACGACCTGATCCTGACCGGCGAGGTTTGCGACGCTTGTCAGCGATACTTCGGCAAAGAGGTAGAACGGTACGTCCTGGACAAGACGCCGATCGCCGTATGGCGCGTGCTCCTCCAGATCCGAACGAAGAAAGGGAACCATCCAGCAGTCGATACCGGGCAACCACACAAGGACAAAGGCACGATCCCAGAGCGTCACGAACACCACGATAACATCGGCTTTGCAGCGCGCGAGGACGGGTCCATCTCCGTCGACATCGATGACGGCGAGATCACTCGCGGCATCCTGCAAGGAACGAAGACCGATTTCAAAATGGTGCTCTCGCCCAAGAAGCTCCACATGCTCGGACGATTCTTGGGCAAAGTGGGACTCGGCATCCTCGCAACGAACGACGCCGCGCGGGCGCGCGACGAACGATTCGACCAAGTCCGTCGCTACGCGAGATACGGGGACTTCAAG
>JAENWC010000226.1 GCA_016650235.1 Terriglobia bacterium
AGCAATTTGACCAAAAACGGATTCGTGCTCCCCACCCCGGTGCAAGCCGGAGCTATTCCTCCCGCGCTTGCGGGCAAGGATGTCGTGGCCACCGCGCAGACGGGAACCGGCAAGACGCTTGCGTTTGTCCTCCCGATTCTGGAATCCCTCACCCATGAGCCGCGCCCCTCGGGCGTAAGCGCCGTGGTCCTGAGCCCCACTCGTGAACTCGCTATCCAAATACACGAAGCCTTTATGCAAATGGCTGCCGGCACGGGCATTCGCTCGGCCATCGTCGTGGGCGGGCTCAATGAAAACAGCCAACTGCAAGCCATCCGGAAGGGCGCGCAGGTGGTCATCGCCACCCCCGGACGCCTGTGCGACTTCCTGCAGCGCCGCCTGGTGAAACTCACCGGAGTTCGCATCCTCATCCTTGATGAAGGCGACCGTATGCTCGACATGGGCTTTCTTCCCGCCATACAGGCCATCATCCAGAGCATGCCCGCCGAACGGCAGACCATGTTCTTCTCGGCCACCATCGAGCCATCCATCACCAAGCTGATCCAGACGCACCTCAAGAATCCGGTGCGCGTCGCGGTCGGCTCCATCACCAAGCCCGCCGAACAGGTGGATCTCCACATGTATGAAGTGGAGAAGGATGGAAAGATCGACCTGCTGCACTACATGTTGAGCAAGGAGCAAGGCTCCTATCTGATCTTCGTCCGCACCAAACACAACGCGGACCGCCTCGCCAAGCGGCTCTCAGCCGATGGCGTCAAGACCGCCCGCATCCATGGCGACCGTACACAAGCCCAGCGCAACCAGGCGCTGAAAGGTTTCCAGGACGGCGAGTATCGCGTTCTGGTGGCCACCGACGTCGCCGCCCGCGGCATCCACGTCGAAGGCATCGCCCATGTGATCAATTTCGAACTTCCGCAGCAGCCCGAAGACTTCATTCACCGCGTAGGCCGCACCGGCCGCGCCGGCGCTCGCGGCACCGCTACCACTTTCTACTTGCCGTCGGAGCGCAACGATATCCGCTTGATCGAACGCAAGCTCAAAGTGCAATTGGAGAAGCGGCACGTCAGCCCGGATGCGATGCGCGAGCATAAGAAGACAATGCCGGTGGTCACCATTCCCTTCTTCGCCGCTCACAAGCCGGCCGGCAGACCGTCCGGCAAACCTCACCATGCCAGTTCCAGCGCGCCGGAACCTTTCTGGTTCAAGAAAGGCAAAAAATCGTTCGGCCCATCTTCCAAGCGTAAACGGGCGTAAGAAGGGGCCGCCCCCGGATCCACCGGACCCAGGGGCTCGGCCCGCTCAATTTCTACATCAGTGACGTGGGCCGCCGCGTCCAACTCTTTCCCTTCGCCTTCGCGATGGATTCGAGATCCTGCACGTGGGCGGTGGTCTGCGTCAGGACGTGGTGCAGATCGTTCCCGATGCTGACGAACGTGAATCCCTTGTCCAGGAACTCGCCCACTCGCGAAGTCCCAAACAGGAACAGCCCAAGAATCACCTTGTTCTTTTGCGCCTCCCGCACCAGTGTCTCGGTGGCCTGCTGCAGTTCCGGCGATGTATACATGTGCGGGAACTCATATGTTTCAAACAGTCCCATCGACATGCAAAGGTCGTTCTGCCCCAAAAAGAGGATGTCGACGCCAGGCACCGCCGCAATCTCAACCATGTTCTTGATGCAGGAGGCCGTCTCCACCTGCAGCGCCACTATGACGTTCGCATTCGCGTTGGGCACATAGCCCAGCAGCCCGGCCTTGTTGGTGCTGCGCTGCGGAAAATAGACGGACCGCGTCCCCACCGTGGGATACCGCGCGCAACTCACTGCCTGCCGTGCTTCTTCGGCCGTGTTGATATAGGGCACCAGCACTCCGTCCGAGCCCAGGTCCAGCGCCTGCTGTATGCCGGCCCGATCGTCGTATCCGCCCACACGCACCATGGACTTGGCCCCGCCGCCGCCAATGGCGCACAACATGGAGGACAGTTTCTCGCGGTCCATGGGACCGTGCTGTGTGTCCACCAGCAGCCAGTCATAGCCGCTGTGCGCCAGTTGCTCAGCCACCGTCGTACTGTGCGCGTTGAGAAAAAGCCCCATCTTGGGCTCACCCGCGCGCAGTTGCTTCTTGAAGTCAGCCCCTGAAGGGACAGAATTGCTCATGGGAGTTTGCTCCTCCGGAAATGGATTTTGGTCAGTCCGTCTGTTTTGGCCAGACTCTGTGCAGTATACCTGACCTCCACTGGCCCCGGTACGGAGGCGACTCCGAAACCCAGGCCCAACAAAGATGATAGTGTGTACCTGACAGAGTGAATAGGAACTGGGCCCCTACCACAAATCCCGTCCACCGGCAGCAGGTGCAAGAGTCACTGGAACGCGTCCTTGCCAGCGACAGCTTCCGCGACTCTCCCCGGCTGAGCCGCTTCCTGCGCCACCTGGTAGAGGCATCCATGAACGGCTCCGCTGGGAACCTCAAAGAGTACTCCATCGGCATTGACGTTTTTGATAAACCCCGCTCCTTTGACCCCCGCACCGATTCGACTGTGCGGGGAGAAGCAGGCAAACTCCGGCTGAAGCTGCGCCTTTACTACGAAAACGAAGGCCGGAATGACCCCCTGCTCATCACAATTCCAAAGGGGAACTATTCCGCCCACCTTCAGCTCAGGCGGACCCACGTTTCGCGCAATACTTATCTCACAGTGACGGCGGCGGCAGTCGCCTTGGTGCTCATCCTGATTTGGGTTAACAGCCGCCCATCCCTGAACCCTCGATTGCCGGAGCTGAGGCGCATCACCAACGACACCGGACTTACCGCCTACCCGGCCCTTTCCCCTGGCGGGGACCTGGTTGCATACGCCTCGGATCGCGCCGGCCGCGGAGATCTTGATATCTGGATACAGCCCATCGCCGGGCTTGAGGCTCGCAGGCTTACCGATCATCCGGCCAACGACTTGGATCCAGTTTTTTCGCCCGACGGTGCAACCATTGCCTTCCGGTCGGATCGTGATGGCGGCGGAATCTACGCAATCTCCTCGGTAGGCGGGACGCCGCGCAGGATTGCCGCCGACGGCCACCATCCGCGCTATTCCCCCGATGGCGCCTGGATCGCCTATACGATCGGGACCTGGCGGTTTCTCGCCTCAACGCCGGGGTCCGGGAAAGTATTCATCGTGCCTGCCAGGGGCGGAGACCCGCGGCAATTCCAACCTCAGTTCTCCTCAGCTCACTACCCGGTCTGGTCCACCGACGGGCGCCAAATCCTTTTTCTCGGAAGAAGCCATGCCTCAGTCCCGGGTAAAGAAAGCTTTGACTGGTGGGTGGCGCCCGCCGGCGGTGGAGACGCAATAAAGACGGGCGCTTTGGCCGAGTTCGACCGGCTCAAACTAGTTCCCGCTAAGTTCCCCAGATGGGCTTGGATCCCCTGGTACTGGTCCGGAGATTCCGTGGTGTTCTCCGCACAGGCCAATGACGCCGTCAATCTCTGGCAAGTCCCTATATCGACGCGAACAGGCAAGGTGACTGGGCAGCCGGTGAGACTCACCTTTGGCGCTGGGCAGGAAGCGGTTGCTTCGTCCACACCGCAAGGCTTGATCGCCTTTGGCGACTGGAAATCCAATGTCGACATCTGGTCTGTTCCATTGGCCGCGGGTCAGGGGCGCGACGGCGGAAAGCCGGAGCGCCTCACCCAATCGCCCGCTCTTGAGAACTGGCCCTCTATTTCCAGGGATGGCAAGACGCTTGTCTTTTTCTCCGATCGAGCCCACTCCCGTGAAATATGGACGAAGGTTCTCCCCTCCGGTCCGGAGACACAACTGACCCACGACGGCCGGTGGAAAGACTACCCCGAAATTTCACCCGACGGTTCCTCTTACATCTTTGCCACACAAAGCGCGGGAGGGGGGACGGGTGGGCCTTTGATTCGCTCTGACATCAAGAACCCTTCCTCAGAGATACTCTGTGCTGAAAATTGTATGACGCCCTCATTTCTTCCGGATGGTACTGGCTTCCTCCATACAAACGTGGACACACCAGTCCATATCCTATTTCGAAATCGTGGCGCCTCCATCTCAACCGTTTATCTACGCCACTCAAAGTGGGAACTCCACCAGGTGACGCTCAGTCCGGACGCAGCCTGGATCCTCTTTTACGCCATCCTCACTCCCGAACACACTCGCATCTTTGTAGCACCCTTTCGCAAGGACAAACCTCCACCCGAATCGGAGTGGATCGCCCTTACCGGCGGCACCTTCCACGACACCACTCCCACCTGGTCCGTTTCGGGGAACAGGATCTACTTCGCCACCAACCGCGATGGCTTCTCCTGCATCTGGTCCGTACCATTCGATCCGAAGACCAAACTCTCCGGACCTCCCATGGAAATCGCCCACTTCCACGATGCTGCATTGCGGCTCGATAACACCGGCACCTCCCGCCGCGGTATGTCGGTGGCACAGGATCGGATAGTTTTTCCCCTCGAGACAATCACTGGCAACATCTGGCTGATGCGTTAGGCGCGCCTTTCAACTGCTTGATTCTGCGGCCTTTTCATTGTTGTGCAACGGTTGGACTACCCCGCGCCTCTTCCATCCACCGGTCTTCCCGTTCCATGATGCCGCATGAAGCTTTGGCGCTTGATTCCACTTCTCCTGGCCTCTCCCCTGCTGGCCGCTCCACAGATTAACTAACTAAGACCAAAGGAGGTCTCTTCAATGCAACGTTTGACTTTCGCCGTTTTTACCGCCCTGATGACGGGCACGGCACTCATGCAGGCCCAGAGTCTGCTCGATACGATTCGCACGCCGGACAAGGCCGTACCAGTCGTCAACCAGACGCTATCAGGCACCTGGTTACAGGAACTGCTCAATCCCGGCCAAGCAGCCGGTACTGGGTTGCTGAATTTAGTCACATTTCAACCGGACGGCACGGCCATCTCCTTCGCCTCGACTAACGCCCGGAGTTCGGCTCACGGACTTTGGTTGCGCGTTGGCGACCGGAAATTTCTCCAGACGATGTTCCTCTTCAATTTTGACGAGGCCCGGGTCCTCACCACCGTGACGAAGGTCCGAGTCAACGTGCAATTGAGTCCGGATGGCCAGACGATGAACGCTACTGCAGAGGTGGTCGTGATGGACCGGGCCGGGAGAGTGTTGTCCACAATACCGGGGGGCACATACAAAGGAGTCCGACTCAGCCCCGAGATACCGGGCGACTTCTACGACTTCCAGAAGTTGCCGTGAGGCTCCAATGCTCAAATCGCCCGGGGCGGAGTCGAGCAAAGCCAAGCGTCGGAAATCGTCTCTGAAGCTGGGTTCCACGTCAGCA
>JAENWC010000227.1 GCA_016650235.1 Terriglobia bacterium
GATCAGACGCGCGGCCTGCACGTTGCCGCCTACGCGGATCCGCTGCGGGGTCACTGGCTTCGGAGCTTCTTTAACCGGGGGAGGAGGAGGAGGGGCCGCACTCGGCACCGAACCGATGATTCCGCCAATCACACCGCCCATGGAGCCGCCAGGAACTCCACCCGGCACGCCGCCTACTACGCCCACTGCGCCAGAAACCGGCGGCGGCAGTTCATCTTCCTTGATCACCGCGATCTCTTTCGGGATCGACTTGGGCGCCATCAGGCGGCCCGCGTCAAACTGCCGCGGAATCACTTTCACAACTTTAATGGGAGCGGCGGCCGGAGGAGGAGGAGGAGGGGGAGGAGGAGGAGGAGGCACCAGGAAGCTCGTCAATTGAACTCCTGGCAGCGTCTCGAAGTAAACCATCGGGATGATGACCGCCACAATGATCATCCCAATCTGAATCAGTGTGGAGATGATCACCGTGGAAAACTTTCTTGTCTTCCCGAAGCTGTCATCAATCAGACTCTGTTCAAACATATGCCCTTCCCTTCCATGCGGGCCGGAAAATCCTCACCGGGCCACTTTTGACTTATCTTTCTTCCCCGTGCGCGCCGTAGCCGCGCCCTCTGCCGCCACCGCCGGCGCCGCGGTTTTTGCCGCGGGCGCGCCCTCTGCCGCTCTGCGCGGATGCTTCCGCGCCTCCGCTCTCTGATACCAGGCGATCAAAATCGGACTCGCGATGAAAATCGAGGAATAGGTGCCGACGATAATTCCGGTTACCAGCGCAAATGCAAAACCGTTCAACACCTGTCCGCCAAACACCCACAGCGACATGGCCGTCAGGAACGTCAACCCGCTGGCCATTACGGTCCGGCTCAATGTCTCGTTGATGCTGCTGTTCACCAGGTCCGGGAACGACTCCTTGCGCTTTAACTTCAGATTCTCACGAATCCGGTCGAACACCACAATCGTGTCGTTCATCGAATAGCCAACCAGCGTGAGCAGGGCCGCCACCACCGTCAGGTTGATCTCTTTGTTGAAAATCGAAAACAGGCCAATGGTGATGAAGGTGTCGTGAAATACCGCCAGCACCGCCGCTACGCCGTAGATCCACTCAAACCGGAGGGCGACGTAGACCAGCATCCCGCCCAAGGCAAACAGCGTCGCCATCACCGCCTGCGACCGCAACTCTCCGCCAATCTTCGGACCTACCAATTCAAAGTTACGGACCGCATAGGAACTCAGCGACAGTTCCTGCTTCATTGCCTGAATCATTGCCGGGGTGACTCCGCTCACGCCCTTCAGATCATCGAAACTTCCGATCAGACCCGATCGAGGCGGCGTATCCCTATATTCCAGCATCGCCTTGGCCACCACTCGCAGACCATCGGAGGACAGCGCCACTCCGGCCTTTTGAAAAGGATCCTGCAGCTTTTCCACCAGAACGTCCTGGCCCAGGGCATGAAAATCGGGCTTGCCTCCGGGTGATCCAAACGTGGCCGCCAAGGTTTCCTTCATGACCCGGCTCGCCTGGTCCAATTCCTTTTCGGATTTCAACTCGGTGCCGATCATCAACTCGTTGCTGCCGATCACCGGCTGTACGGAAACCTCGCCCGGAATCTTCGCCGAAAGCGCTTTCCGGACCTGGTCTTCCTGCGGCTTGGTGGCAAACTTGACGTAGGTCATGGTGCCGCCTTTGAAGTCGATCCCGTACTGCGGGCCACCCTTCATCACTAAGCTCACCAAGCCAGCCACCGTCAGGACCACGGAGACGGCGATGAAGGGCACCTTCTTGCCGAGAAAATCGAATTTAGTGTCTTTAAATAATTCCATGCATTACAACGGACCGGCGGGTCATTCGTTTAGACACCAGCGGCATCCATATTGTTCCTTACTGTTTTCAAGACCGTATCACAATTCCATCAAATACTCAAACTTCGCATCTGCGGATCGCGGCTGAGGGCATGGTCAAACATTGTCCGCGAGACGAAAACCGCCGTGAACATGTTCGAGATCAACCCGATCGTCAGCGTCACCGCAAAGCCTTTCACTGGACCGGATCCAAAGGCGAACAAGAAGGCGCAACTCACCACCGTGGTCACATGCGTGTCAATCAAGGTCAGAAACGCCCGCTTGAAACCCGCATCCACGGCCGCCGCAATGGCCTTTCCTCCCCGCAACTCTTCCCGGATTCTTTCGAAGATCAGCACGTTGCTGTCCACCGCGATACCGATCGTCAGGATCACACCAGCAATGCCCGGCAACGTCAGCACCGCTTCAAAATACGACAGCGCCGCAATCAAAATCAACGCGTTCAAAATCAGCGCCAGCGTCGCATTGATCCCGCTCTTCTTATAGTAGAGCAGCATCACCAGGATTACCGCCCCCATCCCCGCCACGCCGGCGACAAAACCTTGCCGGATCGAATCGGCGCCAAGCGAAGGTCCAACGGTGGTCTCCTGCAGGTAGATGATCCCGGCCGGCAGCGAGCCGGCGCGCAAAATCAGGGCTAGATCCGATGCGTCCTGTTCGCTGGATGCCCCGGTGATGCGCCCATTGTCTTCAATCCTCGATTGGATTGTCGGCGCGCTCCGCACCTGATTGTCCAGTACGATTGCCATCCGGTTGCCGATGTTGGATTCGGTAAACCGGCCGAACCGCTTGGCCGCCTCCTGCGAGAGCGTGAAGTCGGTTTCAAACTTTCCGAATTCATCCCGCGAGGGTCGCGCGTTGCGCAGATCACGGCCCGTCACCACCGGCGTCCTGACCAGTAGATAATACGATTCGCCCGGCTCGCCGGCGCGCGTGGCGCCCTTCACTATCTTCGTGTTCAAGGGCAGCACGCCGCCATGCTTGCTCATGACCTGTTCAATGCTCCCAAACGGTCCGTCCTTCACCTCTGTAAGCTCCAGCATGGCCGAGGTCTGCAGGATCTGCTTGATGCGCGCCGGATCATCCACGCCCGGCATCTGAATCATCACTTCGCTTTCCGCATCGGTGCGCCCGCGCTGCTGCACGTTGGATTCGGTCAGGCCCAATCCATTGATGCGCTTCTCGATGGTCTGCACCGCGCGCTCCACCGTGTCGCGCCGCAGTTGCAGCGCTTCGGAAGCCTTGATGTTCAACCGGTAATCGGAGGAATTCACCCCCGTCAGGATCCACTGCGGGGCCACCTCGCCGGCCAGCGTCCGCACCGCGCCAGTCTTGTCCAGCGGAACCCCCTTCAGGCTGATCTCAATCTTATCGGCATCCTCCAGCGTCGAGGGATCGTTCCGGTCCATCGACCCGTAGCTGATCACCGCCTTGGCCATCTCGTCCTTCATCAGCTCGATCAGCCGGTCCGCTTCCGCCTTGAAGGCATCCTGAACCTGGATCTGCACCACCAGATGGCTGCCGCCCTTCAAATCCAGTCCCAGCCGGACGTTCTTCTCCAGATTCGCCATCAACTCGGCTTTCGACTTCGGGATTCCAATGATGTAGTAGATGCAAGCCAGCGTCACCAACAGAATCAAGATGCCTTTGAATTTAAGATTCATTGTTTCCCTACTTCTTGCCGTCCTCGGCCACTAAACCCGCCACAGCGCTACGGGCCACCGTCAACTTTACATTGTCAGGCTTCACCCGCAACACCAACGTGTCGTCTTCATGGACGGCAACAATCGACCCGATGATACCTCCCGTGGTGGTCACCAAGTCCCCGTTCTTCAGATTGGCCAGCATCTTCTGCTGCGTCTTCTTTTGCTTCTGCATCGGAAGGAACAGCAGAAAATAAAAGATACCAAAAATCAGAAGCAGCGGCAGAAAGCTCAGCAACTGCCCGCCACTCGGAACGTTCTGTAATAGCAGAAAATTCACTGCAACGATTTCCTCATCCCTTCCCCGCCTGCTCTACTTCAGACAAGTACTTCCCCTGCGACTTGCGCAACAAAACAGGATTGTGGACCACTGTTTAGCTAGTGGAAGAAATTACACCATTTCCACTGGCAGGGAACGCGCCGCCACTAAGTAGCTAGGATAGCTCCCAAGCAGTATAGCCTGCCTGATTTGCCGCATGATGTCAAGATACCGCCGCAAGTTGTGGATGGTGGCCAGCGTGCAATATAGCATTTCACCGGCCTGAAACAGGTGCCGCAGATACGCCCGCGAGTATTGCCGGCACGTCACGCAGCCGCATTCCGGATCCACCGGGCCAGAGTCTTCCTTGTACCGCGCATGCTTTATGATCAGCTTGCCGCGGCTGGTGAACAGGCACCCGTTGCGGGCATTGCGCGACGGCATCACACAATCCATCATGTCGGTCCCCCGCGCCACGTACTCCGGCAACTCCTCCGGCGTTCCGACCCCCATCACATACCGTGGCTTGTCCCGCGGCAGCTCCGGCACGCTCGCCTCCACCATCTGCATGCTTAGCTCCCGGGGCTCGCCCACCGACAATCCGCCAATGGCGTAGCCGTCCGCTTCCAGTTCCACCAACCGGCGGGCGCATTCCCGCCGCAAATCTCCATACATCGAACCCTGCACAATCGGAAACAACCCGCCCCGGCCTCCCGGCACCTTCTCCAAATGAGTGAACGATTCCCTGGCCCACCGCAGCGTCCGCTCCATGGATTTCTCCGCCGCGCCATGTCCGCTGGGATATGCCAGACACTCGTCCAGCACCATCATGATGTCACTGCCCAGGGCTCGCTGCACATCCACCGTCGAGGCTGGCGTGAACAGATGCCGGTCCCCATTCAAGTGGGAATGAAACACCACTCCCTGGTCGTTCACCTTGGTCAGACTGCTCAAGCTGAATGCCTGAAAGCCGCCCGAGTCGGTCAGGATGGCCCGGTCCCAGTTCATGAACCGGTGCAGCCCACCCAACTTCCGCACCGTCTCATGACCCGGCCGCAGATACAGATGGTAGGTGTTGCCCAGGAGAATACGCGCGTCTAGATCCTCCACCAGTTGCCGCTGCGTAAGACCCTTCACCGTCCCTTGTGTTCCCACCGGCATGAACACCGGCGTCTCCACTACTCCATGCGGGGTGTGCAGCAATCCCGCTCGCGCACCCGTCGCCGGACACTCCGCCTGTATTTCGAAAACAATCTTTGGCACGTCCTCTTATTGTAGAATCGCTTTAGGGCTTGCCATGAAAAAACACCC
>JAENWC010000228.1 GCA_016650235.1 Terriglobia bacterium
AACCAAGAGGAGCGTGCTCGGCTACGCCACCGCGTGGGAATCGGAAGCCGCCGCCGCCAAGATGATGCAGGCTTACCGCCGCGTGCTGCAAGGCAAATGGAAAAAGTTTAGTGTCAGCTCTGAGTCGGAAACCCGGATATCAGGACTTGGCGATGACGGCTATTTTGAACTCAGCCGCCAAGGCACCCATGTCCGAAGCCTGGAAGGCGCCGAAGCTCCCCTCGCAGCCCCAGTCCGTTAGCTGTACAATCCCATATATGCATCCTGTTGTTACACGAATCGCCGCCTTTCTGCTGGTTTGTGCCGGCTACCTGCAAGCGCAACCGCAGCGCCTCATGCATTGGCCCGTGCGCGGTACCAAAGAGATGGTAGGCGCGGCCAACAATTTTGAAGTCGAGGCCGGCTTCCGCATGCTGACCAATGGCGGCAACGCCGTGGACGCTGGTGTGGCCGCCACTCTCGCCGCGGCCGTCACCGAGCAGGCGCGCTTTGGCCTGGGCGGAGAAATGCCCGTTCTCATTAAGATGGCCGGCAAGCCCATGGTCACTGTCAATGGGGTTGGTATTGCCCCTGAAAAGGCGACTCCGGAATTCTATCGCGCGCGCCAGCCCGAACCGTGGGAAATGCCCGGCCACATGCCGCCCATCCCGGCACAGGGAATTCGCGCCGCCATCACACCCGGTGCATTCGACGGCCTGATGTTGGCCCTGGGATCATACGGCACGCTCTCGTTTGAAAAAGTCGTCACACCGGCCATCGAATACGCTGGTGGATTTCCGCTTGGCGAGGAGTTCGCGGGCTTTATACGGGGCAACCAGAAGCTGCTGGAATTGTGGCCCGCGTCGGCGAAGTTTTTCCTTCCCAACGGCGCGGCCCCGCTGCGCGGCGAAATCTTCCGGGCCCCAACGCTTGAAAAAACCCTGCGCGAACTGGTGCAGGTGGAGCGCAAGGCGCGTGGCAACCGGGCACGCAAGATCCGTGCCGTGCGTGATTATTTCTACACTGGCAAACTCGCCCAGCGCATCGCAGAAGCTAGTCAGGCGAGCGGCGGGCTCATCACCCTGGCCGATCTCAAGAAACAGCAGGCCGACATAGACGAGCCCCGCTATGGGGACTACCGCGGCTATCAGGTTGCTAAGCCGGGCTTCTGGACTCAGGGCCCCGTCATGATCCAGGCGCTCCACATTCTTGAGGGCTTTGATCTAAAGGCCATGGGCCACAACAGCCCGCAGTATCTGCACACTGTGATTGAGGCCGTTAAGCTCGCCTTCGCCGATCGCGACCGCTATTACGGCGACCCCAAGTTCACACAGATTCCCGAGCAGATGCTCCTGTCCAAGGATTACGCCTCGGATCGCCGCAAGCTGATCGACCCCCGGCGCGCCTCCATGGAGCATCGCCCCGGCTCCTTCGCCCCGGTCATGAACCTGTCCAGCGGCGCCGGCTCTGGCGGAGCCAGCCAGGACACCACTTGCGTCAACGTCGTCGATCGCGCCGGAAATGTATTCTCAGCCACCCCCAGTGGCGCATGGCTCCCCTCGGTGATTGCGGGAGACACGGGCATTCCGTTCAGCACGCGCCTCCAATCCTTCGTCCTTACCGCAGGTCATCCGAATCTTCTTGCCCCGGGCAAGAGACCCCGCGTCACCTTGAGCCCCACCATGGTGCTGCGCAACGGCAAACCCTACCTGGCCATGTCCACCCCCGGCGGCGACAATCAGGATCAGGCCATGCTCCAAGTCATGCTGAACATCATCGAGTTCGGCATGAATCCACAAGAGGCGGTGGAGGCTCCGCGCTTCCAGACCGAACACTTCTACACTTCCTTCGCAAACCACGAATTCTCCCCCGGCCGCGTCGCCTTAGAGAATCGCATTCCAAAGACGATCGCCGGCAAGCTCGCCGAAATGGGGCACATCATAGACATGCGCGGCGACTGGAGTAACGCTTCCGCACCCGTGGTTATCCAGATCCGCGAAGGCGTCCTGGACGGCGGCGCCGACCCGCGGCGAGGCCGTTTTCTTTTTGGCCGCTAGCTTGGCGTCGTTCTGAAAACAATTTCCCCAGTGTAGGAATCTCACGGACCCAGTGTGGGGCGGGTAATCGTGCCCGCAGCCGGATTTCAGCCGGCCGCCTCCCCTACCGCCGCTGCCCGGCGCGTTTCCCTTTCCCCAAGCGAATCTGATCCAGGGACTCGATTTCCCGGAAGCCGGTTGACTCGCTCGCATCGCCCATTGGGTCAGTGTTGTGCAGCGTTCCAAAGTTCAGGCCCGTCATTTTCTCGATTCGCGAAACCGGAACCTGAAACGTTTTGTAAGCGCCGTACTCAAACTCTTCAATGTGGATCCCCTGCAGAAGTTTCGCCTGGCTCAACAGGTAACCGGTGGCCATAAGTTTGCCGTCCTCGCCCACCATCACCGCCACTTTCCAGAACTGCTTCGGTAATTGAATGCCGCGGAACAACTCATCGCTTTCCTCAAGCACCGGGCCGCTAAATATGCTGGCGCGAAACTTCTCATTGGCCGCGTTGTTGAGGATGTAATCTTCCAAACCCGCCCAGGTGCTCTTGTTCTGGTTGAAGTTCTTGTGCTGAGGACTACAGTTGGTGAAGTGGAAGGTATCGTCGTTGGCCACTTTTACTTGTTTCGCGTTCGTGCCCCAAGCCGGGTCGAGCCGGCGTACCAGGTGGCCGCGGTCCAGTGAATTGCTATCGTATAGCTCCTCGCCAGCCTGATCCTCCCGGCTGATTCTCGGATCAAAAAACCAGCGATCCGTCTCCCGCTTCGGCTTCTTGGCCGTCTCGCCATCGATGTTGACGGCGGTATAGAAAGCGAGCTTTCTCTTTGCGTTCTGCACCAGACTGTAGTGGTGATAGTTGAGTAGGTGTTCGTCTTCCCCTTCCGCCGGCTCGGTGATTGCGGCAGCATCCTTGCGCATTTGCTTGGACAATTTCGGCAAAGGCACAGTCAATTTCTTTTTACCGAGGAAGTTTGCATCATAGCCGAGACGGTTCTCGTAGTCCGGGTCGATGCTGATGACCTCTTCAGAGGACACCGATTGACGGGTGACCGGGTCCCGCGGCGCAGCCACGGCGCCCCCAATCGAGAGGGTCACCGTCAACGGGATGTTGAGCGTGACGCTCGATCCGGCGGCCTGTGGCACAACTTGTACCGAACTCCCGCCGGCGCCGGCAGCCGCGGTCGAGGACTCCGGCAGCGGCGCGGTCGCTCCATCAAAGATCGGTTTCAGCAGCGGATTGGTCGCATGAGCAGCCTTTAAAGTGGCCACAATCCGGCTGACCCGGATTCCCTCGTTGGCGATCCACTTGATGCGGCTCTCATCCATGGATGAGTCGAAAATCTTTCCATCGACGGTCAGTATGTTTCCCTTCTTGTCCTTATCCGGCACGCCGGAATGGTGCAGCGCCACCACTTGCCATGAGTTGTTGAATACCGGCGATCCTGATGAGCCACCCAACGTATCGGTAGCGTACAAAATAACGTTCCCTTCAATCTTCAGCAGTTGATTTTCCCGCACGCACACCTGCTTGCGCTGCCCCCCTGGGTGCTGAATGATGGTGAGATACTCGGCGCGAACCGCTTTGCCCGTTTGCTCGATCAGGCTCAGAAATGAGAATTCGGCCACATGGCGGCGTTGGTCTTCGGATTTGGGCGACACCGCTACCACGGAAAAGTCCAGATCCTCGCTCGAAAAGAAAAATTGCTCCGGCCGCAAGCTGAAGAAAGATGTGGGGCGATCCTTCCCGGCAGCGTCCAGTTCAAAATCAAACTCCATTTGCGACCGCCGCGCCTGGTTTGCGTTTTCCAGTACATGATGGTTCGTCATCATCAGCCCCGGCGCGATCATGAACCCGGTTCCAAACCCAATCAACTCTCCGCCGCTATCCTTCACGTGCACGCGCCCCACCGACTTGGCCGTCTGGGCGCCTTTTTCCAGGTAGTTAATGCTTACTAACTCGTTGCCGTTGATGATCCGTTCAAACTCAATCTCGGTGCGGCGCCCGGGTCCGCCCGCCGACAAGTGGTGCTGGAATCTCCGGCGCAGATTCCCTTTCGGTTCCAAATCCTTGGGCGCCTTCGTCCGCATGCTGTTTTTCAGACTGTCGAGTGCCGCAACGTTTCCAGCGCGCTTTTCGCTCTTATCGATCACTGCCTGTGGGATGACCATGATTGGTTGCCTCCGTTACTTCTACTTCCCAGAGAATGCCTACTGCGCCGCAGTATATCCTCAATTCGAGCCGGTAGCAATAGGTAATTCGACCGCTATTATTTGTCCCAAAAGAATTAACTTAGCTTGAATAATTTCGCCGCATTGCGATACAGGATCTTGCCCGACACCGCGCCCGGGGCCAGCCTCCGTAGCGCCGCGATCTGGCGTGAGCCGCTGCACTTGGGCCCGGCCCCCGCCGTGTCGCTGCAGTCGCTCCCGTAGAGCAGCTTGTCCTGATGGCGTTTCAGAAACGCTCGCGCGTGATCCTCGTCCCGCAGAAGGGCGTTCAATCCCGATCCCGCCGAAAGGTCGCCGTACATGTTCGGGTAATCGCTCAGGTAACGGTCCGTGATGCCCCCCGCCGTCACCTTCCCGGGCGGATAGAGAATCTCCTGCTGTAGCACCTGCCCGCGATCGATGTTGGCCCACCACGTCTGTGCGTGTCCGATGAAGTTCACCTTCGGAAACCGGCTCAACACGCGATGAAACCCATCGATGTTTACGTTGTAACGCTCATGTTGGAAATGCAGCAGTATGGGCACGCCGAAGGCTTGCGCCAGTTCCGCGATCGGGTCCAGTACGTTGGAATTGGAATCTACAAAGAACTTTTGCTCGCCAATACCGATCGCTCCCAGCTTCAAATACTTTTCCAGCACTGCCCGCGCCTCCGGAAGGTACGGTACCTCGTTCGCGAAAAAGAAGAACTGATCCGGATGCTTCCGCGCCAAAGCAAGGACCGAATCGTTCCCGTGCGCATCGGCCTCCAACCCGTAAACCGACCCGGACGGAAGCAGCATCGTCTTGGTGATCCCCATCGTGCGTTGATGCGCGATCAGGTCCTCATCGCTCCTTCCTGAATAGTGCGTGTGCTGGTGTATGTCTATGATCGGTTCGCTCGTTTGAGCCGTGGCGGCGGAAACGGATAGGGCGGCCAGAAAGCCGCGGCGTGTACAAGCCATGTAGAGAATCATAGAATGATTCCATGCCTTTGCGAAAGCGCGAGCGAACATGAAACGGCTTCCATTCCTCGACTGGGCCCGCGGCTTTGCCGTGCTCATCATGATCCTGTGCCACGCTTTCAACTCTTTCACGCAGGTTCCGTTGCGCACCTCAGGCGCCTACATGTTGTCCCAGTCCATCGGCGGCATGGCCAGCGTTCTGTTTCTGTTCATGGCCGGAATGACGTTCGCTTTCCAAATGGCCAGTGCCGACCGCCGTCATCAAAACATTCTGCCGCGCTGGCGTTCGGCCGCCATGCGCGGCGCCTATGTGCTTGCGCTCGCCTACGCCTTTCGCCTCACCACCTGGGCCTTTGACTATCCCGGTTCCCCGGCCCGCACCATCCTCAAAGTGGACATCCTGAATTGCATGGGCTTGTCCATGTTGCTGCTCTCCGCCGTGGCGATGGTGGATCCGGCCCGGCGTGTGTGGGCGGCGTTGGGGGCCGGATGCACTATCATTGCCCTCGCTCCGCTGGTTGCCTTGCCGGACTGGAGCGCCATGCCAACCGTCGTTTATCATTACGTAGTCCAACAGCGCGGTGTGTTCGCGCTCTTTCCGTATGCGGCCTATCTGTCCCTTGGTCTCGCCACTGGACTCCTGCTGACGCGCCCGGCCAAGCCTAATCTGGATCATCTGATGATGGGAACGGCGGCGCTCGGCACCGCACTCATCATGGCCGGCAAGTACGCATCACAACTCCCCTTCACGCTCTATCCCAAAATGGATTACTGGCTCCACAGTCCCGCGTTGATGAGCATCCGCACCGGAATCGTCCTGCTGGTGATCGCCGCCGCGTATCTGTGGACCGAATACGCAACCGGTGGCGGTTGGAGTTGGATGCAGGCGATGGGCAAGACCTCTCTTCTTGTCTACTTCGTACACATCATGATCGTCTACGGCTGGGTGTCACAACCATGGCGCAGGGCCCTCACCGTCGAGCAATCGGCCATCGCGACCCTGTTGCTCACAGCCGCCATGGTAGCCCTGGCCCAAGCGCGCCTCATGCAGTTGCAAAGGGCTGCGCTGCGCAGAGCGCCGGCCTAGTGCCGCATCCGATACCCGATACCTTGCCTCGACCACAGGGAGTGGACCCCGAGTGTAGAATCAATAGGCACCTCATGATCGGTCAATCCATCGCCCATTACAAAATCACCGCCAAGCTCGGCCAAGGCGGAATGGGCGAGGTCTACCGCGCCACCGACACCAAGCTCGACCGCGAGGTCGCGCTCAAGATTCTCCCCGAATCCTTCGCCCAGGACCCCGACCGGATGGCGCGCTTCCAGCGTGAAGCCCGCGTCCTGGCCACGCTCAACCATCCCAACATCGCCGCCATCTACGGCATCGAGGAACGCGCGCTTGTGATGGAGCTGGTGGAAGGCGAAACACTCGCCGGGCCGCTCTTGATCGATACCGCACTCCTTTACGCCCACCAAATCACCGACGCGCTCGAAGCCGCCCACGAAAAGGGAGTCATCCATCGCGACCTTAAGCCCGACAACATCAAGGTCACTCCCGAAGGCCAGATCAAAGTCCTCGACTTCGGCCTTGCCAAAGCAGCCCAGGAAACCTCCACTCCGGGCGACCCGGACAATTCACCCACCATGACCGCCGCGGCGACTAAGCTCGGAATCATCATGGGCACCGCCGGCTACATGGCCCCTGAACAAGCCCGCGGCCAGGCCGTCGACAAACGCATCGACATCTGGTCTTTCGGCGTGGTGGTCTTCGAACTGCTCACCGGCCAGCGCTTGTTCAAAGGGGAAACCGTTTCCGACACGATTGTGCAGGTGTTGTCGAAGGAGCCGGATTGGGCGCTGCTGCCGGCGGCAACCCCGCCGCATCTGCGCAGCCTGCTGGAGCGCTGCCTGCAGCGAGATCGCAAGAAACGCCTGCGCGATATCGGTGACGCCTGGCATGCGCCCGCGGAAGCCCCCGCGTCCACGGCCGCCCCGAAAAATAGCCGGCCGTGGATGGTTGCCGCCGGACTATTGATCGCGGCCCTTTCAGTTGCCCTATGGAATGCGACCCGCCCCGTCGAACAACCCTTGATCCGCATGGACGTCGAGTTAGGGCCGGATGCCCGCCTCGGAGCAACTCCGGGAATCAGCGCCAAACTTTCTCCTGACGGCACGCGGCTGGTCTTCTTTTCGGAAACCCCGGACGGACGCCTCAGGCTGTCCACACGCCGCCTCGCCGACGACAAGTCCACACCCCTGGCAGGAACGGAAGGCACGCATGATTTTTTCTTTTCCCCCGATAGCAAATGGGCCGCCTTCTTCGCCCAAGGCAAGCTGAACAAAGTGCCGCTCGACGGAGGTTCCCCGGTTACCTTGTGCGATGCCCCTCAAGGCAGAGGCGGCAGTTGGGGCCAGGACGGCTTCATCATCGCCGCACTCAATATGTTCGAAGGGTTGTCCCGCGTGCCGGCCTCGGGTGGCGCACCTGAATTTGTCACTACAATCAACGCCAAGACTGGCGAGAATACCCACCGCTGGCCGCAAATTCTGCCCGGAGACAAGGCGGTGCTCTTCAGCGCCAGCCTGGCCGCGAATTTTAGCCAGGCCGGCAGCATTGAGGTGCTCTCGCTCAACACGCGGCAGCGAAAGACCCTCCTTCGTGGAAGCTATTACGGGAGGTATCTCGTCTCCGGGCACCTCGCCTACATTTTCGGCAACACCCTGTACGCTGCTCCCATGGACGTGGACACTCTCCAGTTGACCGGCCCGGGGGTCCCCGTTCTCGATGAGGTCTCAAGCAATACTTTCTACGGAAGAGCGTCGTGGGAAGCCGCCTCCACAGGAACGCTCCTTTTTCAGAAAGGAAGTGAGAACAGTGGTTCCATGCGTCTGAATTGGCTTGGTAAGACCGGGAAGCCTGAACCCTTGCTGGACAGCGCGGGCCGATTCTCCCAACTCCGTTTCTCACCGGACGGCCACTCTCTGGCAATCACCCTAGTCGAAAGCGGCAACATGGATATTTGGGTCCACGACTTGAAAAAGAACTCCATGACAAGGTTGACCTTCAAGCCGGAGAACGAATCCCGCCCGGTCTGGACACCCGATGGCCGGCATATTGTTTTTACCGACTCAGGTGGCATCGCCTGGATTCCCGCCGATGGCAGTGGAGCCTCGCAGCGCCTGCTCGAAGGCAAGGACTCTCTGGCCCCAGCTTCCTTCTCTCCGGACGGCAAGCGGCTTGCCTATTCGAAGTTGGGTGACATCTGGACGGTTCCCATCGAGTGGACATCCAGCGGGCCTCCACGGGCAGGTAAGCCGGAGCCTTTCCTTACATCGCCGTCCTTCGAGGATCATCCAGACTTCTCTCCCGACGGCCGTTGGCTCGCATATACGTCCGGCGAGTCCGGCGTCGTCGAGGTATACGTGATGCCCGCGCCAGGGAGCCCGTCCAAGGCCGGCGGTGGCAAATGGCAAATCTCGAAGGGTGGTGGAGCTATGTCGCGTTGGTCCAGCAATGGCCGCGAGATCTTCTATCGATCCCCTGAACAGCGGATTACCGCCCTGGACTACGAAGTGAAAGGCGATGCGTTTGCACCAGGGACGCCGCGCGTCTGGTCCAATCAGCGAATTGGGCTCGAGTCCTATCGCAACTTCGACATCGCTCCAGACGGCAATCGGTTTGCCGTATCGCTCTCGGCCGCTGGACCCGATGGCGACAAGCCGCAAACCCAAATCACCGTCCTGCTCAATTTCTTCGACGAGGTCCGCCGCAAAATCAAACAATCAGGTACGCAGTAATCATGATCGGCCAATCCATCGCCCACTACAAGATCACCGCCAAGCTCGGCCAGGGCGGCATGGGCGAGGTCTATCGCGCCACTGACACCAAACTCGGCCGCGAGGTTGCGCTGAAAATTCTCCCCGAATCCTTCGCCCAGGACCCGGACCGCATGGCACGCTTCCAGCGTGAAGCCCGCGTCCTGGCCACGCTCAACCATCCCAACATCGCCGCCATCTACGGCATCGAGGAACGCGCGCTTGTGATGGAGCTGGTGGAAGGCGA
>JAENWC010000229.1 GCA_016650235.1 Terriglobia bacterium
CCCGGAATCGTTTTCGCGTTTACCCCGGAATCCTTTTCGCCTTGCCCCGGAATCCCCAGATCCTGTTTGGCAGCACCAGCCGCCGCCACAGATTCCCCAGGTTGTAGGCGATCACGCTCAGCCACAGCCGCACCTCGTTTGACCGGAACAGGTGGCAGCTCAGCCGCGTCATTTTCACCGCTTGCTTGCCTTCCTTGATCCACTGCTCCTCCGTGCCCCGCTTGGTGTAGAACCGCACCACCGCCCGGCTGTCCGTTTCCAGATTGGTCACGATGAATCCCACACGCGGGAACAACTCCCCGAAATGAAACTCCACCTTGGCCACCACCCGCCGCGCCGTCTTTCAACTGGCCGCCTGGTACAGAAAGCCCTTGTACCAGACCACCGGCTTTTGGCTTGGGCGTCCCACCGCACGGGTCAGAATTCCGCGATGTCCCTCTCCAGGCTGTCGTTGGACGGGATGCGAATGGCGTATTTCCCGCCTCGCTCCTCCAGCGCTTCATAGATCTCCGGTTTGGCAAAAGCGGCATCTGCCCGAAAGACTACCTCCTTACCCAGCTTCTGTTGCCGCTCGATTTCCGGCAGCAGCAGCTCTTCCCAGTCCTCGGCACTGTGGACGTTGCCGGGCCGGAGCTTGGCAGCGAGACAGTAGCCCTCGCGATTGAACAACAAGAGCGGGTGATAGCAGGTCGATTCGAAGTGCCCGTTGTAGGCGCTGTTCTCCTGCTCCCCGTACACCGGGATCTCGGTCGAGTCCATATCCAGCACGACGCGCTGCGGGGAATCCAGGGCCTCCGCCTTGCCGATGAGTTCGCGTTTGATGCGGGCCAAGCTGCCAAAGTTCTCTTCCTCGGCCAGCATATCGGTCTCGAACGTCTGCACGCGCGAAGTAAGCGCCGCACCACGATCCCAAATCTTCTCCGAACCGATCAGGCGGAACGTCGGATCTTTCGAAAGCCGCTCGGCGTCGTTGACATCCTCATAGCCCGCGATGCGGCTGTAGACCGACTGGCGCAACAGGTCCGCCAGCGGGAGTTGCGTGTTCTTCCCGCGCCGCGAATCCGCCAGGTGCTGGGTGATCAGTTCGCCGAAGCCCAAACGTTCGTCCAACTCGCGCACCAGGATGAGGCCCCCATCCGATGTGATGCGCGATCCCTGGAAATCGATCTTTAGCGAAGCGTTGAACGAGAGCTGGAATGGTTGATTTTGTTTCTCACCCATTGGGTGTTGACCTCCGGAGCGTCTTCATCACGTTGAAACCCGCATGAATAAAAGGCGTCGGAGGCCATCGAAAGTTTATCAGTAACTACTCAAAACGGAAATGCAGGTTTAAACCCTGCAGCACCCTCCCGGACAACCACCAGAACTAGGCCAATCTACGTGTATCAGTGCAGCCGATGCAGCAAGCGCTTCAAACATTCCAATCGCGACGCAACGATCCGTGCGCACAAAGACAATAACGGATCGCCGCATTCTGGTAATTATAAGGCTTATTTACTATTAAGGGAATTGTTATAGAATCCAGGCATGAGTGGTTATATCATAGCAATCCAAGCATGCATGCTGTGAGGGGGAGGTATTACCACGGCGCGCTTACAGTGTTATTACCACTCGAGTGGAAATAACCAATCCAAGCTTGCAGTGGTCATTAGTAGTCATAACTAGCTTCCGAAGCAGTAGAGTTTTCCGTCTTGGGCTCCTATGACTAGGCGGTTGGCGCCGATGGCGGGGGAGGCAGACAAGGCCGAACCGGATTCAAACTCCCAGAGTTTCTTGCCGGTGGTTAGGTCGATTTCGTAGAGGCGGCCGTCGTTGGAGCCGATAAAGACGCGGTTGCCGGTGACGGCGGGCGAGGAGTCTATACGGGCTCGCGTCATGAAGGTCCATAGCGGTTTGCCTGTCTTTGCGTTGAGGCAGTGCACCATCTTGTCGCGGCCTCCTAGCACAACCCTGTTGCCTGCTATCGCGGCTGAGCTGTAGAAGGGGAACTTGCGCTGGGCGTGTTCATAGCGCCAGATGAGTTTGCGCTTGACCATGTCGATGCCGAGGACCTGGTTCTCGTAGGTGCCGAAGAAAGCAAAGCCGCCGGCGAACGCAGGCGAGGCTCCGACGTAGGCCTCGGCGTTGACATCGTAGGCCTCGCTGCCGTCGGCGATGTGGATGGCGCGGAAACGGGCGTCGCAGCCGGAGATGTAGGTTACGCCGGCGGCGTGTCCGGGCGTGCAGTGCACCGGTCCTTGCGTTTGAAACTTCCAGGCCACCTTGCCGGTGCGGGCGTCGAAAGCGTAGAGATTCTCATCATAAGAACCGATCAGGACGCGGTTGCCGGCCACCACCGGGGAGGACTTCACCTCGGAGAAAGTTTTGTGGGTCCAGAGTGGTTTGCCGTCGGCGGTGTTGAAGGCGTGTACCACACCTTCGAGGTCGCCGATGTAGACGATGCCATTGGAAACGGCGGGCGAGGATTCGCCGATGGGTCCGGTCTTGGCCTTCCAGCGGAGCTTGCCGGTGGCAAGATCGAGCGCGGCGAGGAAACCGGCTTGCGAGCCGACGTAGACTGAGCCGGCGGCGATGGCGGCGGAGGATTCAATGGAGTCGCCTGCTTCCCAGGTCCAGAGCAGCTTGAGGGTTTTGGGGAGAGGGGAGGTGGCAACGCCGGTCAGTTGCGGGTTGCCGCGGAACTGGGGCCAATCGTCTGATTGCGCGCGGGCTGGGGAGGAAGCCAGGAGGGCAGTTAGACAGAGCGTCGTAATTACTTGCGGAAGACCGCCGCGGCTGACAGCTTTTGCGCGGGAGGCCGCCTGAAAAGCGGCTGCAGCCAGGATAGGCTTCCCTGATTTAGTAGGCACGTTGGTATAACTCCAGAGCCGCCGCGGCATCAAAAGGTTTCGGGTTAAAGCGGCCGGTCCATTGATTGGACGCATCTTCGGCGAGTTCGGTTAAAAGGGATTGCTCGACACCGGCCTGCCGGAGCGTTGCGGGGAGGCTGGCGGTTTCCGCGAGAAGAGTTAGGTAAGCGGGCAGGTCCTGATGCAGTTCCGCGTAGATGGGCAGGCCGTTCCAGCGGACCACGTGCGGGAGCATCAGCGCGATGGCATCGCCATGCACCGTTCCGTAGCGCGCGGTGAGCGGGTTGGCGGTGGCGTGCGCCGCGCCAAGCATCCCGTTCTCGATGGCGGCTCCGGCCAGGTATGCGCCAATCTGCATGTTCGCGATGGCCTCGATGTCCTCCGGATGTGTGATGGAGCGGGCAAAGGAGCCTGCGAGCAGATGCCAGGCTTGGCGCGAATAGCAATCCGAGATGGCGTTGCGTTTGGTGGTGACCAAAGTCTCCACGGCATGCGAGAGAGCATCGTAGCCCGCGGTGGCTCTTACGCGCCGCGGTTGCGAAAGGGCCAATTCCGGATCGAGGATGGCTACCTTAAAGGCGGCCTGTGGATCGCCGCAGGCCATTTTGACGTGAGTTTCCGGGTCCGAAATGAGGGCGATGGATTGCGCCTCGCTGCCGGTGCCGGTGGTGGTGGGAATAGCGATCATGGGCAACAGAGGAGCGGTTGCTTTGCCATAGCCGTGGTAATCCTGCATGCGGCCGCCACAGGAGAGCAGGAAATTGATGGCTTTGGCGCAGTCCATTGAGGAACCGCCGCCGAGTCCGACGATGGAGTCGATGGAGAGCGGCGCGGCGAAGGCGCGGCCGGCTTCGGCTTGCCACGAGTCCGGGTTCGCGGAAAAGCCGTGGAAGGTGTGCACTTCAATTCCGAGCAGGTCTGTGATCGCGGCGACGTGGCCGGCTTGGACTAGCCCCTGGTCGGCCACCAGGAGTGTGCGGCGGAAGCCGAGGGTGCGCGCGATTGCACCGATTTGTGATCGCTTCCCTGTCCCGAACAGGACAGTGGTGCGGGCGTTGAACTGAAAGGGGATCACGGCTTCGGCTCCCGGGATGGCCCTTTGCGCGCTTTGGCGACAATCTGCTTCACGTCCTGGAGCAGCGTAGGGGGGTGATAGAGGATGCCATCCTTGATGGTCCATTCGATTGCGCCGGAGGTTGGATAGAGGAGCTTGAAGTTTTCGAGCGGGTTGCCGTTGACGATGATGAGGTCGGCGAGCCAGCCCTCCCGGATGCGGCCAATCTCATTTTCTTTCCCTAGAATACGCGCGCCGTTGTAGGTGGCATGTTTGAGGACGGTGAGCGGATGGAAGCCGGCCTCCTGATGCAGCTCGAGTTCGCGAATGAGGCCGAAGCCCTGGATTTGATAGATGAAACCGGCGTCCTCACCTGTGCCGATGAGGCCGCCCAGTTGGGAGAATTCGCGGAGGGCCGCCATCCAGATACGGTAGTTTTCGCGCCAGTAAATCTCGTCGGCGGTGGTCCAGTTGATGAAGAAAGAGCCATGGCTGCTCAAGTTGGGTTTGAAGAACTGGTCTAGCGCCGGGTGGAGAAGATCGGCGAACCAGGGGTGGTTCTGGGCGCGCTGCAAATCCCGGCTGGCCTCATAAATGTTGAGCGTGGGATCCCAGGCCACGTTCGCCTTGACCATGGCTTCGAGAACCTGGCTGAGTTTCTTGGGATTGGCCTCGCGCCAGAGTCGGCCGGCATAGCGGAAGCGGTCCAGCTCGTTTTGATAGTTAAAGGACGGCGGGAAGTTCTGGACTTCGCCGGCGAGTGCGGCATCGGGAATTCCGTACCAGTGCTCGATGGTGGTGGTGCCGAGGCGAACATCGTCCCAGGCGTTGGTCTCCTCGACGCCGGCGTGATGCGCGGTGCGCAGGCCAAGTTTGGCGGCCTCGGCGCGCATGGCTTCCATGACGTCGCGATAGGCGCCGAGATGTTTGATGCCGTCGGCTCCCATTTGTTTGAAGTCGCGCACTTGCTGAACGGCGCCGGCGGGGGTGCGCGCGTTAAAGAATGGATAGAGGAAGAGGCGCGGGGCGGCGATGTGGCCGTCGATGGACTGTCGGCGGAGGGTTTTGGATTTCTCGAAGGCGCTGCCGACGTCGCGGACCGTGGTGATGCCGGAGGCGAGCCAGAGCTTGAGGCAGAAGTTGACGTCCATGGGGACGCCGCCGCGCTCGTCCTGAATGTGACCGTGCAGGTTGACGAGGCCGGGCAGGACGTACTTACCGGCGGCATCGATGGTGGAGGCGGCTTGCGGGGGGCGCGCGCTGGAAGGGACGATGCGCGCGATACGGTTATTCTCGATGAGGATATCGCGCGGGCCGGAGGCGGGGGTGCCGGGGCCTTCCACCACCATGGCGTTGCGGATGAGAAGGCTGGCGGGGCGTTTGGTGTGCAGGTCAGGGGCTTGGGCCAGCAGGGTTGCGGCGGCGAGAAGACCGGGACCGAGCCGCCTGAAAGGCGGCTGCCGACAGGATTGGTTGCCCCACGATCTGTCCACGAGCCACACTACTTCTTCTCAGCGATGGAGAAGATCTGGTTGCGATTGGTGACCAGCAGCGCGCCATTGGCGGCGACGAAGCTCCCATAGACGGAACTGCCCATGTTCATCTCGGAGATGACTTCCTTGATCTTGCCGGCCTTGAGGACCACCACATCGCCGTCTTCGTCCCCAAGGTAAACTTTGCCGTCGGCGACAAAAGGAGAGGACCAGATAGCGGCGAGCAGATCATGTTTCCAGTACTGCTTGCCGGTGTGAATGTCGACGGCGTGGAGGAAGCCGCTGAAGTCGGGGTAATAAAGAATGTCGTCGGCGATGGCCCCGGTGGAGATGGAGCGGCGGATGTCGCCATAGTGCCAAACGAGGCCGGTTTTGGTGATGTCGCCGCGCTTGGTGGGATCGATGCAATAGAGATGACCGATGCCCTCGCCGTGCTCGGGGTCCTGCCCATTGGCGATGTAGACGCGGTCCTTGTAGATGACGGGTGTGGAGATGACTTCATTGCGCGTCTTGGGCCAAACGGAATCCTTGGGGTTGGCATCGAACTCCCAGAGCTTCTTGCCGGTGAGGGCTTCATAGCCGCGAATCCAGCCATCGCCCTGCCCGGAGACTACCTGCACGACGCCCCCGGCGGTGCCGACGGCGGGAGAGGACCACTGGCCGTGGAGAATTTTTTCGCCAACCGAGTTATCCTCCCAAATCAGTTTGCCTGTTTTCTTGTTGACGGCGATGATGGCGGGCGCGCGGGGGGAGGGAATGTTGACGTGGCTTTCATCATTGCCGTTGGAGGTCATGACAAAGATGAGGTCGCCGTGGGAAACGGGCGAGGAGTTGGCGAGGTTATGTGGAAATGCGCCAACCTCTTCCATCATGTCGAACTTCCAGACCATGTCGGCGTTCTCGATGCCGGTGAGTTTTTCATCGGTGACGGGACCGTCGTTCTCTTTGTCGCGGAAACCTTGGGTATCGAGGCAGACTAGTTCGGCGCGATTGGTCACGTAGTAGAGGCGGTCGCCTTCGATGAGGGCAGAAGAGGCTACGCCCTGGAAGGGCCAGTCGTTGACGCGTCCGGCGGCGAGCTTTTCATTGGTGTGCTGCCAGAGGAACGTGCCATCGGACTCTTTGAAGGCCATGAGGACGCCGCGGTCGCCGGGCTGCTTGGGGTCGCGGAGGCCTTCATTATTGGTCCCCACATAGACTTGTCCACCGGCGACGCTGACATTGCCATAGGTTTGCGAGCCCACCGAGGCAACCCACTTGATGTTGGTTTTCTTATTGACGTCCCAGGTCGAGGGAAGTCCCTTCATATTGGAGACCATGTTGCGGTCCGGGGTACCGCCCCACATGGGCCAATCGCCGGTGCCGGGATCGCCGGCAATCAGCAGGGACGCAGCTCCAACAGCCGCTAGCACGGACTTGGTTTTCGATGATTGGATAGCCATTTAGTTTTTGGTCACCTTGATGCTGTCGAAGGAAATTTCAGAGGGGGCGTCGGCATAGATGCCGGGTGCGCCTTGACGGTTGCCGATGGGGTCCACGCGTTCAATGGTCCATTCGGCAGGTTCGGGGGCGGCGGCGGGCCAGGCTTTGCCTTGCGCCTTCACTTTGCCGTCCGGGAGATTCTCGACACGGAGTTTGAGACGGTACCAGGTGTCGGGTTTCCAGGGGAAGGGCTTGACGACGGTGCGCTCCGTTTCCGGCTGCCAGGGTTGCAGTTCAATGCGCTGGTGGTTGCCATAGAGGGCAAGCTGGTAGCGCTGCGCGACCACGCCGGCGTCGCCCATTTGGCGGCGCTTCTCGGTAGCGCGGAGATCGGCCTGTATCGTGTAGTCGTGTTCTTCAATGTGGCCGAAGAAGGTACGGGCGCGTTTGGTGAAGGCGTTGTCGGCAAGTTTGATGAGCGCCTGATTGCCCATGAGCTCGCGGACTTGGAATTTGCCGGTAGCGTTGACCCAATGCTTGGGAGCGGGTCCGGGTCCGGTGGAGTCGAAGCTTTCAGAGAATGGGACGTTCGGGAGAATGCGGGCGCGGGCGGCGCCTGTGATGCCGTCGACGGTTGCCTTGATGGTGCCGGCCTGGCCGGAGTTGGCGGATTCGGCGGTGAAGCGGCCGTCGGCGCCGATGGTGCCGCGCAGACCTTCGAGAGCCCACGTGGCGGCGGCGGTTCGGACGAAGTTGCCTTTTTCATCGAAGAGGCGCGCCTGGAGCGCGGCGCTTTCGCCGGGTTTGAGGATGAGTTCGGTGGGCGCCACTTGCAGGAAGACGGGCTTGCCTGGGGTGACGGGCGCAGCAGCCGCTGCTTTGGGAGAGGGCGCCGCGTTTTTCTTGCCGAATGCGTAGACGGCTTTTTGGGAAACGACGTAGACGCGGCCATTGGCGACGGCGGCCGAGGCGATGATCTGCTCCGGTTCCGTCACCGAGCCGAGTTGCACTTCACTCAAGCGGTCGCAACCGGTATTAGTGGGCTTAAGTATAAAGAAGCGGCCATTCTCATTGCCGACATAGATCTTGCCATCGGCCAGGACGGGCGAAGACTTCTGAATGGTGCCGAGGTTATGTTTCCAAATCTGGCGGCCCGTGGCGGCATCGAATGCGAAGACGTTGCTGCCGTTGTCGATCTGGTAGAGGCGATCGCCGTCCATGACGGGCGAGGAGTAGCCGCCTTGAAACCCGACGAGCTTCCACTTGATCTGCGCCGCGGTGATGTCGCCTTTGGCTGTGGCATCGACGGCGGCGAGCAGGCCCATTTCGTTGGTGTCGAAATTTTCCTCGCTATGGCTGACGTAGGCGGTGTTGTTGTAGACCACGACGCCGGTGTTGACGCCGCGCTTGCTGATGACGTATTTCCAGACCGATTCACCGGTGGAGACTTTGATGGCGTGGACGGTGCCGTCACCGCCGCCGGCAATGAGAATTTTCACGCCGTTGATGGTGACGACGACGGGGGGCGAGTAGGTAGTGTCGAAGGGACGCCCGCCGGGGGCGCTGAACCATTGTGTTTGACCGGTCCGTTTATCGAAGGCGATGAAGCGGTGCGCGGCGCGGGCATGTTCGCCCCAGGTGGTGGTGACGCCGGATACGATGACGAGATTGCCTTCAATGACTGGGCTGGCGGTGCGGCCACCGTGCGTGGTGACGAGGCCAATGTCTTCGGTGAGGCTGCGTTCCCAGACCTTTTTACCGTCACGCGAGAGGGCAAGGAGCGTGCCGCCTGCTCCGAAGACGTAGACATTGCCGGTTTCCGGATCGCCGGCCGGAGAGGACCAGGCGATGCGGTGCGGCGGAACGTCGGAATGGTAGAGGTTGAACCTGTACTCCCAGATGAGCTTGCCGGTGTCGGCGTCGAGGCAGACGACGCGCTCCTGCAGAGTGGATCCGGCGCCGCCCGCGTTGAGCAGGTAGAAGCGGCCGTTCATGATGATGGGAGTGGAGCGTCCGCCATAGGGGGCGGTCCAGGCCAGATCTGAGGGGGCTGCCCATTTGACGGGGAGGTTCTTTTCCGGGGAGGAGCCATCGCGGCGGGGACCGCGGTAATCGGTCCAATCGGCGGGGAAGGCGGAGGCGGCAAGCAGGACAAGGGTGAAAACGGTGTGGGTGGTTCTCATGATCGTGGGGTTGACCTCAACATAATTTATTGTAGGGCTAATCGGTCTTGTAAGGGGAGGACACGCTCGGCTCAGGCTTGCTAACGCACTGCCATCGTTACCGCGGGGCTGGGACAGGCCATCGACGGTCAGCACCACTGTGTCGCCGGTAGTAGATTAGTTTCTATGCATATGTTCGTTCTCCTCGGCCTGCTCATGGCGGCCACCGCTCTCCCCCAGCCCGTTATACCCGCCAAACAACGCATCGTGGTCCTCGTAAGCATCGACGGCTTCCCCGCCTTTGCTCTGGACGACCTGCTCCTCCCGGTCCCCAATATCCGCAAACTGGCCGCCCAAGGCGCGCTCGCCCGCAGCTTGGAACCAGTCAACCCGACCGTGACCTGGCCCAACCATACCAGCATGGTCACCGGTGTCACGCCGTCCATACACAAGGTCCTGTTCAATGGTCTCCTGGTCCGCGCGCCAGGTGAAGCCCCGCGCGTGGACCCATGGGTGGACAAGTCCAAACTCGTCCATTCCCCCACGGTCTACGATGCCGCCCACAAAGCCGGACTCACCACCGCGGAAGTGGATTGGGTTGCCATACAAAACCCCGGCACCATCACCTGGTCCTTTGCCGAACGGCCCTCCATGACCGGCGTGATCGAAAAGGAACTCATCGCCGCCGGTGTCGTCCGGCCCCAGGAGATCGAGCAGTTCGCCAAAGCCGGTATCACGTGGCGCGACCATATCTGGACGCAGGCCGCCGCCCACATCATCCGCCGGCATAAACCCAACCTGCTCCTGTTTCACCTGCTCACTACCGATTCCACACACCAC
>JAENWC010000230.1 GCA_016650235.1 Terriglobia bacterium
CGTGCGACCGTTCAGCCCCCGGTTGGGATGCGATGTCGGCTCGGATGACGGGTTCGAACGCTGGCCGATCGAGTCGACTGGAGAGTTCTTCGGCGATGACGGGCTGGGACAGATCGATGTGGTGCAAGTGGATTTGACGCGATGCGGCGGGTTCACGGAAGCGATGAAAATTGCCGCGCTGGCCTGGGACCGCGGGTTGCCGGTGGCCAACCACGGCTTCACCACTTATGTGAATGTGACGGCGGCGCTGCACTGGCTGAACTCGATACCGAACGCGCTGATCTGCGAGTTTGTGGCCGAGGAAGAGACGAATTTGCGGGAATCGGTAACGCGGCAGAAGCTACGGGCGCGGGACGGGTATCTGGAAATCCCGCAGGAGCCGGGATTGGGAATTGATCTGGATGAAGAAGCGATTGCGAAGTACAGGGTAGCGTGATGGCTGCGTTGCGAGTCCTGTTCTTACTGGCTGGCGCGCTGAGCGCGCAGACGCTGGACCTTGTCTTCAATCAAGCGCGGGTGATGGATCCGTTGTCGGGACTGGACGCGATCCGGCATGTGGGTGTGCGCGGCGGGCGGATTGCGGTGATCAGCAAGACTCCGCTGGAGGGCAGGCGTGTGATCGATGCGAGCGGGCTCGTGCTGGCTCCGGGGTTTATCGATTTGCACGCGCATGGACAGGATTTGGAGAACCAGCGGCTGCAGGCGATGGACGGGGTAACGACGGCGCTGGAGCTTGAAGTGGGCTCAGGGGACGTGGAGACCTGGTACCGGGAGCGCGAGGGGAAGAGACTGATCCATTCCGGGGTGAGCGCCGGGCATGTGCCGGCGCGGATGCGAGTACTCAAGGATGGCGGCACCGGGTTTGTACCCTCCGGCGAAGGTGCGCGGCGCGCGGCCACGGAAGAAGAGATTACGGCGATGAAGCGTTCGATCGAGCGTGGCTTGCAGCAGGGCGGGGTTGGGGTTGGATTCGGGATACAGTACACTCCGGCGGCCTCGCGTTGGGAGATTCTGGAGATGTTCCGTGTGGCGGCGCGATTCGGAGCGCCGGCCTTTGTGCATATACGGCACATGGGACAAACAACGCCGGATGCGCTCACGGCGGTGGAAGAGGTGATTGCGGCGGCGGCCATAACCGGGATCGGGCTGCACATCGTGCACATCACCTCGAGCGGTCTGGGCCAGGCGCCGCAACTGCTCCAAACCATTGGCGAGGCGCGCGCGCGGGGACTCCCCGTCACCACCGAGTGCTATCCCTACAATGCGGCGATGACGGAGTTGCAGTCTGTCATGTTTGACCCGGGCTGGCAGAAAGTTCTCGGCATCGACGTAGGGAGCCTGGAATGGGCCGCCACCGGCGAGCGATTGACGGCGGAAAGCTTTCCGCGTTTGCGCAAGCAGGGCGGGATGGTGATTATGCATATGATTCCGGACAATGTGATGCGGCTGGCAGTGGCAAGTCCGGGAGTTCTCATCGCCAGCGACGGGGTGATCCAAGGGGGCAAGGGACATCCAAGGGGAGCGGGGACGTTTGCCCGCGTGCTGGGCCGCTTTGTGCGCGAACAGAAGGCGCTTTCTCTGATGGACGCTCTGGCGAAGATGTCGTTGCTGCCGGCGCAGCGGCTCGAGCAATATGTGCCGGAGATGGCAAATAAAGGGCGGCTCCATGCGGGTGCGGACGCGGATCTGGTGGTGTTTGACGCGGCCCGTATTGAGGATCGTGCGACGTTTGCGCAGCCGGATCTTGCCTCGGCCGGGGTGCGTTATTTGGTGGTGGGGGGAGCACTGGTGGTAGAGGAGTCGCGCTTGAACGGCGAGGCGAGGCCCGGCCGGGCCGTGCGGGCGCGGATTCAGTAAGCGGGGCACGTGAGCGCCTTGACAGCGGGGAACCGCGCGGCAGATACTGTAGTTGATGCAACTGAGTGGCAAGAACGCCCGGCTCCGGCATGCCGCGACTTTGATCGATTTGCGCCGCGGTGAGCGCGGTGTGCTCGATTACTTTGACCTCCCAGAGGATGTGGCACTCCGGCTGATGGAGCTCGGTTTCCTGCCGGGTGGTGTAGTAAGGGCGGGACGCAGCGCCCCGGGCGGGGATCCGCGCGTGTTTGAAGTGGATGGAAGCGAAGTGGCTCTGCGCCGGGAAACAGCCTCGCGAATCAGGCTGAAAAGCGCCCGTTCCGCATCCGGACCGGAGTAAAGGCAGAAGTATGGATCCTTGCCGAGATTGCCATGCGGGCGGAGTAGCGGCTCCTGCGCCGCTGGCTTTGCGACGCCATACTGTTGCCATTGTCGGCCCACCGAATTCGGGCAAATCCACGCTCTTCAATCGCCTCACGGGACTGCGCCAGAAAGTGGCCAACTATCCCGGCGTAACAGTGGAGCAACGGCTGGGCAAGTTGCAAGTGAGTCGCGGACGCGAAGTGGATCTCATTGACCTGCCCGGCGTCTATAGCTTGCAGGCGCGATCTGAAGACGAGCAAGTGACGCGCGACGTCCTCATGGGCAACATGAAGGGTACGCCGCGTCCGGAGGCCATCATTCTGGTGCTCGACTCCACCAACCTCGGACGCCACTTGATGCTGGCAGCGCCCATACTGGCTCTCGGCATTCCGACGCTGGTGGTTCTCAACATGGCCGATGACCTGGAAAAGCGCGGCGGGCTCATCGATACGGCGGACCTCGCGCAGCGCTTGGGCGCGCCGGTGGCCCTGGCCAGCGCCACCCGCGGCGAGGGGCTGGAACCGATAGCGGAGTTTCTCAACGGCGCGCTCGCCATTCCGGCGCCCATGGAATTGCCGGTGCTGAACAACCCGCCGGCCTGCCGCGCATGGGCCACGCAAGTTTCCGGGCAAGCCTACCGCGCGCCGGCCCCGCCGCTTTGGACCAAACGCCTGGATGCGATTTTTCTGCACCCCATCATGGGACCGCTGATTTTTGCCGTGGTGGTTGTGGCTGTCTTTCAAACCATCTTCACCGGCGCGGTGCCGCTGATGGACGGCGTCGAGGCGGTGGTGGCTGGTTCGGGGCAATGGCTGAAGCAGACCTTGCCCGGCTCGCCTCTACGCGATCTGCTGGTGGAAGGCGTCTGGGGCGGAGTTGGCTCGGTCATGGTGTTCCTGCCGCAGATTCTTCTCTTGTTCCTCTTCATCGGGGTGCTGGAGGACAGCGGTTACCTGGCGCGCGCCGCGGTGATTGCGGACCGCACAATGGCACGGGCCGGGCTGCAAGGGAAATCGTTCATCCCGCTGCTGTCGGCCTACGCCTGCGCCATTCCCGCCATCCTGGCCACCCGCACCATCGAGAGCAAGCGGGACCGCATCGCCACCATTCTGATTGCCCCCTTCATGACGTGCTCGGCGCGGCTGCCCGTCTACACGCTGGTGATTGCGGCTTTCATTCCGGAGCGTAATCTGATCGGCCCGTTTGTGGGTACGCGCGCCGCAGCCATGCTCGGCCTTTATCTGCTGGGCTTTGCGGCGGCGGTATTCACCGCCCGCGTGTTGAAATCGTCCATTTTGCGCGGAGAGCGCACGCCGTTTGTGATGGAGATGCCGGCCTACCGCTGGCCCACGTTCCGGTCGCTCGGTCTGCGGCTACTCGATCGCGGAAAGGTATTTCTGCGCCGCGCCGGCACCGTGATTCTGGGAGTGGCGATTGTGTTGTGGGTGTTGGCGCATGTGCCGACCAAGGCCGGCAAGGCGCCCGAGATTGCCGAGAGCGTGGCCGGGACCATTGGCCGTACCGTCGAGCCGCTCATCAAGCCGCTCGGCTTCAACTGGAAAATTGGCATCGGTCTAATTACATCCCTGGCCGCACGCGAGGTGATCGTCGGCACACTCGGCACCATCTACGGCATCGAATCGGAATCCGATGCGGTAGGGCTGCAAAAGGCTTTGCAGGCAGACTTGACCCCCGGCGGCGCGGTGGCCCTGCTCGTCTTCTTCGCCTTCGCCATGCAATGCATGTCCACCATCGCCGTGGTGCGCCGGGAAACCGGCGGATGGCGCTGGCCGGCGATACAGTTCGCCTATATGAGCAGCCTCGCCTACGTCTGCGCCTTCGCGGCCAATCGCGCTGTGATGGCTTGGCTGAGCTAGCCAGCCGGCGTGTTAGCATAAAACTTCCGATTGGAGCCTCCACAAAAAACCATGCATAACGTTGTCATTATCGGGTCCGGGTGCGCCGGAAATACGGCAGCCATCTACGCGGCGCGGGCGAATCTGAAACCGCTGGTGGCCGGTGGCCTCGAACCCGGAGGACAGTTGTCGCTCACCACGCTGGTCGAGAATTTCCCCGGTTTCCCGGAAGGGATTGATGGCCCCCTGCTCGTGGAAAACATGAAGAAGCAGGCAGAGAATTTCGGAGCCGAATACCGGCACGGTTCCGTCATTGCAGCCGACCTGTCCAAGCGGCCTTTCCGGATTAACATCGACGGCGACTGGGTGGAAACCCGTACGCTCATTGTCGCCAGCGGGGCTTCGGCGCGCTGGGTGGGCCTCGAAAACGAACAGAAGCTCATCGGCCACGGCGTCAGTTCCTGCGCCACATGCGACGGGTTCTTTTACCGCGGCAAAAAGATCATGGTAGTGGGCGGCGGCGATTCGGCCATGGAAGAGGCGATCTTCCTGACCAGGTTTGGCAGTGAGGTGGCGCTGGTGCACCGCCGGGATGAGTTCCGCGCTTCCAAGATCATGCTCGACCGCGCGCGCGCCAACGAGAAGATCAAGTTCATCACCAACACAGTGGTGGAGGATATCTTCGACGTCAAACAGGGCGTAGTCACCGGGGTACGGCTCAAGAACCTGACCACTGGCGAGGTGACCGATCGCGAGGTGGACGGCTTCTTTGCCGCCATCGGGCACATCCCCAATACCAAAGTGTTCAAAGGCCAGATCGACCTCGATCCGGATGGCTACATTGTAGGCAAGGGCGGCGCCCGGACCAGCGTGGAAGGCGTCTTTCACGCCGGTGACGTCGAGGATCGCACCTACCGCCAAGCCATCACCGCATCGGGGGCCGGCTGCAAAGCCGCCATCGAAGTGGAACGCTTCCTGGAGCACGAAGGCCACTAACCCAAGTTCGTCACGGCCATCACACTCCGAGCGTTTTTTTGACGTTTCTTCGAGACAAGTGGCCGTGCTTGCAATGAGGAGAATCTGAAAAGTCGATGTAGTGTAGACCTACCCTCTTGAAGCGATTGGGATCCCATGACA
>JAENWC010000231.1 GCA_016650235.1 Terriglobia bacterium
CACGAGGCCGGCATACACCAGGACGGCTATCTCAAGCACAAGAGCACTTACGAGATCATCGAGCCCAAGCAGGTGGGGGTGCCGGAAAGCCGCCTTGTTTTGGGCAAGCACAGCGGGCGCCACGCGCTGAACCAGCGCTGCATCGACCTTGGCTTCGAACTCACCAAGGAACAACTTAAACAGGTTTACCAGCAGTTCACCGCTCTGGCCGACAGGAAGAAAGGGATACGCAACGAGGAGATCTCCGCCATTATTCAGCAGGTTCTCAGCCCCGCCGCGATGGAAACCGCGGCGGAATAAGCGCTCCATCTCCAACCAATCACTCTTATGGAATTGAACGTTCTCATTCTGCCCGGCGACGGCATCGGCACAGAAGTTACGCGGGAGGCCGTGCGCGTGCTCCAGCACGTGGCGCGGAAGTTCCGCCACAAACTGAATCTCAGTGAAGGGCTGCTTGGCGGAATCGCCATACACAAGACCGGCACTCCCTTCCCGCAAGCGACCGAAAAGCTGGCCACCGCGGCCGACGCCACGCTGATGGGCGCCGTAGGCCTGCCCGAGTTTGACAATGCGCCGCCGGACAAGCGTCCGGAGCGCGGCCTGCTCGGCATCCGCAAGACGCTCGGCGTGTATGCGAATCTGCGCCCCGTGCGCGCCTACCGGGCGCTTATCGAATCTTCCCCACTCAAGAATCACCTGGTGGAAGGCACCGATATGATTATTGTGCGCGAGCTCACCGGCGGCATCTACTACGGCACTCCGCGCGGCATCACAGGGTCCGGACCGGAAGAGCGCGGCACCAACACCATGACGTATACGCGCGCCGAAATCGAGCGCGTAACGCGCATGGCATTCGAGCTGGCCCGCAACCGCCGCAAGAAAGTCACCAGCGTCGATAAATCGAACGTGCTGGAAACCTCGCAGCTTTGGCGCAAGGTAGTGATAGAAGTTGCGCCCGCCTACCCCGACGTCGCGCTCGATCATCTGCTGGTGGACAACTGCGCCATGCAACTGATCCTGAACCCGAAGCGCTTCGACGTCGTCGTCATGGAGAACATGTTCGGCGACATCCTGAGCGATGAAGGCGCGGTGCTGGCCGGTTCCATCGGCATGCTGCCGTCGGCCTCCATCGGCGACCGGAAACCATCCGGGGCGTGGGTGGGCCTGTATGAACCGGTACACGGCTCAGCCCCCGACATCGCCGGCCAGAACAAGGCCAATCCATTGGGCGCCATCGGATCGGTGGCCGCCATGTTCGAATACAGCTTTAAGCTATTGGAGGAGGCCGCCGCCGTGAATCAAGCCGTGGAAGCGGTTCTCAACTCCGGCCGCGTCACAGCGGACCTGAAACCAAAATCCACTCCAGCCACCACGGAACAAGTGGGCCAGGCAGTGTGCGAGGCCATTGGATAAATGAGTAACACACCGCGAACCATCATTGAAAAAGTCTGGGACTCGCACGTAGTGGCCGGGGAGCCGGGCGCGCCGTCCCTCATCTACATCGATCTGCATTTGGTCCACGAGGTCACCTCTCCGCAGGCCTTCTCCGGGCTTCGCGCGCGCGGCCTCAAGGTGCGCCGCCCGGACCTTACCTTTGCCACCACGGACCACTCGACGCCAACCACGCCGCGCAATCTGCCGATCCTGGATCAAGTGGCCGCCGCGCAGGTGGCGCAGCTCGAGGCCAACTGCAAGGAGTTTGGGATCCCCTGCTACGGTTTCCAAAATGAGAAGCAGGGCATCGTACACGTCATCGGACCCGAGAACGGTCTTACTCAACCCGGCATGACGGTGGTGTGCGGCGACTCCCATACCGCCACGCACGGGGCCTTCGGCGCGCTTGCCTTCGGCATCGGCACCAGTGAGGTGGAGCATGTGCTGGCCACGCAATGCCTGCTCGGCCGCAAGTCCAAGACCTACGAGATCAAAGTGGATGGCATGCTCAAGAACGGCGTGGCGGCCAAGGACATCATCCTCGCCGTAATCGCCCGGATTGGCATCGGCGGCGGCACGGGTAGCGTGTTCGAGTTCCGCGGTTCCGCAATACGGGCGCTCTCGATGGAAGAACGCATGACCATCTGCAACATGTCGATTGAAGGCGGCGCGCGCGCCGGTTTGGTGGCGCCCGACGACATCACTTACCAGTACGTCGCGGGCCGCCGGTATGCGCCCAAGGGCGCCGATTGGGATGCGGCTGTGGCCCGCTGGAAGCAGTTGCCCACCGACGACGGCGCAACCTATGACCACTCGCTGCACCTGGACGCCGGCGCGCTGGAACCGATGATTACTTTCGGCACCAACCCGGGCATGGGCATCGCCATCTCCGGTGCGGTCCCCGATCCGAGCGCCATTGCGGATCCGATCGAGCGTGAGTCGTTGGTCAAGGCGCTGCGGTATATGGACCTCCAACCCGGCAAGCCTTTGATCGGGCAGCCCATCAATGTTGTCTTCGTCGGAAGCTGCACCAACTCGCGCATCTCGGACCTGCGCAGTGCCGCCTCGATTCTCAAAGGCCGCAAGGTCAGTCCTAAGGTTCGGATGATGGTGGTCCCCGGCTCGCAACAGATCAAGCGCCAGGCCGAAGCCGAGGGTCTCGACGAGGTGTTCCGGGAAGCAGGCGCCGACTGGCGGGAAGCCGGCTGTTCGATGTGCATCGCCATGAACGGCGATCAACTGCAGCCGGGCGAGTACAGCGTATCCACGTCCAACCGTAATTTTGAAGGCAGGCAAGGCAAAGGCGGGCGCACATTCCTGGCCAGCCCCCTCACCGCCGCCGCCAGCGCCATTGCCGGTATGGTCGCCGACGTGCGCACTTTATTGTAGGA
>JAENWC010000232.1 GCA_016650235.1 Terriglobia bacterium
CATCCAAGGCGCCGGCGATGCCGGGTTCTTCCTGGTCTTCGCTGATGGGCGTTTTGCTGACATGAACGCGGTCAATCTCAGGAACGGGATTGATGTCATAGGCCGGCGAGAGCGACCAGCGCCCGGCCTCGTGCATGAGAAAGCCGTGGTTGCGGAGGTGGTCATCGTAGTTGCTGGCGAGAAGTGAAAAGACGAGGCGACGCCAGATCTCTTGGAGGTCGCCCGCAACGTCGTGGCCGAACTGGCGAATGGCATCAGCCAGGCGCGTGTGGGCGCCGGGATCGCCGGGGGAGAGTCCCAGCAGACTGGCCCCCGACAGAAATGGAATGCGGCCATCGCCCGCCCGATCAAACCGGGTGATCACGGCCACGTTGTGTTTGCCCACCAAAACCAGCCGGTGTTCGGCCACGCGGATGCCGGCTTCCGCGGCGAGGGTGAGCGCGAGGATTTCGCCGGCGGCGATGTCCCGGGTGTCATCCGGTTTGGGGAACTTGGCGAGGGCCAGCCGGTCATCAGTCAGGCTGACGGCGGACTTGGGCCGGGCACCCCCGAGCGGCGAGCCGGCACCAAGCAGGAAGCGCAAGTCCGCCGCTGTGTCGGTCTCGGAGTGAACCGCGTCCGCAGCACGCAGCAGGGCCTGGAGGCGGATCAAGGGCGGAAGCTTTCCAGTGCTGACAGCCAGAAACGGGCTTCCGGGATCGAGGCGGAACCGCAGCGCCCCGAGCCGCGAGGCGTCATCGAGCGCGAGCACGTAGTCAATGTGCCGATACGGTTTCTGGTCGAGCACCTTCTTACGAACGGCACGCTCTATAAGGATTCGGCCCCAGCGATCCGGCCCGCAATCCTGGAAGGCACCAAACAGTGCAGGGCTGTGCTGGGCACCGGGCTGAAGCGGCAGCCGGGTGGGATCTATGGAAAAGGCGGCGGCCCGTTGCAACCATTCGGGTGCATATTCAAACGAAACGGCCGGCCCGCGCGCTTCGGCGTGGAGCCGACCCACGAGGTGAGTCTGTCCCTGCCAGTCAATATGGACTTCGCAGCTCATGCGCAGAGACGGCGAATGCGTTGAGGCAGGCGGCGCTCGTCCAGACTTAGGGCGAGATCGTCGCGCGCGGGTGCGGCCAAGTTGGCCAAGCGGTCGTGCAATTGAAGCACGAAGGCGGCGGTGACCAGGGTGCCCATCGAAACGGTGGGGTCGCCGCGCTCCAGCCGCCAAAGTGTATCGCGACTCACAAAGAGCCGGGCCGCCATGTCGGCGGTGGAGATGCCGCGTTTGCGCCGGGCGAGGGCAAGATCACGCCCCAGCTTGCGCAGGGCGTGAGCGGCGGGCAACGGAATGGATGGAGCAGACGACATGGGTTTATTGTCCGGTATGGCGGACGTTGTGTCAAACAGTGTCTGCTATATCGGTCGTTAGTTGCATGTTTCGGCGGCGCGATGTCGGTTCGACAGCCACGCCTCGGTGAGCCGGGCGTGTTGTGCAGAATTGGTAATCGGAATGGGTTTATGATTCAGAGTCGGGAGTGGCGATTGATCGTTAGCCGGTACGAGCACCCACAATCCATGGATGCCGTTGGTGCGCCTGACTTCCTGGGCAAGTTGGGCGAGCAGGTTCATCCGACGAACAAACCGGGATTGACGACGAGGCGGGCGCTGGTGGCGGTTGCGGTGCCGCGATTTGCGGCGCGTCGGATGGGGCGATGACGATCCCGGCATGACTACCTGCCCTCCCCGCGATATGTGATCTGACCTCGCCGACCATAGAATGGTCTTGCGCCAATTGCGCTGACTATTTACAAAGCCCACCGGCGCCTCGCGGCATTGAGTGGTTGGCATTTGCTTCCGCATCCAATCAGGGCTATGGCGGCTAACGAAAAACACCTTTGGGTTGAATTCACGATTCGAATTCCCGTCGCCCGATTTCGCAGCCTTCAGCAGAAATCGCGAGGCCACCTGCACCCTGCGGCACCAGCGACTCCTTGGGGACTTATTCGCCGGGAGCGGATTCAACGGTAGTCACCAAAACCCGGGCATTCTATGAGCAATTCCATGCAAATCCTCGTCGTCGATGACGATCCTGCCATTCGCGAGTTCTTGTCGACCCTGCTTGAGTACGAGGACTACGAAGTGCAGACGGCCGCAACTGGTTGCGAAGGCCTGGCGCTGACGCGCGCCCTCCGGCCTGCGTTGGTGTTGCTCGACGTGCGATTGCCCGACCTCAACGGCCATGAGGTTTGCCATCAGATCAAATCCGACCCAGTCCTGCAGGATGTGTTTGTGGTCTTGATTTCGGGCGCGGCCACGGACGCGATGAACAAGGTTGAAGGTCTCGAGGTGGGAGCGGACGAGTACCTGACCAAACCCTTGGAGTCGCGGGAATTTCTCGCACGGATTCGGACCCTCTTGCGCCTGCGCAACGCCCTGGTGGCGCATAAGGCCAGCGAAGAAGCATTGCGTGTCTTCCTCGATGCCATCGGCGAACCGGCACTGATGGTGGATCGGAATGGAACGGTCCTGGTTGCAAACAAAAGCATGGTCCGCACCTTGGGCCAGGATCCGGACAACATAGCCGGCCGGCACGCCTTCGACCTGTTCCCGCCGGAAATCGCCAGGGCCAGAAGAACCCAATTCGATGAAGTGGTGCGCACCCGACAACCCATGGAGTTCGAAGATGAACATGGAACGCGGCATTATCTGAACTATCTCAAACCCGTGCTTGACGGGGCGGACCGGGTGTCGCGCGTGGCGCTGTTCGCCGTGGATATCACGGGCCGCAAACAGGCTGAGGATGAGCTTTTCCTGCTTAGTGAGTCGCTTGAACAGCGCGTCCGGGAGCGCACCGTCCAATTGGAGGCGGCCAACGAGGCGCTGCGGGAGAACGAGAAACAGCTGCGGCTGGCACTCGAGGGGTCAAAGGCGGGGACGTGGTCGTGGGATGTGAAAACAAACGTGGCCCGCTGGGATGAACACTGCCACGCACTCTACGGTTTCGACCGACACGAACCCACCTCCTTCGAGGCGTGGATGGAGCGCGTCCATCCGGACGACCGCGGGCGCTTGCAGGCTCAAATTCAGAAGTTGGTGGAGCCGGGTGGAGGGAAATCCTGGAATGAAGAATTTCGTGTACTCCACCCGGCGAAGGGTTTGCGTTGGATGACGGGCATGGGCCATGTCGAACGGGACGAAGCCGGACGGGCCACGCGGTTCCTCGGGATCCATCTCGACACCACCGAGCGCAAGCTGGCGGAGCAGGCGTTGCGCGCATCCGAAGCCAGGTACCGGCGATTGCACGAAACCATGAACGATGCTTACGCCAGCGTTGACCTGGAGGGCCGGGTCCTGGAGTCCAACCGGGCTTTCCAGGAATTGACGGGTTACACCGCTGAACGGCTGCGACAACTGAGCTACCCGGAACTGACCCCGGAGAAATGGCACCGGATGGAGGCGAGCATCATTGCGGAGCAGATTCTACCGAACAGCTTCTCCCAGGTTTACGAGAAGGAGTACCTCCGCCAGGACGGCACATCCTTGCCCGTCGAACTGCGCACATTCCTGCTGCGGGACGATGCCGGCCAGCCGACCGGCATGTGGGCCATTGTCCGTGACATTTCCGAACGCAAACGGGCCGAGTATGAGATTCGCAAGCTGAACGCGAACCTGGAGCAGCGGGTCCGGGAGCGGACGAGCGAGCTGGTGGCAGCCAACGAGCGCCTGCTGATGAGCGAGATGCGATTAAGGCAGACCGCCCGTGCCGGTAACGTGGGCCTCTGGGATTGGGATTTGCACACCAACCAGGTTGTTTACTCGCCGGAATGGAAACGACAGATCGGTTTTGAGGAGCACGAGATTTCAAATGACTATCTCGAATGGCAGACCCGTGTGCATCCGGACGACCTCGGACCAGCCCTCGCGAGGGTTCGCGCCGTTCTGGCCAAGGCAGCCCGCTTGTTCGAAGCCGAATTCCGTTTCCGCCACAAGAATGGCTCCTACCGCTGGATCCTGGCGCAAGGCGCCTTGTTGTGTGATCCGGCCGGCCAGCCGCTGCGCCTGATGGGCTCCCATGTGGACTTCACCGATCGCAAGCAGGCGGAGGAGACGTTGCGGACGGCGAACACCCGGCTCAGCATGGCCCAACGGGCCGCCGGCGCCGGCGTATGGGATTGGAACATCGCCAGCGGAAAATGCGAGTGGTCGCGCGAACTCTACAGTCTCTTCCAGTTGACTCCAGAAACCTCCGAGGCCTCCTTTCAAACCTGGCTCACCCTGATGCATCCCGATGATCGGGAGGCCGCCGAAAAGCGGATAGCGGATTCGGTACAAAACCACGTTCCGTTGAGCAGTGTTTACCGGGTGGTCTTGTCCAACGAAACTGTGCGCTGGATTCATGCTTTGGGAAATACGATTCGTGACGAACAAGGTAAAGCTGAGCGCATGGCCGGCATCTGTATCGACATCACCGCCAGCAAGGAGGCTGAACAAGCACTGCAGGAGACGCAGGAACGGTTCCGGGCCCTGTTCGACAATTCGCCCGACGGGATTGTCCTGGCCGACTTGCAGAGCAGAAGGCTCCTCCAGGGCAATGCCGAGTTTGCGAGCATGCTCGGTCATGCTGTGGCCGTCATTCCTACGCTGCGCATTGAGGAAATCCATCCTGAACATGCCTTGCCGCAGGTGCTCGCCCAGTTTGACCGGATCGCTTACAGGGAGGGAGTATCGCCGATAGAAATTCCGGTGCGGCGCAAGGACGGCACAGTTTTCCTGGCGGAGGTGCGTTCGTTTCCGGTCACCATTGCCGGAACAGTGCAAGTGGCCGAATCGTTTCGGGACATCACCGACCGGAAGCGGGCGGAACGGCAACGGGTGGCGTTCTCGGAACTCGCGCACCGCCTGAGCGCCGCGAGTACCCCGAAGCAGGCCGGCGAAAGCATTCTCGAAGTGGCTTCGGCACTTTTCGGGTGGCACGCGGGCTATGTGCATACTTATTCCGCAGCGGAAGACCGGATTACCCCGGTGGTCACGCTTGATACGGTTGGCCACCAGAAGATCACCGTTGATGCGAAGTCGCTGGCCACCACCCCCACTCAACTCGTCCGCCTTGTCCTCCGCGCCGGCGCCCGGTTGATCAACCGGCGGGAGGACGAGCCTCTTCCCGTGAAACTGCAGACGTTCGGAGACACAAGCCGCCGCTCCGCTTCCCTCATGTTTGCTCCCATTCGTTCGGGAGGCGAATCGGTCGGCTTGCTGTCTATCCAAAGCTATTCCCCTTCGGCCTATTCGCCGGAAGATCTGACACTGCTGCAGGCCTTGGGCGATCATTGCGGCGACGCGCTCCGCCGGATTACCATCGCCGAACAGTTGCGAGCCACGGACGCCAAATATCGCAGCATCGTTGAGAATGCCACAGAGGGAATTTTTCAGTCCACGCCAGAAGGCCACTTCTGCAGCGCCAATCCCGCGCTGGCCCGCATGTTGGGGTTTGCCACCCCGGAAGAATTGATTGCCACGGAAACAGGCCGGGAGCATTTCGTCGAGCCCGAACGCATGGCGGAGTTCAAGCGGTTGCTGGAAACGAAAGAGCTGGTGCAAGGATTCGAAGTGGAAGCATTTCGCAAGAATGGGAGCCGGATCTGGGTCAGCATCAACGTGCATCGGGTGCCGGATGAGGATGACGGGGCGTTTCATCATGAAGGTACGTACCAGGACATCACCGAGCGCAAGGAGGCCCAGTTCATTCTGCGAGAGAGCGAGGAGAGATTCCGGGCGCTATTCGAATCCGCGCCCATTGGCATTGCGCTGCACGATGCTGCCGGATATTTCCTGGACACGAACCGGGCCTATCAGGAAATGCTCGGTTATTCCGAAGCCGACTTGAAGAGCGTGGGCGTCAACCACATTACCCATCCGGACGATGTGGCAGAGGGCCGGCGGCTCCTCGCTGAATTGTGTTCCGGGGCCCGGAGTGTCTTCCAGCGTGAGGAGCGGTTCTTGAACCGGGACGGCCAGTTGATCTGGGCCGAGTCTTCGACTTCGGCGGTCCGCGATCGCTCCGGACGGCTGCGATTCATCATCTCCATGGTGGAGGACATCACGGGGCGAAAGAGGGCGGATGACCAAATCCAACTGCTGGTTAACGCGGTGCATAGCGCGCATGAGTTGATTTGCATCGCGGATCACAAGAACCGTTTCCAGTTTTTCAACCGGGCGTTTCTCAAAGCCTACGGTTACACCGAGCAGGAGCTGATGGGGCAACAGCCAGGGCTGCTCTACGCCCCGGCAAATCCTCCGGGCCTTAGCGACCGCGTTTACCAACAGACCCTCCTCGGCGGATGGCGGGGCGAGGTCCTTAACCTGCGCAAGGACGGCACCGTGTTTCCCATTGCC
Source organism: Terriglobia bacterium (assembly GCA_016650235.1). Taxonomy (GTDB): domain Bacteria; phylum Acidobacteriota; class Terriglobia; order Bryobacterales; family Bryobacteraceae; genus VFZE01. Next base: position 6,382 of record JAENWC010000232.1, read on the forward strand.
CTCAACACCTCGCAAATCAAGGATGGCGCCGGACGCATCCTCGGCCTCGTCGGTGTGGCTCGCGACATCTCGGCCCAGAAGCGGGCGGAGAAGCAGAACACAGCCCTCTCGCTGCTGGGTCATCGCCTGAGCGCGGCTACCACGCCCAAACAGGCGGCCCACAGCATCCTGGATATCGCCGCCATGCTCCTCGGCTGGGATGCTGGCTTCCTGCACCTTTACTCGCGAACTGATGAAATAATGATCCCGGTGCTGACGATGGATCGGGTCGGCCGCCGCCTGGTGGCGACGCAATCGTCACGCTCCAGCCGCAAGCCCACTCCGCTGATGCAATTGGTGCTGAGGGAAGGCGCCCGATTGATAAACCGCGTCAAAGACTCCGCCGACCCTGTAGGACTCGTCCCCTTTGGCAATCTCAAACGCCGCTCCAGTTCCATGATGTATGTGCCCATTCACTCAAGCACGTCCGTCCTGGGGATTGTGTCCGTGCAAAGCTACACGCCGTTGAAATATACCGAAGCGGATTTGCAACTGCTGCAAGCCCTGGCCGACCATTGTGGCGAGGCGCTGCTGCGAATCGAGGTGACCGAAGCGCGCCGCACTGCGGAGGCCAAGTACCAGCGCATCTTCGAGGAGGCGACCGAGGGCATTGTCCAGACGACGCCGGAGGGCCGCTACCGCAGTGCCAATCCCGCCGCCGCCCGCATGTTGGGGTACAAATCGCCGCAGGAACTCATGGCCCACGTCACCAACATCAGCCGTCAAACCTATGTCGTTCCGGCGAGGCGGGAGGAGCTCCAGCGACTGATGGCGACAAAAGGTCACGTGGAGGACTTCGAGGTGGAACGATACCGCAAAGACGGCCGCAAGATTTGGATGAACATCAATGGACATGCCGTCCGGGATGTCAGTGGTGGCATCCTCTATTACGAAGGCACCAACCAGGACATCACCGAGCGCAAGCTGGCCGAATCAGAATTGCGGCGTTTGCCCCAGCGCATCATTGAGGCCCAGGAAGCGGAGCGCATGCGCGTGGCGCGCGAGTTGCACGACGGAGTCAACCAGCTCCTGGCCTCCGCCAGGATGCGCCTGCGCAGTGTGGAAGAAAACCTCAGCGGGATTTCCCCTGCTGCCGGGGAGATTCTCCGGCGCTGCAACCGGCTGCTCGTCCAGGCCCTTGAGGAAAACCGCCGAATCGCACACGATCTGCGCCCAAGCGACCTGGACGAACTCGGACTGGTGGCGGCTTGCCGGAATTTATGCGCTGAATTTCAATCGCGTACCGCCCTGCAGGTGAAGTCTCGTTTCCCGCGCGACTGGCGGCGGCAGCCGCCGGCGGTGGAATTGAATCTGTTCCGCATCGTGCAGGAAATCCTCACCAACGCAGAGAAACACTCCCAAGCCAAAAACGTGCGTTTGCGTCTGGCCGTCGAGGACGACGAGGTGGTGTTGAGCATCCGGGATGATGGGCGCGGATTCGATCCCGGCGCGGCGACGACCGCCCGGAGGGAGCGCCGCGGAATCGGCCTCACCAATCTGCGCGAACGAGCGGCGTCCATGGACGGTTCCTGCGAGTTTGTCTCGGCGCCAAAGCGAGGGACCCTCATCACGGTGCGGGTGCCCTACGCGAATGCGAAGTGATTCTCAGGGCAGGTCGGTGATCGGCTCTTCCGGAGAAGCGAACCGGGTCACGGTTTCATAAAGCCGGACCTGTGCGGCGCGAAGAAAGGCGCGAAGGTGAAGTCGCGCCTTGCCCGTTTCAAAGCGAATTGAATCCCGCCGGCTCAGGCCGTGGCGCTTTCCACCCAGCAGACCGCATAACGAATCAGCGCGTTGGCGCTTTTGAGATTCAGCTTGCGTCCCATCTGTGTGGCGCACGAACTGACGACCCGCGTGCTGAGGTTGAGTTGCCGGGCGATTTCCTGGTGGTTCTTGCCCCGGCCCAGCAATTCCAGAACTTCGAGTTCCATATCCGTCAGTTGATCAATCGCCTGACTTTTCGCCGTGGCGGCCGGCTTCGGCGCCGCTTTCGCGCCGCTGTTCAATACCTCCTCACTCACATAAATGTGTCCTGCCAGCACATCGCGGATGGCATGAATGATCTCCTCCGGGTCCTCCTGTTTCATGATGTACCCATCCCCGCCGGCGCGCAGCACGCGGTCGGCGTACAACGCCTCGTCGTGCATTGACACGACGAGCAGCTTGATCTGGCGGTTTTCCGCCCGGAGTTTCTTGATCAATTCCAGTCCGCTTCTTCCCGGGAGGGTGATATCCACCAAAGCCA
>JAENWC010000233.1 GCA_016650235.1 Terriglobia bacterium
GGCAGATGGCGGCGTTCACGAATTTGCGCGAGTTGTACTTGAACCATACTCGCTTCAGCGACAAGGGGCTGGCAGCGCTGAAACCGCTGCAGAAACTGGATCGGATCGAGATGTTCCGAACCCGGACCGGCAACGCTGGAGTAGAGGCTCTCGCGTCCTTGAAGAATTTGAGCGTGCTTAAGCTGGATTACACCGAGGTGGACGACAAGGGTCTGGAGGCCTTGCGTGCCCTCCCCGGATTGCGGGAGTTGAGCATGGATTCGACGGGCGTCACCGACCGCGGCGCGGCGCTACTAAAATCGATGGCCGGCCTGAAAGCGTTGAACCTGTACCACACGCTGGTGACCGAGAAAGGGATCGAGGAGCTGAAAGGCGCGCTGCCTTCCTGTCAGATCGTATTCGACCGTGATTCGGCGCTTCCGAATCGAAGGAGCAGATGAGATGAGGTTTTTGTTTGGTCCGTCTCTGAAGGCCAGCCTGAGTTGTATGCTGTGGCTCGCTGCCGCCGCGCCAGCCGCCGAAACGCCAGCCGCCAAAACGAATGTTGCGCCCGATACGGGTTGGATCGAAACGGCCGGCGGTGCGGTGACTCGTGATGCGTCCGGCAGGATTACCGGCGTTGACCTGCGTTCCACCTGGATCACCGATACGGACCTCCGCAGGCTGGTTCAGTTTCCGCATCTGACACATTTGGACCTCTCCCTGACGCGCATCACCGATCAGGGAATGCAGGAGCTGAAAAACACGCCTGGCATTGTGGATTTGAACCTCCATTTCGCGGAGTATGTTACCGACGAAGGTCTGGCCGCCATCAAAGGTTGGAAGAAATTGAGGCGTCTCAACATTCACGGGACCAAGATCAGCGACACCACCCTCGATCACATCTCGGGCATCGCCACGCTGGAGTCTCTGAACCTCGGTTCCGCGATGGTCACCGACGTCGGCCTGGAACGGTTGAGTTCCCTTCCGAATCTCAAGGAGTTGACCATCGGGGGAAATGAACTGGGCGATGCGGGGCTGCAGGCGCTCCGGCAACTCCCGGGCCTCACGTATCTGGATCTCAGCGGCAGGCAGGGGACCGACTCGAACGTCTGGACCATCAGCATGTCCGACAGGGGGCTGGATGCCCTGCTCACACTCAAAGAGTTGCATGAGTTGCGTTTCGGATGCACCTCGCTGGGTGTGGGAATCGAGGGCGCCCGGTTCGCCACGGTGAGCGCGATGAGCGTGACGGCCCGATGGATCGAAAAGATGAAAGCCTTTTCGAAGCTGGAGAGGCTGAAGCTGCAAGGCTGCGACCGCGTCGACGATGACGCGATGCAGGTGCTGGCATCCTTCCCCGGGTTGAAAGAGGTGGACCTCAAGGGGTCCGCGGTCACTGAGAAAGGGATCGCCATTCTGCGGGCGGCCAAACCGCAGGTCCGGGTTTATTACGGGCCCTGGGAAGCGCGCGCCGCCAATTTCCGCAATAATTAGGCGCTTTTACCCCGCGGCCTGCCGGTGGCCCAAATGCCAGGCCGTGGCGGTCTCCGGCGGATTCGCCGTGAATCCACAAGGCTCGGCATCAAGATACGACAATGCTCGTTCGAGCGCGCCTGCTGGACCGCGCCTTCTCCCGGATTACCCGCCGGGTGTACAGCATAGGGGCTGGACGAGTCTATGGCGTGGTCTTTCCGCCAAGCTCTGCCCATCAGCTACCTCCTCAAGCGCCGCCTCAACCCATGCGAACCCGCAACAACCGCGCCCTTACATCGTTCCGGAAAAGGTCTAGCAGGGGACTCCTTCCCGGCGCACAACACGTTATAGAATGAGCGCATGACCCGACGCTCGAGATTGTGGCTCGCACTTGCATCTCTCGCCGTGTGGAGCCTCCCTGCCAGCGCCCAGCAAACCCCTGCGCCTACGTCATGGCCTTGGCGCACCGAGGTGATGGGCACAAACGGAATGGTGGCTGCGGAGCATCCTATGCAGGCGCTGGCGGGTCTGCGGGTGCTCGAAAAAGGCGGCAACGCCATCGACGCAGCCGTGGCGGTGTTTTATATGACCGCCGTCACCGAGCAGCATCAGGCCGGACTCGGCGGAGACGCCTTCATCCTGGCCTACATCGCGAAGCGCAAGCAGGTCATCTTTATCAATGGCACGGGTCCTGCGCCGGAGCGCGCGACCATGGAATTCTTTCGCGACAAGCTCGGCGGCATCCCGCTCAACGGACCCTATTCGAGCAATGTTCCGGGATCGGTGGCCGCGTTCGATCTCGCGCTTCGGTCCTATGGAACCAAAGGCCTTGCCGCGCTCACCGGCGACGCCATCAGCGCGGCTGAACAGGGCCACCCTCTGACTCACTTTGCCGCGCGCACCCATGCCGAGGCGATGCCAATGCTGCTCCAATATCCGAGTTCCCGGGACTCGCTCACCAAGAGCGGCCGCGCGTTCGAAGCGGGGGATCTGTTCGTGCAGCCCGACCTGGCGCGCAGCCTTCGCGCCATCGTGCGGGAGGGCGCGGACTCCTTCTACCGGGGCACGCTCGCGAGGCTTACCGCAGCCACTTACCAGAAATATGACGGGCTGCTGCGGTACGAGGATCTGGCCGCTTTCCGGGCCGAAGAATCCGAGCCCGTGCATTCCGCCTTTCGAGACTACACTGTCTATCAAGCGGGCGCCAACTCGCAAGGCATCGTGCAGTTGATTGCGATGAATATTCTGAAGGGCTTCGACCTGAAAGCCCTGGGCCACAATTCGCCCGAATACCTTCACGTCCTGATTGAAGCGCTGAAACTGGCCTTTGCCGACCGTGACCAGTACATCTCCGACCCCCGCCGAAGCTCCATCCCGGCCGAAGCACTGCTGTCGGAGCAGTACGCGGCCGCGCGCCGGAAGCTGATCCGGATGGACCGCGCCATCCGCGGTGCTGCGCCTCCCGGCGACCCGCGGGCGCGCCGCCCGATTCTGGAAGGGCGCGAGATTGCCTATGAGGACCAGGTGCAGGCCGTACGACCGGAAAAAGGGCCGGCCCACCAGGACGGCGAAACCTCCTCCTTTTCCATCGCGGACCGTTTCGGCAACGTTGTGTCGGTGACCCACAGTGTCAACGGAACCTTCGGCTCGGGCCTTGTGGTGGAGCGGGGCGGGTACGTGCTGAACAACCGGCTGCCCTATTTCAGCCTGGAAGCGGGAGACGTGAACGCGCTCGCCCCCGGCAAGCGCACTCTCCACACCATCTGCCCGGCGCTCGCGCTGTTGGACGGCAAGCCCGTGATGGCCTGGAACACGCCAGGCGGCGACAATCAGCCGCAGGCGCTACTGCAGGCTTTTCTGAACGTGGTGGAATTCGGGATGGGCCCACAGTATGCCCTCGAACAACCCACCGTGACCACCACCTGCCTCCGCGCCACGATGTACCCGCACAAGATCGGCGGCACGGTGCTGATCCCCGAATCGCTGGCCGCCAAGGTTGGGCCGGCGCTGGCACGGAAGGGCCACAAACTCGAGGTCCGCGCCTTACAGCAGCCGTACTTTCAGCAGACCGCCGCGGTGGGGGCGGTGAAGATGACCCTGATCGATCCGAGGACCGGGGTGATGCGGGGCGCCGTCAGCCCGGCGAAGGATGATTACGTCATGGGATGGTAGGGAAGCGCGTGGAGGACACGATGAGCCGGCACAAAACAATAAGAACTCTTTTCCTGGTGACGGCCGCGGCAGCGCTGCTGCTGCCCGCCACCGGTCGCACGGAAACCGTGGAGGTCAAGCCGGATCGGTACTATGTCACGTTTTCCGCCGCGCATCCACCGGTGGCCCGCATCCGCCCGGGCGACTCCGTCATCACGAAACTCCTCGATTCGCGCGGCCGCGATGAGACCGGCAAGCTCATCCTGGACGGGGACAACGTGCTCACCGGTCCATTTTATGTGGAGGGCGCCGAAGCCGGCGACACCCTGGTGGTGCGGCTCGAACGCGTGCGGCTAAATCGGGACTGGGGCTGGGACGGCACACGCGTCTCGCTGGACGCGCTGGCCCCGCGCAGCATCGAAGGGCTGGAATCGGCCAACTGTTGCGAGGAGTGGCTGCAGCCCGGACGGCGCAACGCGCTCAAGTGGACCCTGGACCTGGAGCGCGGAATCATCAAACCTTCCCGTCTGCTCGGCAGCCGCGCCAAACTGGAATTCCCGGCGCATCCCACCGTCGGCTGCATAGGGGTGGCCCCGGCGCTCCGGCAGGCGATCTCCTCGGGCCCGGCCGGCGAGTATGGCGGCAATCTCGACTACAACCGCATGGACGAAGGCGCCATCGTGTCGCTGCCCGTCTTTGAGCCCGGCGCGCTGCTGATGCTGGGCGACGGCCACGCTGGGTTCGGTGACGGCGAACTGCTGGGTCAGGGCACGGAGACCTCGATGGACGTACAGTTCTCGGTGAGCTTACGCAAGCGGCACCGCATCGGTTGGCCGCGCGTGGAGCATCCGGAATCGCTGGTGACGCTGGGCGCGACTACCGGCGCGTTGGAGCGCGGTTTCCGGGAAGCCATCAGCGAAATGCTGCGCTGGCTGATGACCGACTACGGGCTGACTCAGCAGGAGGCGCACACGCTGCTGGGGCTCGCCGCCGAGCTACGCGTAGCCTCGTGGTTCAGCACTTCGATGTGCGAAGTGCCCAAGAAATACCTGCCCCCACCGCGCCGGTGAAGGAGCGCGCCAGGCATATGGCCCGTTACCAGCCCTCTGCCACCAGAGCTGCGACACATCCGGCGGCGCCGTTCTATACCGCTCGCCTGCCATTCGACCGACCGGCGTTTCAGACCGCTTCAGGAGCGCCGCCAGAGCGGCGGTTCTTGAGCGAGTCGTTTCGACGAAGGGTAGAAAAAGTCCCACGACCGCCTCGGCCTTTCTGCAACTTGCAGATTCCACGTTGCTCTCGATGGCAAAATTGCCACCGTCGCCGTAAGGATCTACGTCCTGATTGCGAAAGGGGTCGATCTTCCTGGCTCAGACCGAGGCTTAACGAGACGCCAACGTGGAGGGCGGCTAGACCTGAGGCCTTGCCGAATTTCGCGAGGTCGGCCTGCTAATTACGAAATTTCGCGTCAGGCCCGACGCTATTGACACTGCGTTTGGCCAAATCGCCTGACGACTGCGAATCGGCCTTTCCGGCGCGTATTGAACCCGATTTTGGACCGGCATTGGGAAGGATCGGACTCCCATCAAACCAACCCTTTCGGTTAACAGCGGGTTAACAGCCAAGGGCAGGACAAAAGCAGCGATGATCGGGATTGAGCGAAGTTACTCTTTGCAGAGCACTTCTTCGATGGAGACAAGGCCGGTCACAGGCAGCACAACCCTCTTTTGCTATCGATTTCGATGGAGTGTCCCTACAGAAGTCCCTACACCCGCGGACAACACGATCCGCCTAAAACACCGATTGGCGGTGGTTAGGGCCCGTGATTGTTCACTTCCGTTGAGGTTGGAATCTCGCAACGTAATAACGTTCCCTTCGAGGGCTGCGAAAAGATCTCCATCCTCCCTCCCAATTCTCGCACCCGCTCCTCGGCGCCGAGTAGTCCCAGACCGCGCGAGCCAGCCCCCGGAACGTCGAACCCCACGCCGTTGTCCTCCACTGTCAGCGCAATTCGCGGTGGCACCCCCATGCACTGTAATCCTGATCTGGCTGGCGCGGGCATGACGTGCGCAATTGGTCAGCGCCTCTTGCACCAATCGATACACGCAGGTCCGGTGCGTGTCCGCAAGTTTGTCGAGAGTACCGTCGATCTGGATCTCCACCGGTACGCCACTTCGGCGCGTGAACTCTCGTACCTGCCACTTCAGGGCTGGGCCCAAACCCAGCTCGTCCAACACGGACGGACGCAGCCCCATGGAGATGTCCCGAATGGTCCGCAACGTTTCCTCGGCGAGCTTCCTCGCATCGGCCATGTGCCTCGAGAAGCTGTCGCCCGCATCATGGCGGAACTCCTCGATGTTGACGATCTCTATGCGCAAAGCCGTGAGCATCTGTCCCACTTGGTCATGCAGCTCTCGTGAAATGCTCTTGCGTTCGTCTTCCTGAGCCTTGGACAATTTCAACGACAACCGTCTCAGGTCCTCCGCGCCCCGCTCGATCAAGCGAAGGTGCCGAGCGGCGCTGGCCTCGGCAAGCTCGGCAAGCACCTTCGCGGAGACAAACACGAGAAGCATGTCCCGCAGGATGCCAGCGGCATCGCTTGAAGCGAGAATGAAACAAAGCGGACTTGTCATGGCGCCTGTCTCACACATCAGCCTAACGGGATGGCTGGGGCGCCCGTATCGCAAATAGGCATGAGATGCCTGAAGAAAACGGAGTACATTTCACTCAACGCGCAGCTTGGAGGTGCTCGGCAAAACTACTTCCGGGCGCTCTTGCGAACCTTGGATTTCGGGGGCGCTTCATGCTCCAAGATGAGCCGCAACTTTTCCACGTTCAATCGGGTCTGTAGCACTTTGGTGAGCATCGCCTCCGCCGTGGAGTCGAGCGGAGTCTCCGATTTGTACCGGACCCGCACCAGAATGTCTTCGGGAGTGAACCCGACTTCGTAGGAAACGAGTGGCGCCGACTCGTCGGGCCAGACCTCCTTGAGCGGCTGTTCGAGACGCGCGATCAGTTCGGTCCGAGTGGAGTTCAGGTCCCGTGGCTGAGGCGGCGCCGCGGGTGTGCGAAACCGCTCGCGGAGCAGCGCCAACTCCTCCTCACTGGCCACCTTGCGGATAGCGACAGTGACTTCCTTCCCCGTGCGGCGGAGCAGGAGCTTTTCCGCTTCGCGGATCTTGTCCTCGTGCACAGTCTCCGTCACGATCATTCGGAGGATGATCCGCTCGGGGGTCACATCCAGTTGTTGGGTGAAGATCATCCCCGGGGACGCCAACAATCGAACGGCCTCGTTCGCCGCCGTGCGGGCAATCGTCTCCTCTCTTAATTGAAACAAGGATTGCCTGAGGGGAATGAACAGTGCAGCAAGAGTGGCGACCAGCATCAGGACGCGCCAGCGCAACTTGCCGATGTCGCCGAATGCCCGGCCAAGTCCGGTCTTCATCAGCACACGGTAGAGACGGTCCGAGGACGCGTGCTCCACGATCGAATAGTCGATCTTCATGCGGAGTTCTGGTGCGTCCATCCTGACCGCGTAGAACGCGACGAAGGCGCTGGTGGTGATCGCGGCCAGGTTGGTCAGGAACAGCAGCCCGGCACCGGTGATGATCGGCCATGAAAACCCACTACCGACGCCAAATCCGATCGCGCACAGGGGCGGCATCAGTGCCACTGCAATAGCCACGCCGGGCAACGCCGTGACGCCACCGCCACCCCCGCCACGACACACGACAATGGTACCGGCAAGCCCGGAAAAAAGCGCCACACCGAGGTCGAGCAGGTTCGGATGCGTACGAGCGAGGATCTCCTGAGTCGGCGAGTGGAATGGCACCAGCCACACCAGGGCGGCGGCGAAAAGGATGGCGCACACCGAGCTCAGCACCACGCTCAGCAGGGACTTGATCCCCAAATAGATGTCCGCTGCGGCAAGTGCCAGGCCTCCGGCAAGGATTGGTCCCATGAGAGGGGAAATCAGCATCGCGCCGATGACGACCGCGGGGCTGTCTAACACGAGGCCGAACGTGGCGATGCCCGCTGACAGTAGGAGCTCTAAGGCGTAGCTGAGGCTGAAGACCTCCGTGGCATCGAAAACCTGCAAGTACACCTTTGGCTTCGACTCCTGGTCGACGGCCAGCAGATGCTCGATGCGGCTTCGGAAGACGTGTCTCGGCGGCGGTTCCATCCCTAATGAATTGTAGACCAAGCGATCATTTCTTGTCAGGCCTTCACGCGGTCCCCGCTCACATGGTAAATACAGATTCGGGAGGCGTTTCTCGGCTATGCGTACCTGGCTGCCGGTAATCGGCGTGGTCGCCGTCCTCCTGGCCGCCTGGGGCACGTTCCTACTATGGCCGCGGAGGCTCCAGCTCTCGCCAGCCAGATCTCTGACTCCCGTCGTCGAACTCGCCGCCAACACAGCGGCTGTGAGGGTGCCTGGCCGGCAGGCATTCCGTCGCTTTGCGTCTTGTTCGAGTCGATGGCTCGATCAGTTCGCGCATCCGGTCTCTGTCGAGCGCTTCGCCGCCTTGTCACAGTACAACAGATTGACCGGGATCTTACCAAGTGTGGGGATCTCGCCGAGGATCGCCTCGTTCTCCGGTCTTTTGAGCCACTTTGGCCGGTCAATCGGCGCGCATCCATTTCTCCACACAACCCGAGTGGCGTGAATGCTCGGGTTAGGTGAGCAGTGTTGGAACCTCCGGGCAGAAGGCGGTACATTGCTGAACGCACGGAGCCAGGGAAGCTGGCATTCTACCACTGAATTACTCCCGCTTTTGGTTCATACACAGGCCGCTTACGCTCTTAAGATCCTGTCTATATAGTCTATACTGTCCATACTTTCCACCCCAGTCAGACTGGAAAATAGACAGTAAACCGGACAGTACGCCAGCCAGAGAATGTGCCTTGCGGATTTTCTCAACAGCCTGGGAATGTCGCACGACCGGGGGTATACCACGACCCAATGACACCACGTCCCTAGCGTGGCCCTCGGTCTAGCCCGTAATGCGGTTGTGTCCACCATGGGCGCGGGGGAGGGAACAACAGCACACCGCCGTGCGCCGAGAAGTCCCGGCTCGTAGAAGCAGCGGTCCAACAGGATGTCGGCCGCGAATAGAACAACTTCTACGCACGGTTTTCACCGCCGTGCGCAAGACCGGAGGCATCGATCTGAGAGCGGTACAACTGGCTGGTTCAGGTTACGAGAACTGGAACTCGACGATGCTGCCGCAACGGACGGTCGGTGCCAGCGGGATGTTAGCCCCCGATATCGCGGATCACTATGGGAACCAGCTCGCTGCGGGGCCGGTAACGCCACAGCCTAGCCGCGGCGGAATTTGCGCTGGCCTGCGAGTGCCACCAGCGCCATTGCGACCATCCCGGCCGTCGCCGGCTCGGGAACCTCGCCCACTCCCGCGATCACTCCGTCCACCAGGTACTGCGAATTTATGTCGGTAGACACAAACACGCTGGCGTAGGGATTCGCGAAATTGCAAATACCCGTTGGGCCTAATGGGTTGTACTGCAGCGACCGTACCCGTTTGCAGTCACGCCGGTATCGGCGGTCACCGTCGGCGGACTTGCCCCCGGCCAACTCCCTGTGCCAGTCCCGCCTATCACCAGGAAGTAAGTGCCAGGTCCCAGGCTCAAGCCTGAGAACAATTCGGTAAGAGCGGTAGCCGTATTGAACGTAGTGGAAGCGATCACGTTGCCCGATGTCGCTGCCGGGCCGATCAGGTCGGTGAGATAGGCGCTCGACTGGTTACCGCCAACAAGCGCCGAGATGCTTACATCCGTATACGAGCCAGACTGGGTCCAGCTCCCGTACAAAATATTGAACGAGGAGGCGGTCCAAGCAATGCAGCAATGCCGGTCGGTCCCGAAACCTCATAGACCGTGGTAGCCTGCGATGACGCGACCGCGAGTAGCAATCCGACCATAAGATTCCGCATAGCATTGCGAGGATATCACAAGGGTGTGCGATACACAGGGGTTGGGGATATCCGCCTCCTCTTGATGTTTGAAAAAGACTCTTCTATTGTGGAGTAATGGAAGGCAACGGAGACCGGATGGACCGCTTCGAGCGCGGGCTGGAACACCTGCTTGAGACACAAGCGGGTCAGCAGACGACCATCGACAAGATCCTCGAAGCCCAGCGCAAGAACGAAGTGCTGATGGGCCAGGCGCTGGAAGCCATCAATTCACTTGCGCGGATCGCCCAGTCCCACGAGCGCCGCCCTGACGACATGGAAGGACGGCGCTGAGCCTCCGCGTGGCATCCATAAGGCACGCCGTCCCGTAGCGCTCAGCCGTCCTTTCTCCTACAATGTGGGTTATGAGTCTTCTACAATGAGCGAGCACCGCATGGCTCGCGGGCACTCCGCCGTGATCGAGTTCGTGCTGAAACGCTTCCCCACTCCTCTGCCCCTCCATTGGCGCGCCCTTCCCTTGCTTGCCGCCGCGGCCGCCGCCATGGGACTACTCGCCGCCACCGCCACCAAAGGTCCCGACTTCAATCGCGAAATCCGCCCCATCCTCTCCGACCATTGCTTCTCCTGCCATGGCCCGGATGAAAAGTCGCGCATGGCCAATCTGCGCCTCGATACCCGCGACGGCGCATTCGCATCCAAAGCCGGCTCTGCCTACATCGTCCCCGGCAACGCCGCCGCCAGCCTTCTTTTCCAGCGCATCAATCACGAAAAGAAACCTATGCGCATGCCGCCGGAGGCCTTCGGACGTCCGCTCACCCCAAAGCAGATCGCCCTCCTCCGGGCATGGATCGATGACGGCGCAAAGTGGGAAATTCACTGGTCTTATACGCCACCCCAACGCCCCGCCCTTCCCGTGGTCAAACGCAAGTCCTGGCCGCGCAACCCAATCGATCATTTCATCCTCGCCCGCCTCGAACAGGAAAACCTCAAGCCCTCCCCCGAGGCCGGCCGCGCCACTCTCCTCCGCCGCCTCTCGCTCGACCTGACTGGCCTTCCGCCCACTCCCGCGGAAATCGGCGCCTTCCTCCGCGACCGCTCCGCAAACGCCTATGAGAAACAAGTCGATCGCCTCCTCGCCTCCCCGCACTACGGCGAAAAGATGGCCATGCACTGGCTCGACCTGGCGCGCTATGCCGACACACACGGCTATCACATCGACTCCCATCGCGACATGTGGCCCTGGCGCGATTGGGTCATCGCCGCCTTCAACAACAACCAACCCTTTGACCAGTTCACCATCGAGCAGCTCGCGGGCGACCTCCTCCCCAACCCTACCCGCCAGCAGCGCCTCGCCACCGGCTTCCACCGCAATCACATGATCAATTTTGAAGGCGGCGCAATCCCGGAGGAGTATCAAACCGAATACGTCATTGATCGGCTCGAGGCCACCACCAACGTCTGGATGGGCATGACCATGGGCTGCGCGCGCTGCCACGATCACAAATACGACCCCATCTCCCAGCGCGACTTCTACCGCTTCTTCGCCTTCTTCAACACCATTCCCGAGAAAGGTCTCGATGGCCGCCGAGGCAACGCCGAACCCCTTCTCCCTATCGCCCCCACCGGGCAGCTTCTCGAAATCGATCAGCTCGAATGCGCCATTCGCGAGCAGCGCGATGCCATCGACGAGAAGAAAATCGCCGCCGCCCAACAGCTATGGGAGAAAACCGCCCAAGGCCATCTCGCCGGTCCAGTCAAGGAACAAATCGCCGCGCACTACCCGCTCGACGGCTCCCTCACCGACATCTCCGGCCACTATCTCCACGGCCGCGCCTCCGCCGGTGAACCAGCCTTCGGCAACGGCATGGTCGATAAATCCGTCTCCCTCACCGCCGATGATCAACTCGAACTCGGCGCGCTCGCCCTCAATACCTCCAAGCCCTTTACGCTCGCCCTCTGGATCAAACCCTCCTCCGACAAAGCCGAAGTCATCCCTATCCTGTCCGCACCCGGCTTCTCCCTCTCCACGGAACCTTCACGCTATCAACCCGAGCTCAAGCGCTCCGCCCGCCTCCAGATCCGCTTCGATAATCTCCTCATCCAGTCCCGCGACCCCATCATCATCGGCGATTGGACTCACATCACCTTCACATGGGATGGCGCCCGCAAACCTGGTCTCTCCATAGATGGAAAGTCCGCCCCGGCGGACATTCTCGAAAACACCCTCCCCACCTCTCTCCCATCTTCCGCCCCTCTCCTCATAGCCGGCTACCGCGGCGCGCTCGACGACATCCGCTTCTACTCCCGCCTAATCACAGCCGAGGAGACCAACACCCTCACCATTCACATGCCCGCCGCCGCTCTTCTCGATGTCCCAGCCAAGCGCCGCGACAAGGATCAATCCGCGCGGCTCCGCCAATACTTCCTCACCCGAGCCGCTCCAGAGCATATCCGCAACCAGCACGCCGAACTCGCCGCACTCGAAAAACGAAAAGAGGAAATGGAGCGCGCCATTCCCACCGCCATGGTCATGCAGGAGATGGACAAACCCCGCGAAACCTTTATCCTCGCCCGCGGCGACTATCGCAACAAGACCGAAAAAGTCACCGCCGCTGTCCCCGCCGCCCTGCCCCCGCTCCCCGCCGGTGCGCCAGCCAATCGTCTCTCGCTCGCCCGCTGGATCGTCGACCCCGCCAACCCCCTCACTTCCCGCGTCGCCGTGAATCGCTACTGGCAAAGCTTTTTCGCTACCGGCCTTGTCAAAACCGCGGAGGACTTCGGATCACAAGGCGAGGCGCCCAGCCATCGCCAACTCCTCGACTGGCTCGCCACCGAATTTTCCGCCACCGGCTGGGACGTCAAAGCCATGCAGCGCCTCATCGTTACCTCCGCCACCTACCGCCAGTCCTCTAAACTCCCCGCCGGTATGCATCAGCGTGATCCCGAGAATCGCCTTCTCTCCCACATGTCCCGCTTCCGTCTTCCCGCCGAAATCGTCCGTGATAACGCCCTCTCGGCCAGCGGCCTGATCAATTCTGCAATCGGTGGACCAAGCGTGTTCCCCTATCAACCAACCGGACTTTGGGAAGAGATGGCCTTCCACGGCATCTACTCCGCCCAAGCCTACACTCCCAGCACCGGACCCGACCTCTACCGCCGCAGCATGTACACCTTCTGGAAACGCACCGTTCCGCCCGCCGCTCTTTCCACCTTCGATGCACCCGACCGGGAAAAATGTACTGCCCGCCGCGCCATTACCAACACTCCGCTCCAGGCCCTCGTCCTCATGAACGATCCCACCTACGTCGAGGCCGCGCGCAAACTCGCCGAACGCGCCATCACCGAATCCACGCCCCCCAAACGCATTGCCTGGCTTTTCCGCCAAGTCACGCTCCGCGATCCTTCGCCTAAAGAAGCCGCCGTTTTGCGAAACCTCGCCCGCTACCAGACCGCGCACTATGCTGCACAAAAGGATGCCGCCCTCGGGCTGCTCGCCACCGGTCAGTCCCCCTACAATCAATCGCTCAATCCGTCCGAGCTCGCCGCATGGACCAACATAGCCAGCGTCGTCCTCAGCCTCGATGAAAGCATCACAAAGGAGTAGCCGCATGGAACGCTTTCAAAAGGAACTCGAACTCTCCCTCACGCGCCGCCACTTCTTCTCGCGCTCCAGTCTCGGCATCGGAGCCGCCGCCCTCTCCTCCCTCCTGCCCTCGCCCTCGCAAGCCGCACTTCCGTCGCTGCCCCACTTTGCTCCCAAAGCAAAACGCGTCATCTTCCTCCACCAATCCGGAGCGCCCTCGCAGCTCGACCTGTTCGATCCAAAACCCGGCCTCAAAAAACTCTACGGAACAGAACTCCCCGGCTCCATCCGCATGGGCCAGCGCATCACCGGCATGACCTCCGGTCAAAGCTCCTTCCCCGTCGCTCCATCCCTGTTCCAATTCGCGCAGCACGGAAAATCCGGCGCATGGCTCAGCGAACTCCTGCCCCACACCGCCAAAATCGCTGACGACATCACTATCCTCAAAACTCTCAACACCGAGGCCATCAATCACGATCCGGCCATCACCTTCATACACTCCGGCTCCCAACAGCCCGGACGCCCCAGCATGGGTTCCTGGGTCAGCTATGGCCTCGGCAGCGAAAATCAAAACCTCCCCGCCTTCGTCGTTCTCCTGTCTCTGTCCAACACGCCCATCAACGATCAGCCCCTCTTCTCCCGTCTCTGGGGCAGCGGCTTTCTTCCCTCCAGCTATCAGGGCGTCCGTTTCCGCGCCGGCTCAAACCCGGTCCTCTATCTCGAAAATCCGGCCGGTCTGGCATCCGCCAACCGCCGCAAGATGCTCGACAGCCTTCAGGATCTGAACCGCATGCACTTTGACGCCTACGGCGACCCCGAGATCGAAACCCGCATCGCCCAGTTCGAAATGGCGTACCGCATGCAAGCCTCCGTTCCCGATCTCATGGACCTGTCCAAGGAGCCCGAAACTACCTTCCAGCTCTACGGACCCGACGCCCGCAAGCCCGGTACCTACGCCGCCAACTGCCTCCTCGCCCGCCGCCTCGCCGAACGCAACGTCCGCTTCATCCAGCTCTATCACCGCGGTTGGGATCAACACAATGAACTCCCCGCCCACATCCGCATGCAGTGCCGCGGCACCGACCAACCCTCCGCCGCCCTCATCATGGATCTCAAACAGCGCGGGCTCCTCGACGATACCCTCGTCATCTGGTCCGGCGAGTTCGGACGCACCGTCTACTGCCAGGGCAGACTCACCGAAACCAACTACGGCCGCGATCACCACCCCCGCAACTTCGCCATGTGGATGGCCGGCGGCGGCATCAAACCCGGCCTCTCCATCGGCGAAACAGACGACTTCTCCTACAACATCACCGCCGACCCAGTCCACGTCCACGACCTCCAAGCCACCATCCTCCACTGCCTCGGCATCGATCACACCCGGCTCACCTACCAGTTCCAAGGCCGCTGGTTCCGCCTCACCGGCGTCCACGGCAACGTGTTCAAGAAGATCCTGGTCTGAACCTTGTGCAATTCGGTGGCCTGGACGCCCCTTTTTGCATACCGTTGAGTGTACTGGGGATTCCGGCGAAGGCGAACAC
>JAENWC010000234.1 GCA_016650235.1 Terriglobia bacterium
CCTCGACGAGCCGCTTTACGCCGTCGCGCCGCCGAAATGGTACACGCGCGAGACGGGCGCTTTGGGGCGGCTGGTGGAGTCGTCGGCCGAGGCGATTCAACCGCAATACTGGCCGCTGGTGGAGCGATACGACCGGTGGCTGGTCGCTTTGCGCGACGCGGTGCTGTCCAAGCGCGACCGGGGCTATCAATATCGAAGGTCGCACGCTGGACGAGTACGGCATGCTGAATTTCGGTCATCCACGAAGGTTGTCCACCTCTGGATCTGCGCGTTCACCTCGGCGATTTCGCGAGCAAAGCCTAGCTGGCCCCTCATGCCGGCCTCGATCGCGGCTTGCCGGGACTCGCGTTCCACTTCGGCCTGTCGCTTGCGGATCTCCGCCGCCCGCTTCAGCGTCTCGAGGTCCGGTTGATTGCCAGTCTTGATGGTGAGCTTTGGTCCGCCGAATTCGAATTGCTGCTCACCGGGGAGTAGCCGCTTCCCGGTGATGAGTTCCCGGATCTGGTCGTCCGTCATCCCCTGCTTGCGGAGGGCCTCTACGCTAGTCTTGCCGCTGAAGAGTTGCTCGCGAAGAGCCTTCTGCTGCATCTCGTCGAAGCGGGCCTGGAGTTGCTCCTGCGTGTTCTTGAAGTTGTTATAGATGATCGCGCCCGCCGCGACGACGCCAGCCGCGAGTAGTGCGTAGGGGTTCAAGCTGGCGAGCCTCAGCGCCGCGATGGATTTCGCGAGCGCCATGATCTTTTCGGCCAGAGCGTAAGAGGCAAGGATGCCCGAGACCCACAGTGCTATCTCGCCAAACTTTGTGAGGCCATCGGTGTTGTTCTTGTGCCACCCGACCAGGCCGCGAAGATTGACGATCATCCCCTTGAGGTCCTCTTGGAATTTGGCCCCGATGTCTTCCCGAACGTTGTTGAACTCACGCCGGAACGCGCCCAGTTGGCCTTCGACCGTCTGCGATGCGGCCGCGTGCGCACCCTGAATCTTCGCGCCCTCGCGCATCACCGCGTTGTAACGGATCTGCTTCTCCTCGGTCTCCGTCAATGCGCGGCCCAGTTGTAGCTCCGCGATCTGGGTTTTCTTCTGGAAATCGACGAACAGGCCCAGGGTCCGCAGGCCTCGCAACGCGCCCGACTCGATTGCCAGGACGATGGCTTCCATCGCCTCGCCCGCCGAAACGTTCTGAACCGCCGCCGCGTCCTTGGCGAGTTTGGCGAGACCCTCGGCCTTGGCCAGATCCATGTCGGCGATGATGAGACGCTGCACGGCGTGCGCAGCCTCCGTGAATTCGAAGCCGATCTCTTCGATAGCCGCAACTTGCCTCGTCGCCGCCGCCGCACCCACGCCGTGCGCGGTGGCCAGCGCCTTGAGGGATGCCTCGGCCTTGGCGTTCTCCGCTGCCATCATGACGGAGCCCACTGTGAACTCCTTGGCCCAGCCGACCGCGCTCTTGATAGCATCGGCGAGCAGATTGCCCGCAGTAGCGCCCTTCACCATGGCGGCGGTCATGCCGTCGATGGTGGATGACGCACCCTGGGAGGCTTTCGCTGCCGTCTGTTCAATGCTCGACAGGCCCGAGTTGACCGTCTTGATGGACGCATTGGCCTTGTTGACGTCGACTTCGACAACGAGTTCGAATTTATTGTCGGCCACTGGATCTCGACTAATCGTGGCCCTGTCTTCGGGCTTGCTATTCGACGATCACCATGCGTGCAGCCTCTCGGCGTGAAAGTCGTCGAGGGCGACGATGGACTAAAGTAGCTAAAGTTGCGGTAAGGGAACTCCGGCAGCGCTATTTGGATCGCGCTACTCGAAAACCGACTTCGTCGCTGCGATGGAATCGCGCAATCGGCCCCCGGCGAGATTCAAGAGAGTTCAGACCGAATCGCCAACTGCCACCTCGCGCGAGAGCCCCGATCGTTGGGGAGGGTGGACCTGCGGGATCAGTCGCCACGGCCGACCACGGGCCATCGGAGTACCAGTCCTGTACCAGCTCGTCAACGTTCCCGAGCATATCGAACAGCCCATAGGCGTTTGGCTTTTTCAACCCAACCTCATGCCATTTGCTATTGCTGTTCGTATCGAGCCACGCGTGCTCTTCCGCGATGGTACAACTCACACGAGGGTCAGTGCATTCCCTTAGGTCACCAAAGGGGAAGCGGGTTTGCGAACCCGCGCGCATTGCTCGTTCCCACTCCGCTTCGGTTGGGAACCGCAGCCGCGACTCGCCTGCCAAACCCAGCAGGTGATTAATTCTTGTGAGAAACTCGTCCACATCATCCCGTGACACACCCACGGGAAATCGTGGTCCCGCTGGATCGAAAAACCCTGGTGGCTTTTTCCCCATGACGGATTCCCACTGTGCCTGAGTTGCCTCGGTCTCCCCAATATAATAGTCTCGCGTCAGAGTTACTTTGCGCCTCGGATTAGTTCGGTCGCTGGCTGCTCCACCCATCTGGAACGTACCAGAAGGAACCCGCCGAAGGACGAGCTTTACGCCTCCCGGCAAATCATACTGGAGGCGATCCTGGGCAGGGGTGCCCGAAGTCGGCGTTTGAGACCAACATGAACTCGCAAGTGCCATTACAAAGAACTTGATGAGCATCTTCATCGAGGGCCAGCTCTCAAACCAACCTGAGATCGCCAAGTTGTTCATCTTCGGCGGCGTCAGTAAACGGCTTGACCTTTCGTGCTTAATCTTATCAGGCTACCGGCTCGTCGGATGCAGGGGCCTGGCCGGCGGCCTTCGGAAAAACCTTTTATGGTACCCGAACTACAGTAGGCTTCAGGGAAACGATTTCTGACGTAGTAACCGATACGCTCTTGCCGGAAGACGTTACGAACTTCAGAGGGGCCGAAGCGAAGAGTCGCCACCCGGCAGCAAAGGATTTGGCCTTCATTAATGTCGCCGCCTCCGCGCTGCTGGTCGAGAAGCCCATCCACCTCAATTGCGGGTGAGTGACCTTTTCAGTCTTCTCGATGAGAGGCAATAGGCTGCCCATGTCTGCGTCCTTCAGTGGAAACCAGTACCCCATGGCTTCGTCGTGAAACTTCAGCGTCGCTCTGTCGATCAACCTAAGGTCTGGCGCGCTGATGCGGTGTATCTTCACCAACTCTCCCTCGGTCACGATAACCAGGAGAGGCTGGGCGGCAAGGCGGCCGCGCACCGGTGCCCCGGTCTTCAACCCAAGCTCGTACTGGTTGTCGGAGCCCTGCAGTGGTGGCACCAGGGATTGTCCCGACAGAAAAAGCGCGCTTGCTCCTACGAGGAATAGTCGCAATGCCAACATGTTTTTGGTTCTCCTTCTCATGACCCAGGCCCGCCGAAGTCGTATTTATGCGGAACCGCGTAAGCCCCCAGCCCTGTCAGCCTCCAACAAAACCACCAGTTCTGCGGCGCTACAGCAGCAGGTCAAGACTCAGCAGTCAGTATAACCCCTAGGACAAGTGGCTGTACAGGTTCCACTTCTCCCGGAATGGCTGTTCGGGAAAGCCGCGCCACCCCGCGCTCACTAAATACGATGATTTCCCGATCCTGGCAGGTTTTCCCGATCCAACTGCTCCCGTTCCTCTTCGAGGATCAACATCGCGTAGAACTCGTCCGCGCGGATGTCATCGAGGCCGAGGTGTATGCCGAGCTTGAGCGCCGCCCGGAGGTCTAAGGCGCGCCGGATAAGGAGGCCCGGCTCCGACGATTGCGCGCTGTCGAGCCTGTCGAGCGGGCAGTGGTCGCACCGGTCGCCGTCGTCGGGCGCATCGGGGCACAGCTTCGGGTCGCACAACTCGTCTCTGCGCAGGGCCCAGTGAACCAGGAATCGCAGGGAGGGCTGCTCGGGCCACTCCTCCCCGCCTACGAGTTTGGGTCGCTGGGATCCTGGAATCCAGCGTCGAGCGCGTCGATGGCCGCTTTCACGGCAACCGCCTGGTGCATGACCGGCGCGTCTCCGGCGTATCCCTCGGCGGCCGTGATCAGCGGTGTGAACGCGGTAGGCGACCTTCACGCGCAACGTCGCATCGTTCGCGGCGTTGCCCGCGAATTCGCCCGCGCCCAGGTTGTGCAGCACGAGCGGCTGGTTCTCGCAGGCGGTTCGCGCCGTGATGGGATCGATTTTCGGAATCGCGTAAGTGACCTGATGCGCGGCCTGATCGATGAAGCCCGTCATCTCGACTGTCTGCGAGACCTGCACGCCCGCCCCATTCTGGTACTTGACCGCGAGGTTCGCCGTAGCCTCCGTGAGGACGTTTGTCCCGGCGGCCAGCACCACGACTGCCGAAAGAAACTCCAGCACCTTGCCCGTTCCGGGCGCGGGCACCAGAGTCTTCGGCGTCGCGCGGATCGCTTTCAGTTCCGCGTTTGAAATCAGAACGTCGGCGTATTTAAGGTCCGCGCCGCCGCCCTGTCCGAACACGGAGGCGTGGGTGAACCAGAAGATCGAACCCTGGATCGTCTTCTCGCCAAAGAACAAGGCAGCGGTGCTCGATGCCGCCAAGCGCGTCATGAACGACCCCTTTGGTCACGACTCAGTAAGTAGCTTCAAGGTTTGCATGGGACGCTACACTAGATTAGCTTTGGTTAAGCTAAAGGATACCGGGGCCCAGGTTGGTAGCTTTTATGATGAGGGCTACCATGTTCCAGGCGACCACCAGCGCAAACATGTAGTTGATCCGGGTGAGCAAACGGAGTTTCCCCATGCGCATGCAATAGATTCCCAGGCATAGCGCGGCGATCTTGACGGCCGCCAGCCCATAGACCGGGGAAGGAGCAACTGCAATCGCCCATCGGACGAGCGGGTTACCCTCCTGTACTCCCAGGGCCAGGAAAGCCACTGTCGTAAGAAAGTCCAGCATCTGGAGGTATGAAAATTGCCAAATGATTGCGGTCACCATGATTACTCCCACGTCCAATGTAAGGCCTAAGGAAGGCGCGGTAAATGGTACGCGACTCCAATTTTGATAGCCTTTAGTACCACCTTAGATTTTAGTACCAAAGAAGGACATTGGAAAGGGTCGAATAGTACTTTCTTTGCAAGGCCGGAAAAAACGGAATGCGCTAGACTGGTGACTTAACTTATGCGTATCAAGAGAGTTGCCATTCTATGGTTGGGAGCGTGGTTGGGCGCAAGTCTGTTCATGGGGTGGGTCTCCACGACAGGCTCCGATTCCGCGGACTTCGTGGTGAAGTCTAATAGTGTGCGGGCACAAAAGGAAGTGAAGGAGATCGGGGTGCACCGTACGCGCGCGTTGCTGCAGTTCCACATGGCCGAGAGCATACGGAACCGCACCTATGATTGGGAGGCGGCGCAGTTGGGAATCGGTCTGGTGCTGGTGATTCTGCTATTGTTTGGCACGAACGGGGAGCGGGTGTCGATGGGATTGAGCGTGCTGATGCTGGTGTTTGTGGGCATCATGCACTGGATCATGACACCGCAAATCATGGAGTTGGGCAGAGGTATTGATTTCGCATCGAGCGAAGACATGATCCCGGAGCGGCAGGCGTTTTGGAGCTACTTCCGCTCCTATACCTATATGGAAGTCCTTAAGTTCGTGCTGGGGGTGATACTTGCGGTGAATTTGCTGTTTCGCAGCCGGTCTGGGGGCGACAAGGCGGAGAAGGACGAGAAGGGTTCAAGAAGACGGAGACGGAGGATCGTCAAGGTGGATGGAGTCAATCACGCCGATCACAGCCATGTCGATGGGTGAATTGGGGCGTCCGACGCCGGTCATAGCGCTGTAGCCTTCGGTGACCAGGAGAACGCGGTCGCCAATGCCGGCGTCCACGGCGTCGAGGGCAACCACGGCTGTGCCGCGGTCGGAGCCATCCAGGTGAAGAGGTTGCACCAGGAGCGCCTTACGGCCTTGGTGGCTGGCGTGTTTCTGAGTGGCCACCACATCGCCGATCACGCGGGCAATTAACATAGCGGAGATTCCGAAAGCGGCCGCACCGTTCGATCGACGTGCAATTCGTCGATGATGGCGACCACGGTGTTATCCGTGGGCACAGCGGAGGGCAGGAATGGGAAGCTGGACTCCTTGCCGCGGCACCAATAGATCAACTCGCCGGCGCCGGCTCCCACCGCATCGGTGCAAATGAGAAGTTTTCCGGAACTGGTCAATTCCGGAGTAAGGGGTTGGATCACGAGCAGGCGCTGGCCCTCCAGTCCGGCGCTTTTGACAGTAGCCCAGACGCGGCCCACTACCCGGCCGAGCATCATTTGGACGCCTTGCCTTTCGAGGGTGGAGCATCCATGTCCACGGTATCGACAATGCCGATGACGGTGGCGTCGACGGGGGTGTCCTTACAACCTTCGGCCATACGAGCGGAACTGCCCGAGACTGCCAGCACCAGTTCACGGCAGCCGGCGCTCACAGTATCCACGGCCACCACATAGCCAGCCTCATCTTTGCCGTCAGGACTGACTGGTTTGAGGATGAGAAGCTTACGGCCTTCCAGGCGCGGGTCCTTACGAGTGGCGACGACAGTGCCTACGACACGAGCCAGGATCATCGCGACTACTTGCCGGAGTTGGCCTTGCCAATGGGCAAAGCATCTTCCAGGCTCGGATGAGGGCGCGGGATCACGTGGACCGCGATCAGTTCCCCCACGCGGCGCGCGGCTGCGGCGCCGGAATCGGTTGCCGCGCGGACCGCGGCCACATCGCCCCGGACCAGGACGGTGACATAGCCGGAACCGATCTTTTCCCAGCCGACCACGGTCACCTTAGCCGCCTTCACCATGGCGTCGGCAGCTTCAATCATGGCTATCAGGCCACGCGTTTCAATCATTCCTAACGCTTCACCCATTCGTCCTCCTCAGTATCGCCCACAACGCAGCGCGGGGGAGTTTACTTTACCTGACTGCAATGAGGCGCCCCCGCGCCTCTGTGGGCTGCCGACTCCTCAACTGTATCTAAATTGCAGAGATTCCGCTCGACATGCCTCAGGACGCGCCCCGGACGCGGATTGCTTCCTCCACCAGCGCGATGAGTTCCTCGCGCGTGACTTCAAATTTTTCTGTGGGAAACGCCACATCCTCGGCCGAAACCGGACAACCAGGCTCGCCGGCCACTCTTGCCTTGACGCCGTAGCGCGTGCGCGAATCGAGCAGCTTATCCACTTCGATGCGCGGCAGCACTTTCGCTCCGCCGAGCAGTTCGGCCACCAACGCGATGCGCGCGTAATGCTCCACGGTCTCCATCTTAAAAAACGCTTTGAACAATTCGTCGGCGTAGCAGACGGCGCCGTGATTGGCCATCATGATCGCGTCGTATTTCGGAATATAGGGCAGCATCGGATCGGTCAGAGCCGGCGTGCCCGGGAGGCCGTATTCGGCCAGCGGCACACAACCCAGTCCAATCACTACTTCGGGCAAAAGCGCCTGGTTCAAGACGCGTCCCGCGGTGGCCCATCCGGTGGAGACCGGAGGATGCGCGTGCACGACGGCGCGCACGTCGGGCCGCATTTCATAGACGGTGAGATGCATCAGGATCTCCGAGGTGCGCTCTTTCCGGCCCTCGATCTTGTTGCCCTTCATGTCGCAGATGATGAGATCGTCGCGATGCATCATCCCCTTGCTCACACCGGTAGGCGTGCAGAGCAGGCGCTCCTGATCCAGGCGCAGGCTGATGTTGCCGTCGTTGGCGGCAACCCACCCCTTCTCATAAACCAGGCGGCCGATTTGAATGATGTCGTCGCGAAGTTCGCGCTCAGATTTTTGCATCCGGATTTCTGATTGTAGCAGAGCGGATTATGCGCAAGATCCACGCGTGTCAGCCAGCCAAGAATTTTGGACCTTGATGCGTGGCAACCGTGGTGCCGCTTGACCGCACAGCATCGAGGGCGGAACCACGTGGCGGAACTACGCACGCGGCGCACCCGTCACCACAGCCACTCAGGTTTCGTGATCTAATATCAGCATGGAACGTCGTACCATCTTTCAACTGGCCGGTCTTTGGCCATTTTCCCTCGCCGGGGCGGCTGCGAAGAAATCTTCGGCGGGCATTTATGCCCAACTCGGCATTCGTCCCATCATCAACTTTACAGGGACGCACACCACCATTGGCGCTTCCAAAGTGTGGGAGGAGGTCCACGAAGGGATGGCGGAGGCCTCGCGTGACTATGTGGAGCTGGAGGATTTGCAGCAGAAGGTGGGCGAGCGTCTGGCGAAGCTGTGCGGAACCGAATCCGCCATGGTGACTTCCGGCGCGGCGGGCGCGATTGCACTGGGCACTTATGCCGCGTTGGCCGGCACTGATCAGGCCAAGATCCGCCGTCTGCCCGATCTGACCGGCATGAAGACGGAGGCCGTCATCCAGAAAGCCCACCGCAACGGATATGATCATGCGGTGCGCGGCGCCGGGGTCCGCATCATTGAAGTGGAAACGCGCGAGCAACTCGATCGTGCGTTGAACCCGCAGACGGCCATCATGTACTACCTGGGCGGCACCAGCCACGATTGGGAGACCGAAACTCCGATACCGCTCGATGCCTGCCTGGAATCTTGCAGGAAGGCCGGCGTACCAGTGTTGGTGGATGCCGCGAACATGCTTCCCCCTTGGGGCAACATTCCCAAACTGGCCGCGCAGGGCGTGGACCTGATCGCCCTCAGCGGCGGAAAACATATGCGCGGCCCGCAATGCTCCGGCATTCTGGCCGGACGCAAGGACCTGGTTCGCGCCGCGTGGCTCAACTCCAGCCCGCATTCGGATTCTCAGGGACGGCCCATGAAGGTCGGCCGCGAGGAGGTGGTCGGAATTTGGATGGCGGCGGAGAAGTACTCGAAGCTCGATTTTGACGCCATCGACCGCCAGTGCTCCGAGCAGGCCGGTTATCTGATCCGTGAGTTCACAAAGATCAAGGGAGTGAAAGCGGAGAAGACTCCGTTTGATCGCACGCGGCGCGTCCACCGTGTCCATGTGAGTTGGGACGAGGCCGCGCTTGGGGTGACCGCGTCGGCGGCCAATAAGCAGTTGAAGGCCGGCGAACCGCGCATCTTCGTGGCAGGCGCCAAACCGCAGGGGCTGGAATTTACCGTGTTCATGAACGAGCCGGGCGACGAGAAAGTGGCCGCCCGGCGTTTGCGCGAAGTTCTTTCATCGAAATCTTAACGCGGAATCACCGGTAGCAAAATGTGCGAGGCGCGCACGCGGTCATGATAGACCGTCTGCCGCGCCACCCGCACTTTTGCGCTGGTCCCGAACGCGTCACCCGTGTTGGGATTGCGGTCAAACTGCGGGAAGTGGCTGCTGGTGATATCCACCCGGATGCGATGGCCTTTGCCAAACTCGTTCGATGTCCCTACCAGGTCGATCACAAATTCGTAGGTCTTACCTGGCTCAAGCAGCTTCGGCTTGTCGGTGCCTTCGCGGTAGCGCGCACGCATAATGCCCTCGGCGACATTCATGGAGCGCCCGTCGGGAAAAACATCAATCAGCTTGGCGATGAAGTCGGTATCAGGCGCATCGGAGGCCGCGTGCAGCACCACCTTCACCGGCCCGGTGGCTTCCACCGGCTCGGCCAGAATCTCTGAGGTGTAGACCAGAACGTCGCCCCGTGATTCAATCACGCGCTGATCCTTGGGACCGGCCGGGGTCGGCGTGCCGCAGCAGTTGTTTCCGCCAAGGCTCGGGACCGGATTGTTTGGATCGTAGCTGTACTGATCCGGCTTTGCCTCCGCGGCCGGCTCCTTCCATGACAAGCTTCCGTCGCCGTGACCGGTGTTTGCATTGCCGCCGCTGGCGAGATACATCTTCTTGTACTGTGTTTGCGGCAGCGGGTAGGCTTTCTCACGCCGCCATTCATTGCGGCCCATGACGAAGATGGTGGCGGCCGGCTCGGTGGAATAGCCGTTGTCGATCTTCTTGAGCCAGTAGTCAAAAAAGCGAAGTTCCACGTCATGAAGATCGACATTCGCATCGGGACCAAAGTCGAGTTCGCCGAACTTGCGCGACGGCCCATGGCCCCAGGGGCCGATCAATAGGCGGCTCCCCTTGCGCGCGGCCTCGGTTCCGCCTCGTGTGGCCATGCCAACGTAACCGCGCAATGTGCCCTGGCTGAAGATGTCGAACCAGCCTCCCTGCGTGTGCACGGGCACGGTGATCTGGTCGAACTTCTCTTCGGCGTTCAGCGTCTTCCAGTAGCCATCGTAATCGGGGTGCGCAATCCAGTCGCGGTAAAACTGGGCGTTCCTGCCGGCTAGTTCCTGCATGCTGCGCAAGGGAAGGTGCCATTGCATCCTGTCGAAACTGATGAGGGAAAGGCCCTCCACACCGTGCGGGCCGGTGTTCTGCATGATGCGGGATTCCGACCGCACCGGCCCCCAACCAAAGTTGAAGGAGAGCCGCCAGCCTCCGTTCAAAGTGATCCAGTCATGGTAGAGGCTGGTGGCGGCCACCGCCGGAAACATGCAGACAAGGTGGGGTGGTTTGGACATTGCCGCGCGCCACTGCACGTGGCCGAGATAAGAGCCGCCTTGCATGCACACCTGGCCATTCGACCATGGCTGCTTGGCCGCCCACTCGACGGTGTCGTAGCCGTCCTCGATATCGTTCCGGAACGGCTCCCACTTCCCCTCGCTCTCATGGCGTCCGCGAACGTCCTGCAGGACGTAGGCATAACCGCGCCTGGAAAAAAACACAGCGGCATCATAGGCGCTCGGCGCGCGTTCCGAGGAATAGGGCGTTCGAGAAACAATCACGGGATACTTGCCGCCGGCCGAGGGCCGGAAGACATCGGCGAACAGCTTCACGCCGTCGCGCATCGGGACGGCGGCGAGATTGTCGAGTTTGATGTCGTTGGTGGGGGCGTAGGCGGGAGGGAACGGGGACTCCGCCAGCAACCCGGCGGTGAGGCTCAGGAAAATAATAAGTTGCAGCATAGGATGAGAGACTATCATATCTGAGAGGTCCAAGACATATGCGCAAGATCGGTTCAATTCTCCTTCTGGCAAGCGCGGCTGCGGCGCAATCTTTAACCTGCGACATGAGCCGCTACCAGGCACAGTCCGGGCTGGGGGTTACGCAGGGCGCCGGCGTGCTCACCGTGGAGTGGGACGGCGAGCGGGGCGCGCGCGTGCAGCTTCGTCTTGCAGTGAAAGACGGCCAGCCCGTGGTGCGGCAGATTGCCGTCCGGAAAAGGGGCGGGCAATGGGCGGTGTTGGGAAGCAATCTGACGCCGGAGTTCAGCGTGACGACGGGCGTACGGCGCATCTCGAACCAGCAACTGAGCCCTTTGCGCGCGCTTGGCGTGGCGCTCACTCCGGAGGTGATCGAGAAGGAGAAATGGAACGTATTCTGGGATGCGCCGCTCAATGTCCCGGGGCGCGAAGGCGTCAATCCGGGGCTGCCGCGCAAGGCGGAGGAGATCCGGCGCGGCGTTTCGCAGTTCAGGATCACGGGCTGCGCCGTGAAGACCGACGGGGCGCGGATCGAGGTCTCCTATGACGGCCTTCAATTGGGCGTTTTTGCCGGGCGGCTCCAGTACACGGCCTATCGCGGGTCGAATCTCATTCGCCAGGAAGCCATTGGCTCTACGCAAGAGGCCTCGGTCGCCTACAAGTACAATGCCGGGCTAAAGGGATTTTCCACAAAGGACTCCGGCCGCGTTTCCTGGCTTGATACTTCGCGCGCCTGGCAGAAATACGAGTTCGGCGGCTCCGTCAATCAGGACCCGGTGGCGTTGCGCGCCCGCAACCGGATCGCCGTCATTGAATCGGCTGCTGGTTCGCTTGCGGTGCTGCCGCCGCCGCACAAGTTTTTCTTTGCCCGGGAGATCGAGTTGAACCTGGGCTATGTGTGGTACCGCAAGGATTCAGCCGATCGGTTTTCGGCGGGTGTGCGGCAGGCCGAGCGGGAAGAGATGTATCGCGCGCACGGTGTTTCCGATGCGGTGTGGGACTCCAGGACACGGCAGTCGCGCCAGTTCGCGATGGGCAATTTCGCGTTGTACAATGCGCCGCCGGGCACCTGGCAGAGGATGCCGGTATACTTCTACGCAAGCCCGGATGGTCCAAAGGAAACACATGCCGCGCTGCTCGAATACACGCATGGAGACCGGTTCGCGCCGCTGCCCGGATATCAGGTGGCCATCGGCCACTTCCACACGCACTTCAATGAAATGCTCACCGATGCCGGCACGATTGATTTGTGGCCCAGTTGGCTGCCCGCCTTCCGCGCGCTGGGAGTCAACATTGCCATGATGTCGGACTTTCACAGTGACAGCCATCCGAAAGATCCGGGGCCGCTGCGGCTGGCCGAGCAGAAGGTGTATTTCGACGGTTGCCGCCGGCATTCCGACAAGGAGTTTCTCATCATGCCGGGCGAGGAGCCCGATGCTTACTTCGGAGGCCACTACACAATGCTCTTCCCGAAGCCCGTCTATTGGACGCACGTGCGGGGGCCAGGCCAGCCGCTGGTGGAGCAACAGGGGGAGCGCGGCAAGGTGTACCACATCGGATCAGCCGCTGATGAACTCGAGATGCTCCAACAAGAGGGAGGGCTTGTGTGGCAGGCGCATCCCCGCACCAAGGGTTCCACCTATCATCCGGATGCCATCCGCGAGACAGCCTACTTCCGCAGCCAGCGCTACCTTGGCGCATCCTACCAATCGCTGCCGGTGGATTTGTCCGAACAGCGGCTCTGCGAAAAGCGTTGCTTCAGTACTCTCGACGATATGAACAACTGGGGCGATCCCAAATTCATGCTGGCCGAAGGCGACACCTACGCCAAGTTCCCCGAGGACGAGATTTACACCGCGCTCATTGTGAACTACGTCAAGCTCGACCGGCTGCCGGGTTTCGACGAGGACTGGAGCCCGATCCTGGGCGCGCTTCGCACCGGCAATTTCTTTGTCACGACGGGGGAGATCCTGATCAAGACTTCGGGCGTAGAAGGGACAGGCGCGCAGAGGAAGATGACGGCGGAGCTGGAATGGACCTTCCCGCTCGAATTCGTGGAACTGGTATGGGGCGACGGCAAGAGTGTGGACCGGCAAGTGATTCCGGCCACCAGCCAGCCGCCTTTCGGCAAGCACCGGTTCGAGATTCCATTCGACGCTTCGGGCAAGAAATGGGTTCGTTTTGCGGCGTGGGACTCGGCCGGCAACGGGGCGTTCAGCCAACCGGTGCACATGCGCGGAGCCAAGTAGAAAGCTTCAATTTTTAGAAGGACATATAATCGGCCAACTCCGCGGCTGGCATAGTGCGAGAGGTGGCCGCATGCTGTACGACGTGGCTGGTGTGTCCTTCCAATGTCCGCAGCGGTCGGCCCGTGGATGCCTCCCAAAGGCGAATTGTGGGAGTCCACCGATGTTGTGACAATCCACATCGGCGGTCGTCCTCACCGAGCACACGCTGCCGGTGTGCCCCCTCAACTTTCTCAAGACCGGACCGGACTTAAGATCCCAGACCCGCACTGTTCCATTATCGGAACCGGAAATGGCCGACCGACCGTCGGGCATCACCGCCACGGAAGTCACGTGCCCAGTGTGCCCCTCCAGCGTGCGCAGGAGAGAGATTCCTTTCGGAATCCCCTCTCGCTGATCGTTTCCTTTGCGTCGCCGAGGCATAATGTGTGATTTCGAATCTATTGACCCGGAATTCCCAACCTGCTCCCATCGCTGCCGCGCATCCTAACATCTTAGCTGGGAAGTTGAGCCGGCGGTACTGTTTCACTCATCGGATAAGGGCCGGGACTTTCAAGCCGGCTGGATGTCAGGGGCGGTCTTGCGCGCCATGATAGATACGCAAAACTTCGATGCTCTGCTCCGTCACCCGATAGACAGCGACATAGGGCAAAGGAGAAAAAACAAGCTCTCGGGTCCCTTCCTCACGTCCGGGCCGTCCGCGATGCGGCATCGCTTTCAAGGACCCGGTAGCTTCATAGAGCTTGCGAATAGTCGGCTGCCGGTATTGGGGATGGTGGTCTTTGAGGTGATCGCTGATGTTTTGAAGGTCCGCAGCGGCTGCATGAGTCCAGCGGATACGCATTTTAGGAGCGCAGCATCTTCTCTAAGCGGGCGTCCATTTCTGCTTCTTCAATGAAATCGCCCCGGTCGGCCTGGGCGACACCGTCTCGCACGGCGGCGCGAAAGCGGGAGTCTGCCTCAAGCAGGCGTAAGGCGGCATCCTTTACCAGCCGTTCGGCGTCGGTGCCTTCCTTGGTGGCGATCCGCGCCAGGTGCGCTTCCTGCTCGGGGGTAAACTGTACTTCCATTCCTTGAAGATAAGGGAAATCTTAGTTTCAGGCAAGTCGCCCAAACGGCATGTTAAGGAAGTGACCATACACGGCTCTCTACTCAGAAATTGCTCGACCGTTCCGAACGGGTGCATTCCCAATAGATCCGGATTGCCTCCACTGCCCGAGCCGACAGTTCCTCGATGGACCGGCCGGTAACGAGGATCGACGAAAGCTCGGTCGCGCCGGTAAGGATCGGGTGGATTGCGTCGGGTGACGGGGATTGCGCCCCGTCACCCTCCCACACCACCGTAGGTGCGGTTTTCCGCATACGGCGGTTGGAGCATGCGCCCTAACAACCCGCTAGCTTGTACATGGCTCTCTGTCAGAAGTTCCGCAAAGTTCCGCCTCGGGATCGCCGACGCCAGGCTCGCCACGGTTCCACCGTCTCGGCCCGTTGCACACTCGGGGTGGCGACCGTAGTTGTCACGCCCCTCGATCTCAGACTCTGAATCAAACTCTCTGTTGGAGTGTTCAAGAGCTCTCTTGATAAAAGTTTCGATGACAATCCAAGCAGCCTTAGCTTTCTCGATGGGCATCTGAATTACGGTTAAGTGTTGGTGCCGTTCATTTGGCGTTAATAGTACCGTTGCCACAGAAACGGCGTTATCAACTGAAAGGCGGCATGAGCTACACGTCTCCAAACATTAGTTCTTGACGTTCTGCTCTTACACCGGAAGCGTTGGAAGCGTTAGCGGCGCTTTGGGCAAGGAATAAGCCTCTGCTATAATCCGCTCACATGAAACTCATCCAACTGTGCGGCGCCACTGTCATGCTCAGCTTTGAAATAGCTTCGAGCGCGGCCGAGTGGCCGCAGTTCCGCGGACCGGACTCCACCGGCGTGGTCGAGGACGCGGGGCTCCCTGACAAGTGGAGCCCTACGGAGAACGTGGTGTGGAAGACCGACATTCCCGGGGTTGGGTGGTCCTCCCCGATCGTGGCCGGTGACCGCATCTTCCTCACCTCCGTCATCAGCACTGATTCGCCGGAGCCGCCCAAGAAAGGCCTCTACTTCGGCGGCAACCGCGGCACGCCCAAGGACGTACACCGTTGGATGGTGTATGCGATCGATTTCAAGACCGGCAAACTGCTGTGGGAGCGCGAGGTGCAACGCGGCGTACCGCCCATCGCGCGGCATTTGAAAAATACGTATGCGTCGGAAACGCCAACCACTGATGGTGAGCGCGTCTATGCCTACTTCGGCAGCGCCGGACTTTTCTGCTTCGACATGAACGGCAAGCTGCTGTGGTCTCAGAAGTGGGGGCCCTACGAGATGCAACTCGGATGGGGAACGGCGGCCTCACCCATACTCCATCAGGGCCGCATTTACATTGTGAACGACAACGAGGTGGGCTCCTTCATGGTGGCGCTGGACAAGGTGACCGGCAAGCAGATCTGGCGCGTGGAGCGCGATGAGAAGAGCAATTGGGCCACCCCTTACATCTGGAACAGCGGGAAGCGAACCGAAATCATCACGCCCGGCAGAAACCGCGTGCGCAGTTACGATCTGGATGGCAAGCCCCTTTGGGAGCTCAAGGGGATGAGTTCACTCACCATCCCCACTCCCTTTTCGCGATTCGGGCTGTTGTATCTGACCTCCGGCTACGTGGGTGACCAAGTGCGTCCCGTTTTTGTGGTGAAGCCCGGCGCAAGCGGCGACATCTCGCTCAAACCCGGGGAAACCTCAAACGAGTTCATCGCCTGGCACCTGCCGCAAGGCGGCCCCTACAATCCCTCGCCCATCGTTTACGGCGACTATTACTACACGCTCTATGACAGAGGTTTCCTCACTTGTCACGATGCTAAGACAGGCAAGGAAATCTACAGCAAGGTGCGCATCGATGAGGCGGCCGCCGCTTTTACTTCCTCGCCTTGGGCCGCCAACGGCAAGCTGTTCCTGCTGAGCGAAGACGGAGACACCTTTGTCGTCAAGGCCGGCGCTGAGTACAAGCTGTTGGGCAAGAATACGCTCGATGAGATGTTCATGGCATCGCCGGCCATCTCTCAAAGCAGCCTCATTATGCGCTCGGCATCCAAGCTGTACAGAATCTCTTCGGGAGGAAAGTGATGCCGGTGGTCTTTCAGGAAAACCTGTTCGTGGGCAAGGTCGCCTTCTTCACTGGAGGCACCAGCGGCATCGGTCTGGGCATTGCCGAATATTTCGCGGAGATGGGCGCAACTGTAGTTTTGCTCGGGCGCAATGCGGAGAAGATGGAGGCGGCAGTGGCGGCCATACGGGCCCGGGGCCACAAGGCGGCCGGCTTCGCCGGGGACGTGCGCGACTATGCTGCCTTGGAAGCGATCCTCGGCCAGACGCGCGAGCAGCACGGGGAGATCGACATGTTGTTCTGCGCGGCGGCGGGCAACTTTCCGGCGCCGGTGCTGGGCATGTCAGCCAATGGTTTCAAAGCCGTGGTAGACATAGACCTGCTTGGCACATTCAATACCTGCCGCGCGGCGCATCAACACCTGCGCAAGCCGGGCGCGGTGGTGATCAACATTTCGGCCAACCACGCCCACGTCGCTTACACGCTGCAAGCCCACGTTTGCGCGGCCAAAGCCGGAGTGGACTTGCTGTCAAAAGTGCTCGCGATGGAATGGGGCCCGGACGGGATCCGCGTCAACTGCATCACTCCTGGACCGATCGATGGTACGGAAGGAATGAAAAGGCTGGCGCCGACCGAGGAAAGCCGCGAGCGCGTGATTCAGTCGGTACCGTTGCGGCGCATGGGGACGAGGCAAGACATTGCCAACCTTGCGGTGTTCCTCTGCTCGGACGCGGCCTCCTATATCAGCGGGGCTATTTACCAGTGCGACGGCGGACAATCGCTCAGCGGCCCGAGAAATCTCGGTTCCTGAGTTGCGTGTCCGGCACTGAGGCCTGAGGCTGTCGCACTTACAACTCGCCCGATAGCCGCCCGCCCCGCGTTTTGGGCATGGCCGAATTAGAAACATGCCCACTATCGCCAATACAATCCGAGCGATCCAGGAGACCCGCCTCAGTTTTCTAGAATTGAGGTTGAGGCGCTCACGCAACCCTCCAACAATTCCCGCACGCTCCAAATGTGATCCGCGATCCCCGGAGGATCAGGTTTGATCAATTGGCGGCCCCTTCCACCGAGGCCGCCACCAAGGGAGCCACACACAATTAGGTGACTACCCTCCCGTCAGGGCGGGGACGGAAATCTAGTAATATCGTCAATGGTGCCCCTAAACGTTGCACAGTTTCACCAAGTATCGAAGAGCTACGCCATCTACAGGCGGCCCGTGGATCGTCTGCGGGAGCTCCTCACGCTCAACCGGATGCGGTTCCATACCGATTTTTGGGCCCTGCGCGACGTTTCCTTCGACATAGGCAAAGGGGAGACCTTTTGCATTATCGGGGAAAACGGCTCCGGGAAAAGCACCCTCCTGCAGATCATTGCCGGCATCCTTGCCCCCACCAGCGGCACAAGCCAGGTGCAGGGCAAAGTGGCCGCGCTGCTCGAGCTGGGGTCCGGTTTCAATCTCGAATTCTCGGGCCGGGACAACGTCTATCTGAATGCCGCCATCCTCGGCCTTTCGCGCCGCGAGATCGACGCCAAGTACAAGGCCATCGAGGAGTTCGCCGAGATCGGCTCCTTCATCAACCAGCCGGTGAAAACCTACTCGAGCGGCATGAGCGTGCGGTTGGCCTTTTCGGTGGCCATACACGTGGACCCGGAGATCCTGCTGGTGGATGAAGCCCTTGCCGTAGGCGACATCTATTTTCGCCAGCGCTGCATGCGCAAAGTCCATGAGCTCCGTTCGCAGGGTGTTACCATCCTCTTTGTATCCCACTCCATGGGCGACGTGAAAGCCATAGGCGACCGGACAATGTGGCTGGACCGCGGCAGCATTCGCGAAATCGGAGCCACCGACGCGGTGGTATCCAAATACCTTGCCGCGATGGGCGCAAAGGACTCCTCTTACCTCGAACACAAAGAAACCTCCGCCCGGCCCGAGCACAGCCCGGACGGTCCGCCGGAAATCGAAACCCGGATCCCCAACGTGGATCACCGGTTCGGCGACGGCCGCGCTGAGATTCTCGGCATCGGACTGTACGATCCGGCGGGCGCTCCAGTGCACCTGCTGGCGCCCAGCACTGCTTTAGTGGTTCGCGTCAGCGTGCGGGCCAACCAACCTGTCACATCCCCCAACATCGGATTC
Source organism: Terriglobia bacterium (assembly GCA_016650235.1). GTDB lineage: Bacteria > Acidobacteriota > Terriglobia > Bryobacterales > Bryobacteraceae > VFZE01. The sequence continues at coordinate 18,414 of JAENWC010000234.1, forward strand.
ATGCTGCGCAATCACTTGGGGCTGGACTTTGCCGGCACCAACACTTTGCGCGAAGGCATTGAACTGGCTCCCATGGCCGCGGGCGACATCTGCACGGTGGATTTCCACATCGATTTGCCGGCGCTGTATCCTTCGCATTTCTCTTTCTCCCCGGCCGTTGCCGACGGCACGCTGCTCCATTACAAGATGTGTGATTGGATCGACAACGCCATCACGGTACAGATGGGCCACACCACCGGCCCCGTTTACGGCTACATGCACCTGCCTTGCCGCGTGGAAGTCAACAGCCGCCTGCAGGCCCCGGTTGAAGAGAGGCTCGCGACGCGCTAGCCGGAACCCTGGAGATTCACAATTGGCAGATTTTACCGGCGAACGCGTCATCCCAGGTCAGGTGGACCAGGATCTTTGGAACGAACACTTGGCGCGTTACCTGTTCGCTGCCCGGTTGAGCGGGCGCAAACGTGTGCTCGACCTTGCCTGCGGCACCGGGTATGGTTCCGCGGAGCTGGCACAGTCGGCCGAGTCAGTGGTGGCGCTGGACTCGTCCCACGAGGCGGTTCAGTATGCGTCTGCAAATTACCAGCGGCAGAACCTGCGCTTTCTGCAGGCCTCCTGCACCGAGGTTCCGCTGGCGGACTTCTCCATCGACCTCGTGGTTGCCTTTGAAGTGATCGAGCATCTCCCCGATTGGCCGGTGCTCATACAGGAAGCGCGCCGCCTGCTGGCGCCCGGCGGACAGTTCATCGTTTCCACCCCCAACAAGTCCTATTACGCCGAGAGCCGCCGGCAGTCCGGTGCGAATCCCTTTCACGAATACGAGTTCGAGTTTGAGGAGTTTCAGGAAGCGCTGAAGAGCATCTTCCCGCACGTCTCCATGTTTCTGCAGAACCATTCCTACGGCGTGACGTTCCAACCGCTCACCGGCAGTTCCTCCGCGGAGGTGCGCCTGCAGGCCTCCGCGCCGGATTGCAACCACTCCCACTTCTTCCTCGCCGTCTGCGCCATGGGACCGCAAACAGGGGCGCCCACCTACGTCTACCTGCCCACCACGGCCAATGTCCTCCGGGAACGTGAGCAGCACATTGCGATGCTGGAAGAGGAGTTAGCCCAGAAGAACGCCTGGCTTGAGAAATCGCAAAACGACCATCGGATTCTGGTGGAAGACCATCGCAAGCTTGTCCAGGAAGTGGAGCAGCGAAACCGTTGGGCCGAACAACTGAACGTCCAACTATCCGAATCCGGCGCGCGCGTGCGGCAATTGCAGGAAGAGCTGGTTGCGGAGCAGAAGGCAGCTCTCGACAACGCGGCTCTCTACGAATTGAAGATCGCGGAACTGGATCGCGAATCCGCGGCCAGGGCGCAATGGGCCATCGATACCGAAACCCGGCTCACGGCTGAATTGAAGGCGAACGCCGAGGAACTGGCCCAGTGCGTCGCTTTGTTGGATAAGGCCGAAAAAACTGTGGAAGAGCGCACACTCTGGGCACAATCCCTGGAAAGCCAGCGCGTGGATCTTGAAACGAAGCTGAGCATGGTGCAGGGCTCGCGCTGGTATCGCATGGGCCGGCGGTTTGGGCTCGGTCCCCAAATGGACAACTCCTGAGATGGTGATCCTTACCCGCTTTCTGCGGGCCTTGCCGCTATTGCTGTTTTCGCCCGTTCTCTTTCTTGTTCCGCCCCTGGCCTTGCTGCTCACCGACCTCGCCTGGGTGTTGTTTGGCCGCCGGAAGCCGCCGCGCGATCGACGGCCGTCCACTACCGCCGCCTCCATTGTGATTCCTAATTGGAACGGCCGCGATCTGCTGGAGAAGTACATCCCTTCCATCATCACCGCCATCAGTCAAAATGCCGGCAACCAGATTCTGGTGGTCGATAACGGTTCCACAGACGGCAGCGTCGAGTTGCTTCGCGAGCGTTTTCCGCGAGTGGATGTTCTGGCGCTGCCTACCAACCTGGGGTTCGGCGGAGGCTCCAATGCAGGCTTCCGCGAGGCCTCCAACGACATCGTAGTGC
>JAENWC010000235.1 GCA_016650235.1 Terriglobia bacterium
CGCCATGAGCGCAGGCGTAGTGCATGTGCTGGTCAACGGGACTGCTGTGGTGCGCGATGGAAAGCTATTGGAAGGAATCTATCCGGGGAAGGCGATCCGAGCGCCGGTTCAATGAGCAATGCCGGCGTTCAACGAGCCCTGCCGGTAGCCTTCCAAATCCAATGTCACGTAGTGAAATCCTAGCGGCTTGAAGATGGCCGTCAGCTTGCCCGCCATCTCCAGCGAGAGTGCCTTCTCCAGTTCCTCGGGCGCAATCTCGATCCGCACCATGTCGCCGTGATACCGCACGCGGAATTGCCGGAACCCGAGCGCCTTGACCGCCTCTTCGCCGGCCTCAACCGTCTGGATGGTTTCCACTGTAACCGGGGTACCGTAGGGAATCCGCGAACTCAAGCACGCTGCGGCCGGGCGATCCCAGAACGGCAATCCCGCCTGACGCGCCAGTTCCCGGATTTCAGCCTTGGTCAATTCAGCCTCCACCAGTGGCGCTTTCACCTGATGAATCCTGGCGGCCTTCTGCCCCGGCCGGTAGTCACCCAGGTCATCCTTATTCACACCGTAAATGATCTCCGGAATACCGCGTTCGGATGCGAGCAACTCCAGGCGCAGGAACAATTCGTCCTTGCAGTGGAAGCAGCGGTCCGCATCGTTCTTGATGTAGTCCGGATTCTCAAACTCGAAGGTCGGGATGAATTCATGGCGGAAGCCGCAGACACGGGCATACTCGGCCGCGTCTTTCTTGTGGGATTCCGGTATGGAAGCCGAGTCGGCCGTGATCGCAACCGCGCGATCACCCAGTGCCTGGTGAGCGGCCCAGGCAAGGTAGGCGCTGTCGGTGCCGCCGGAGTAGGCCACGATCACCCGGTCCATCGCACGCAATGCGGCAAACAGCTTTTCCTGCTTTGCCGCCAGTATGGCTGAATCCAGCGATCCTGTTTGGCCGAATTGTATCAGCGCCGCCATGTGCCGATCATACCAAGGTTCCTTCGCAGGGTTCCTTCCCGGCTACTTGCCGAGATCGAGTTCCTCCTGCCCATCCTTGTCCTCGTCCTCAGTTGGAACATCCTCCGGCACGACGCAGGCCGCCGCCACCGTGTCATTCTCGTCGGTGCGCACCAGACGAACTCCCTGTGTGGAACGCCCCGCCTTCCGTATTTCGGCGCCCTCGATCCGGATGATCTTGCCATCCTGCGTAATGATCATCAGGTTGGAATCTTCCGTCACCGAAAGAACGGTAACCACGTTGCCGGTTTTTCGCGTGGTTTTCATATTGATGACGCCCTTGCCGCCGCGGGTTTGCAGGCGGTAACTCCCGGCCGAGGTGCGTTTGCCGTAGCCTTGCTCGGACACGGACAGGATCAGCCGGTCCTCGTTGGCGATCACCATGCCAATGACCGTGTCGTCTTTTCCCAGATTGATGCCGCGTACCCCGCGCGCCGGACGCCCCATCGGACGGACGCCGGTCTCGAGGAAGCGAATGGCGATGCCCCGTTGCGTCGCGATGATAATGTTGTCTGACCCGGTGGTGAGCCGCGAGGAGATCAACTCGTCGCCCTCGTCCAGTGAACAGGCAATGATGCCGCGCGCCATCGGGTTGTCGAACTCGGTGAGCTGGCACTTCTTGATCACGCCCTGTTTGGTCACCATGACAATGAACTTGTCCTCGACAAAGGCGGCCACCGGCAGAAACGCCTTGACGCTCTCTTCCGGCTGCAAGTTGATCAGGCCGGATACATGCTTGCCTTTCCCCGTGGTGCTCGCGTCCGGGATGTTGTAAATCTTCAACCAGAACAGCCGGCCCATGTTGGTGAAGATCAGAAGGTAGCTGTGCGTGGAGCCGATGATCAGATGCTCCACCACGTCTTCGGTTCGCGTGCTCATCCCGATGCGGCCCTTGCCGCCGCGCGCTTGCCGCCGGTAGGTGTCCACCGCCGTGCGCTTCAGATAGCCGCCCCGCGTCACCGTTACCGCCATGTCCTCCTGCTGGATCAGATCCTCGAGGACAATCTCGCCCGGATCTTCCACAATTTCGGTGCGCCGCGCGTCGCCAAACTCCTTCTCTATTTCTTTGAGCTCCTTTACCACCAAGGCCCGCAGCACCTTCTCCGAGCCAAGAATCTCCAGGTACTCCCCAATGCGCCGTTGAATATCGGCCAACTCGTCCAGGATCTTCTGCTGCTCCATCCCCGTGAGCCGCTGGAGCTGCAACTCGATGATGGCCTGCGCTTGCCGCTCGGAAAACTCGAACCGCGCAATCAGTTTTTCCCGCGCATCTTTCGGGTTGCCCGATTCACGGATCAATTGGATCACGGCGTCCAGGTTTTGCAGCGCCTTCTGGAATCCAATCAATATATGTTCCCGCTCCCGGGCCTTGCGCAATAGATAATCGGTGCGGCGGCGCACCACATCCACGCGGTGCTCGATGAAGCGCTTGAGGCACTCGATCAGACCCATCTCGCGCGGCTGGCCGTTGACGATGGCCAGCATGATGATGCCGTAGTTAGTCTGTAGTTGCGTCTGCTGGTACAGATTGTTCAGCACCACCTCCGCCTGCTCGCCCCGCTTCAGGTCGAACACAATCCGCATTCCGTCCCGGTCGCTCTCGTCCCGGATATCGGAGATGCCTTCCAGCTTCTTCTCGTTCACAAGCGCCGAGGCATGCTTGATCAGCGTCGACTTGTTTACCTGATAGGGAATCTCGGTGACGATGATGGATTCGCGGTCCTTGCCGCTGGTTTCCGTGGCCGCGCGCGCCCGCATTTTGAGTGAACCGCGCCCGGTGGTGAACGCGTTCAGAATCCCCTCGCGCCCAAGAATGAATCCGCCGCCCGGAAAATCAGGACCTTGCACCGTCTTCATCAGTTCCGGCAGCGTCGTCTTCGGGTTCTGGATCAATGCGATCGTAGCCTGCACGATCTCGGTCAGATTGTGCGGCGGGATGTTGGTGGCCATGCCCACCGCAATCCCGGAAGATCCGTTGATCAACAGATTCGGAACGCGCGTCGGAAGTACCTCCGGCTCCTGTTCGCTGTCGTCGTAGTTGGGCCGGAAGTCAACCGTCTCTTTGTCGATGTCCTCGAGCAGGGAAGCCGAAATGCGCGTCAGCCGCGCCTCGGTGTACCGCATCGCCGCCGGCGGGTCCCCGTCGATGGATCCAAAGTTGCCCTGCCCGTCGATCAATGGGTAGCGCATCGTGAAAGGCTGCGCCAGCCGCACCAACGTGTCATAGATCGCCGAGTCCCCGTGCGGATGGTACTTACCCATCACCTCGCCGACAATCTTGGCGCACTTGCGCGTCGCCTTGTTGAAGTTCAACCCCATCTCGTCCAACGTGAACAGAATGCGGCGGTGCACCGGCTTCAAACCATCGCGCACATCGGGCAGCGCGCGGCCCACGATCACGCTCATGGCGTAATCCAGATAGGACCGCTTCATCTCATCTTCAATGTTGATGGGAATCAGATTTTGTGCGCCGCCCGAACCCAGGATGGGCTGGCTTGGCGGCGGTTGAGGTGGATCTTTATCTGGCAAACGGACTCCTTATGAACGACGGCGGCAGGCCGGACGCTTCGCCCTTTATTCGCTCCGGATTGAGGGCTGGCGTGTAATCTTCAATTGTATCAAACGGGGCGCTCGAAAAGCTTCCGATTTTGTCCGTTTCACTGATAAACTGGCAGTAGCCCCATGATCTCCATTGTCATTCCCATCCACAACGAGGAGCCCGCAATTTTGCCCCTGTATGACCGGCTGACAGCGGTGATGGAGCGTGTAAAAAAAACCTACGAGATCATCTTCGTCGATGACGCCTCCACTGACCTCAGCTTCGAGCTGCTGGCAAATCTGGTGGAAACCGATAATCGGCTCAAGGTCATCCGGCTGCGCCGCAACTTCGGCCAGACGGCGGCCCTTTCAGCCGGCTTCGACGAAGCGCAGGGCAGCGTGGTCATCTCCCTCGATGGAGACCTGCAACATGATCCTGACGACATTCCCGCGCTGCTGGCCAAGATCGAGGAGGGCTACGACATCGCCAGCGGCTGGCGTAAGAACCGCCTCGACAATACCCTCACCCGCAAGATTCCCTCGCGCATCGCCAACTGGCTTATGGCCAAGGCCAGCGGCGTGGAGTTGAGGGACTTCGGCACAACCTTCAAGGCGTATCGGGCCGAGATTCTCAAAGACGTCAACCTCTATGGAGAACTCCACCGCTTCATTCCCGCGCTGGCCAGCTTCTACGGGGCGCGCGTGGCCGAGGTCCCCATCCGGAACTCCCCGCGCATGGGCGGCGGATCTCATTACGGACTAGGCCGTACCTTCTCCGTTCTTTTTGACATTCTCACCATCAAGTTCCTGCTCACCTATTTCACCCGGCCCATGCACTTCTTTGGAAAAATCGGTCTTCTCGGCACCGTATCGGGCGGGTTGATTCTCAGCTATCTGCTGGTTTTCAAACTGCTGGGTAACGAGATCATGGTGCACCATGGTCCCTTGATGATGGCCGGCGCACTGCTTCTTCTCACCGGCGTGATGATGTTCAGTACCGGATTTCTCGGCGAAATCCTCATGCGCACCTACTTTGAAAGCCAGGGCCGCCGCATCTACGCCGTGCGCGAGATCCGGTCGCGCAAAGAACCTCAAGTAAAGGATGGAGCCCGCTAGCGTGGGATAGGCCTCCGGCCTCTCCTGCTACCCTTTGACTGCTCAATTTTCATCTGTTGCTTATGACGACACTGCGTCAACTCCTGTGCTCAGGCTGGCTCCTGCTCGCTCTGCCCGCTTTGCCGGCCGATTTACGCATCCAAAGAATTGAGACCGGTCTGGCCGGTCGGATGCGCCACTACGCCACTCCCGGCCTCAGCATTGCCGTCGTCGATGGTGGACGCATTGCATGGGCTCACGGCTACGGCGTACTGCAACAAACCAGAAGCAAGCCAGCGCGAGTGACAGCCAGGACCCTCTTCCAAATGGCATCCATCAGTAAACCCGTGGCCTCCATCGGCGCCTTGCGCATGGTCGAGCGCGGCGAATTGTCCCTCGATGAGGATGTCAACGCCAAACTCTCTTCCTGGAAGCTCCCTTCCAATGACTTCACCGCCAGGCAACCAGTCACTCTACGCCGCCTGCTCACGCATACCGCCGGCATTCGCTCCGGCCAATTGCCTGGCTACACCGCATCGGAGCCGCTTCCCTCTTTGCTGGACGCACTGCGCGGAGGCAGCGTGATCAACACTCCGCTGGTGCGCGTGGACTTTCTCCCGGGCAGCCGGTGTTCCTATTCCAATGGAGGGTTTCTTGTGGTGCAACAGTTGATGTCCGATGCCGCCCACAAACCCTTCCCGGACCTGATGCGCCAACTCGTGCTCAAACGGGCCGGCATGAAACGCAGCACGTATCGGCAGCCGTTGCCGGACAAGTGGAAAAAGGAGGCCTCCTCGGGCCATCGCATAACCGGCAAGCCTATTCCTGGCCGCTGGCATGCCTTTCCGGAACAGGCCGCGGTGGGCCTGTGGTCCACTCCCAGCGATCTGGCTCGGCTTGCCATCGAATTGAGCCGTGCCTTCAACGGCCAATCCCGCGGACTGATCTCACAATCGATGGCGCAGGAAATGTTCCGCCGGCAGGCAGGCGGTTTTGGACTTGCTTGGTTGGTGGATGGAGAGGGGGACTCGCTCTCGTTCCGGC
>JAENWC010000236.1 GCA_016650235.1 Terriglobia bacterium
CATCCATTGCTCTTATGCGATGGAACAAGCTTGCGCCGCTCATCGGCAAGGTCGACCAGACATACGACGAAGTTAAGCGGAGCCTTGAATCGTTTTGCGAGTCTCTTGAGTCCCGCCCGCTAGGTTAATAACGATCGGGCCACTTATGCCAACCTGGTAGCCGTGAAGCGTGCCGTGCCGTATTCCCCCACGTCCGCTTCCCCGCTCATGCGGTTCCCTTCCACGGTGCCTTTGAATCTGTAACCAAGCGTCGTTCCCTGATAACGAATCCCGCTTCTCAAGCGCACCTGATTGCCGTCCATCTCGCCTTGTATCGTGCTCTTGCCCACTCGCCCCGTGTGTGTCCCGGACACCTTGGCCCCCTTGGTCTCCAGCGCGAACTGGTGGCGCGTCGAGCCAACCGCGAACTGCAATTCCACGTTCCAATTTCCCGCCAGATTCACGGCCGGCGGCGCGATGCTCTTGGCGGGCTTTGGTTTGGGCGCCCCACGCAGGATCTCCTCCAGTCGCTTGGCCACGAGCTTCGAATCACCCTCGCGCATGGCCACCGGTCGAATCGCGAAGCTGTGCCCTTCCCCTTCCCCGTGCGACATGATGCGCGGCGATCCGTTCAACAGCAATTGCCCAATCTCGCCGGCCGTGTAGCCGATCTTGCCGGGATCCCAAGCCAGGTCGAGCACCGGGAACGGCGATGCGCCGGCCGGTGGCTTCACCTCTGTCCTGACGCCGTCCACTTTATCGATCCGCTCCTGTATTTGGCCGTACCAGCCCTTCCAAATCGCGTAATCGGCATCCAGGTTGTAATTGCGCGCCCAGATCTCGATAGCGGCGAGCATACCCATAATCTCCTCTTTACCCACTTTCATGTTGCGCCCAAACGCGTGGTGCGGCGACGAACTGGCCCAGGCCGCGCGAATGGAATCCTTGCTGCCCAGCAGCAGTCCAGCGCATTGCGGCCCGCGCAGCGACTTGCCGCCCGAATAGGCCACCATCGTCGCCCCCCTCGACAAATACGGATTCACCTTCACCGGCAGTTCCGCCGCGGCGTCCACAATCACCGGGATGCCGTGCTTTTTCCCAATCGCAGCCAGGTGCTCCAGCTTGATGGGCCCCTTGGACTCTCCGGTCCCCAACATCGCGATGAGCGCCGTGTGCGGTCCGGCGGCGCGCTCGGCCTGCTCCGGCGTCTCCACCTCCACCATCTTTGTCCCCATGGTGCGGAAGGCGTGATCATAAGCATTGCGCGACTGCCGCGGGATAATCACCTCGTTCTTCAATCCAGTCAGATCCGGAATCTGCTGCATCTTCTCCGGGTCGGTGCCCGCAATGGCCCCCACCGTACCATGCGTCAGCGCCGCCGCGGCCCCGCAAGTCACCATAGCGGACTCGGCGCCCAGCAGTTCGGCAATGCGTGCGCCCACTTTCTCCATCAACTCATCCAGGTTCACCGGATAGTAGGAGGCTTCCTCCATTGCCCGCTTCACTTCAGGAAGCGTCAATCCGCCGCCGTTGATGGTGTAGGTGGCCGTCAGGTTGATGAACGGCGTGTAGCCGATGCGCGAATAGATGGCGGGGGAACCCGTTCTCTCCGCCGCGCTCATGCTAGGCGCAAAGCCCAACGCCGTCATCCAGCCCCCGGTCACAAGGGCTTCTCTCCGATTCACTTTCTTCAACATTTCTCTTTACCTCCCGGGCAGATGTTTCTTGCGGACAATCGTGATCACCGAACCGAAGTAGGTCGCGATCTTATGCTCTACCGCCACGCCGAGCAGCAGATGGGCCTCCGGCGCGCTCAGTTTATAGCCTTTGGTCAACCACTCTAGCATGTCGGTGTTGGCCATGCGCAGTGCGTTATCCATGCTCGACGAAAATTCCGGCTGCGATCCGATGGATGCGATGAAGTCCGCATTCTCCAGACGCGGTATCGATAGCCGCTGGCCCTTGATCACCTTCACTGTAAATTGTACATCGAGCGAAGTCTCAATGCCGTTTCCCAGCCCTTCGCCATCGCCTTGCGCCGCGTGCCCATCCCCGATATAGAAGTACGCGCCTTTGTGGTAGACCGGAAAGTAGAGCGTGGCGCCCTCGGTGACATCGTTGTAATCCATGTTGCCGCCCCATGATCCCGACGGCCCCGAAGTCTCCACCTTCTCGCCCGGCGGCGCAACACCGATGCAGCCAAGCATCGGACGCACCGCAACCTCGATCTTTGCCCCGGAGCTTTCCAGCAGCCGCGGCCGCGCAATTCCCTTTTCAATATCGAGGTCCCACGGGATCAGATCCGCCCGCCCCGGCCGCAGGGCGTCCATCTTGTAATGGTTCTTATAGAGGTTCTCCGCCGCGCCCGCGTTCAGGGCCCCCGGCGATAGCCGGTATGAGGTGTATCCGTAGTTGCGATTCAAACGAACGCGGTCCAGTTGAACCGCCAGCGTATCTCCATACTCGGCGCCCTCAATGTAAAAAGGGCCCATCAGCGGATTGCCCGACTCCGGATACTTGTAGGGATGCTCGATATGCTTAACCGCCTTCCAGTCGGCCCCGCCCGAATCCCACGTCCGCGTCTTGACGGTATCGCCCGTCTGTATCCGCAGCACCGGCTCCTTGAAAGCCGAGAAGACGCGCGAATGATGATTGGGGTAGATCTCATGCGTAGCGGAAAACGCCGCCGCCGCGGTGAGCAGCACAAGAATGATTCGAACCATGCCCGTACAATATCACGTGGGGCAAGCTTGAGCATGCATTGAGCTTCGGCCCGTCTATCCCAATTCAACAGCCATGATGCTCCGCCGGTCCCGGATATACAGCCTTGTCCCCACCAGAACCGGCGGCGTCCAGGAAAGATTCGTCAACAACGCACACTTGGCCGTTACCTGAAATCCCTTCGGAGACGGATGCGCCAGCATGAGAGTCCCATCCTCGTCCAGCGTGATGAGCTTTCCATCCGCCCATACGAACGTGGCCTTTTGTATGCTCCGCTCCTGCCACAATGCCCGGACACCATACCGGTGTAGCGACGCTGATCCCGTAATCGGCCTTGAAGGGAACTTGCCATTGCAGATCGCCGTTGTGCGGATTCAGTCCGAACACGAGGCCGTCCATCACCTGCACCACTTGTTCGAGCCCATCCACCTGGATCAACAACGGCGAGGAGTTTGGCCCCCACAGGTACAATTACGGTGTCTCGAAAGGCAATCGGACTGGATGCGTACCCGTACATCAGGCGCGTCCCGCCGTGGCCCATCCATAGCATTTCGGTCCACAGCACCTTGCCCGTCTTCTTATCCAGACACTGCAGCCGTCCACTTACGCCGGCAGTAAAGAGACGGTCGCCCGCCAGCAGCGGCGTCGCGTACGGGCCGTTCCCCATATCCCCCGCCGCGTCACTGCGAAACGTCATGGGGGCCGCCTGCTCCCACAGCGTCTTTCCCGTGCCGGCTTCCAGCGCCGTCACAATCTCCTGCCCCGGACGCCCGTACATCGTATAGAGCGCGCCACCTTCCACCGAGGGTGACGAATACCCCTCCCCAAGCGGCCGCTTCCAGATCACCTTCGGGCCCGCCGCCGGCCAGGTGGGTTTGATCCCGCTCGGGCAGCGCCGGCCGCCAATAAAAACGTCCTGCGTTTCATTTGGCATTAGACGACGCAAGCGCTGGAATGTTCCCGTGAGAAACTGCTCCTTCCCCTGTTATGCTTGGCTCAAATGCGCTCCCACACCGAATACCTCACCTTCCATACTCCAACCCACCGCCAATACCTCAATATCACCCCGCAGGTGGAATCCGCCTTGCGCAAAAGCAAAATCCAGGAGGGCATGGTGCTCGTCTCGGCCATGCACATCACCGCCGGCGTCTGGGTCAACGATGACGAAGATGGCCTCCTCGCCGACATCGATGCCTGGCTCGAAAAACTGGCTCCGTTCCGCCTGGACTACAAACATCATGAAACCGGGGAAACCAACGGCGACTCTCACCTGAAGAGCCTGCTCGTGCACCATCAGGTCATCGTGCCGGTCACTGCCGGCAAACTGGATCTGGGCACCTGGCAACAGGTCTATTACGCCGAATTCGACGGCCAACGGCCCAAACGCGTCATACTTAAAGTGATGGGAGAATAATCATGCGAATCGCACTCACAATATTGCTTTTGGCCGCCGCCACGCTTTGGCCAGCCGAGCTTCCCGTCAAAACCGTCATCCTCTACAAGCACGGCGTCGGATACTTTGAACGCGCCGGTGAACTGGCCAAAGGCGAAGGCGCCCGGCTCGACTTCAAAGCTTCCGAAATGAACGATGTTCTCAAATCGCTCACCGTGGAGGTGAAGGGCGGCGCCGTCTCCGGTCTTCGCTACGATTCCAGTGAGCCGCTCGCCCGTAAACTCGAAGATCTCCCCATACACCTGGAACCCCAGCAAAGCATCTCCGCCCTGCTCGATCAACTCAAAGGCGCACGCCTGGAGGTGAAGTTTGCCACCAGCACCGCCGCCGGAGCAATCATTTCGGCGCGGTTGGCGCCTGGTTCCCGGGATCAGAACGAGCGCGAGCAAGTCACCCTCCTGCGCGACAACGGAGAACTGGTTACCGTCGATCTGGCCGGGGCCTCCTCCATTCGCCTCCCCGATCCATCCCTGCAGGCGCAACTCAGCGATTACCTCACCGCCGTCAACCAGTCCCGCTCCCGCGAGAAACGCAGCGTCTATATTGAGGCAACCGATGCCGCGCGCCGGCAAGTGATTGCCAGTTACATGGTGCCCACGCCGGTCTGGAAATCCAGCTACCGGCTCATCTTTGGCGCAACGGGCGAGCCTATGCTCGAAGGCTGGGCTATCGTCGACAACACTACCGGTGAGGACTGGACGGGCGTCGGCCTCGCGCTCGTCTCCGGTCGTCCCATCTCTTTTCAAAGCCGTCTGTATGAACCGCGCTACATCGAACGGCCGCTAGCCGAACTGCCTGAGGAACGGGCCCAGGCCCCGGTCCTGCATCAAGGCGCAATCGCCGAGCTCCGTGCGGAAGTCGAGGCCAAGGAAGCAGGGCCGCGGCGCATGGCCGCGCAACGCCTCAATGCCCCCGCAGGGCTCGGTGGAGTGGTTGGTGGAGTGGCCGGATTGGCCGATGAGTTATCTGTGCAGCCCATGCGGCAAGACATGGCCAGTTCCCTCGCCAACACTTCATCGGGCAAAGAACTGGGGGACCTGTTCGAATACCGCTTCGATAAGCCCGTCACCGTGCGCAAGAAGGAATCGGTAATGCTGCCGTTTCTTCAGCAAAAACTCACCTCCCGCAAACTCATCATCTATAACGACACCACCCAGCAGAACCCGCTCCATTCCTTCGAGTTGTCCAACACCACCGGCAAGACGCTCGACGGTGGTCCCATCACCGTCTTTGATTCCGGAGCCTACGCCGGCGAAGCTCTTATGGATACCCTGAAGCAATCCGACAAGCGCATGATCAGCTATGGCGTCGACCTCGGCACGCGCGTCACCACCAAATTCGGCTCCTCCCAAACCGGCACCCGTGAGGTGCATATGCGCCGCGGCGTTCTGCAAGTGAAGACCGCCGTGAATCACACCACCAACTACACCATACACAACGTGGATGCCAAACCCAAGACGCTGGTGGTGGAGCAGGCCGCGCGTCCCGCGTTTCAAGTCCTCAGCCCCAAACCCAGCCAGACCACCGCCAACGCCAATCGTTTTGAAGTTCCCCTCGCCGCCGGGGAAACCAAGGAATTCACCGTGACCCAGGAAAACATTCAGGAGCGCAGCTATGGCATCACCAACCTGACTCCCGATTTCCTGCTCACCCTCATCCAGAACAAAGAGATCACCCCAGCCGCGCGCAAACAGCTCGAATCCATCCACGCGGCCAAGCGCAAGATCTCCGACGCCGACAACGCCCTCCAGGCAACCGAACGTGAATCGCGGGAGATCACCCAAGACCAGGAACGCATTCGCCAGAACATCGCCAGCCTGAGCCGCATCCCAAGCCAGCAGGAGCAAGTGCAGAAGTACGCCAATGAACTGGCCGCCCGGGAGACCCGCATCGCCGCCCTGCGCGATCAGTTGAGCGAGTTGCGGACCAGGAAAACTGCGCTAGAATCGGAACTTTCCACCCTCATCGAGAAAATGGAGTTCTGATAGCACCCTCATGAAGCTCGTCCGATTCGACCACGCCGGCGCGCGCCACACCGGAGTTCTTACCGCCGGTGGCATCGCGCCCATTCCGGAGATCAACGCAAGGAAAGGCACGCGCGTCCCCGATGATCTGCTGGCCATCATACTGACCGGCGCCCATGCGCAACTCGCAGATCTCGCCGGCGTCGCCGCCATTCCCTACACCGAAGTCACGCCGGTCCTTCCCTACGATGTGCCGCCGAAAATCTGGTGCATCGGTCTCAACTACAAATCCCACGCCGTCGACATACAGGCCGTCCAACCCGAGGAGCCAGGCAGCTTCATGAAGCCGGCCTCGTGTATGTTCCAGCCCGGCGGCGAGATTCAACTCCCTCCCCCGCATGTCTCCAGTGACGTCGACGCGGAAGGCGAGTTGGGCGTCATCATCGGAAAGACGTGCCGGTTCGTCCCAGCCGAAGAGGTGCGCAAGGTGATCTTCGGCTACACCACCACGCTCGACCTCACCGCCCTCGACGTCCTCCGCAAGAATCCCCGCTACCTCACGCGCTCGAAAAGCATCGACACTTTCTTCAGCTTCGGACCCGTCATCGTCACCGCCGATGAGATCCCCGATGTCGACGCCCTTGAGGTAATCACGGAGCACAACGGCGGCATCTGCTCCCGCGATTTCGTCCGCAACATGCATACGCGCCCCTTCGAACTGGTCCGGTTTCACAGCGATTTCTTCACCCTCCACCCAGGCGATCTCATCTCCACCGGCTGCCCCAAAGGCGCGCGTATCAAGGCCGGTGACCATGTCCGCGCGCGCATTGAAGGCGTGGGCACGCTGGCCGCCACCGTCACCCAAGGCCCGTCGCTTCCGCGAATCGGGTAGTCTCCCGCAACTTGGAGTTGTACAATGGACCTGTCCGTGAGGTCATTTACTTATGAAAAACTCCACCCGCAAAATGTTTCCCCGGCGGTCTTTCCTGGCCGCTGCCGGCGGCGCGGCCACGCTTCCCTTCTGGGCCGACCAGACGCTTGATGCCGCTACCCAAAACGTAAGCGCCGCCTCCAAGCCATCGGATCTCAAGATCACCGACCTTCGCGTCGCCGTGGTCGCCGGTGCTCCCATGGTTTGCCCGCTCATCCGCATCGATACCAACCAAGGCATTTATGGCCTGGGCGAGGTTCGCGACGGAGCCAGCAAGAACTACGCGCTCATGCTCAAGAGCCGCCTGATCGGGGAAAACCCCTGTAACGTGGACAAGGTCTTCCGCAAGATCAAACAGTTCGGCGGCCATGCGCGCCAGGGCGGCGGCGTCTGCGGCGTAGAAATGGCGCTGTGGGATCTGGCCGGCAAAGCCTACAACGTCCCCGTCTACCAGATGCTCGGCGGGAAGTTCCGCGACAAGATACGCTGCTATGCCGATACTACGCAGTCGCCGGATCCGAAGGTGTTCGCCCAACGATTGAAAGATCGCATGGAAAAATTGGGCTTCACATTCCTTAAGATGGACCTCGGCGTCGGGCTCGTGGAAAGAATCCCCGGCACAGTCAGCCGTCCGCTCGGCACATCCTCGCGCGACTTTGGGATGGTCCAGCACATGTTCACCGGCATGGAACTCACCGACAAGGGCGTGGAGCTGATGGCCAACTACGTCGCGCAGATTCGCGAGGTCATCGGCATGGAAGTCCCGCTCGCCGCCGATCACTTCGGCCACATTGGCGTGAACTCCTGCATCCGCCTGGCCAGGGCGCTCGCCAAGTACAATATGGCTTGGCTGGAGGACATGATTCCCTGGCAGCACGCCGACCAGATGAAGATGATTACCGACGCCGTCGACATCCCCATCCTCACCGGCGAGGACATTTATCTCAAAGAGGATTTCATCCGCTTGGCCCGGATGCGCGCCGTCGATATGCTCCATCCCGATCTGGCCACCTCCGGCGGCATTCTCGAAACCAAGAAGATTGGAGACGCCCTGCAGGAGCTCGGCGTGCCGATGGCGATGCACTTTGCCGGAACCCCCGTCAGCTTCATGGCCAACCTGCATTGCGCCGCCGCCACCGAGAATTTCGTCGCGCTGGAAAATCATTCCGTCGACGTGCCGTGGTGGGAAGACCTGGTCCACGGCGACAAACCGTTCTTTGCCAAGGGCTTCGCCAACCTGTCCAACAAACCGGGGCTTGGCGTCACCTTGAATGATGAAGTGGTCAAGCAGCACCTGCACAAGGATCACCCCGGATATTTTGAACCCACCACGGAGTGGGACAAGTACCAGGGCAATGATCGTCTCTGGTCCTGAGCCGCCCTATGATCGATCAAGCCGAAATTGCGACCTTCGTTAGCTTCCTGGAAGGTCCCACCGCCGATGCCGATGGCAATGTCTACTTCACGGAAACCAGAAGCCAGCGCATCATGCGGTTGTCCGTTGGCGGCGATCTCAGCGTGTTCCGCGAGAACAGCAACGCCGCCAACGGCTTGATCTTCGATTCCGAATTTCGCCTCATCGCCTGCGAGGGCAACAACGCCAATCCAAAGGTGACGCGCAGCAACCTGAAGACCGGCCGCGTGGAGGTGCTCGCGCAAAACGGGCCCAACCTTAAGATGACCGCGCCCAATGACGTCACCCTGGACGCGGTGGGCAGAATCTACTTTACCGATCTGCCCGGCGGTTCCATTTACCGCATCGATCGCAATGGCGCGATCACCCAAATCCTCAACCGCCC
>JAENWC010000237.1 GCA_016650235.1 Terriglobia bacterium
CGCGGATGCCATCCGAGCCATGGCCGGCATCGCCCACCAAGCCGCCGCATCACGCCGCCTTGATCTGCTCCAAGCGCTCACCACTGCTTTTCCGGCGATAAAAATGGAGGAGGGCCGCGACGCCGAGCATCTCCTCAAAGCCCTGCATCTCCTGACCCAGGCCACGCAAGCCTTCCCCGAGGCACTGCAATTGGGCATTGCGCTGATCGAGCGCGACATCTCAGCCGCTCGCGCCACCTGCAAGGAGGCCGCCGCCACGCTCGGCAAACTGGCCTCGAACCTCCACGCGCCGTACCTCGAAGATTTCCGCCTGCTGCTGGAAGCCATCGGAATCCGCGTCAACGGACACTGCCTGCGCACCTTGCCCGGTCTCTACCGCAAGCACTCCATCGATGCCGTCCGTCGATTTGTCGCCCTCGCATGCGAAGCCGCACAGTCCTACGGCGTCCTGGCCGGCGAAGCGTTCCTCGATCGAAAGACGGACGCCGCCAGACGAACCCTTCCCTAGTCTCCACCGCGCGTTTCCAGTATAATTCCCTTCATGAAGTTGCTTCTTGTGTGCCTTTCTATGAGTACGCTGGCCAGCGCCCAATCCATCACCGGCGCTATTTCCGGCGTCGTCACCGACCCCACCAACTCGAGCATCGCCGGCGCATCCCTCCGCCTGACCAGCGCGGCCACCGGCGCCGAACGCGCCGCCGCCAGCAACGAAGCCGGCCGCTTCTATTTCGGCTCCCTCCAGCCTGGCGCCTATACCCTTTCGGTCGAAGCTGCCGGATTCCGGCGTCTCGAGCGCACCTCCATCAACGTCTCCGCCGCGGAAACTCTCACCATCTCGGACCTCCAACTGGAAATCGGTCAGGTGACTGACTCAGTGCAGGTCCGCGCCCAAACCGCCAGCCTCCAGACGGAAACCGCGGAGCGCGCCGGCGTTCTCACCACTTCACAGGTCCAGAACCTCGCCATCCGCGGCCGCAACGTGACCTCGCTGGTTTCCCTGCTCCCCGGCGTGGTCGATCTTGACGACCCGGAAAACCTGGCCGTCAATTGGAACTTCTACGTCCAGGGCAATCGCCGCAACACCAACAACCTCACCATCGACGGGGCCACCGTCAACGCCATCGGCAATAACTTCAATTCCGTCATCGCCGTCTCCATGGATGCGGTGGCCGAAGTCAAGGTGCTGTTGTCCAACTACCAGGCCGAATACGGCCGCATGTCCGGAGCCAACGTCTCCATCGTCACCAAGTCCGGCACCCGCGATTTCCATGGACTGGCCAGCTACTTCAAGCGCAATGAGGCCCTCAACGCCAATGACTTCTTCAACAATCGCCTGGGACGCCCGCGCCCGCGCTATCGTTTTGACACGTGGAACTACCAAGTCGGCGGACCTGTCTACCTCCCAGGAAAATTCAACTCCAGCAAAGACAAGCTGTTTTTCTTCTGGTCGCAGGAGTTTTGGCCCCTCTCCATCCCCACCGCGCTGGCTCAGCGCACTACACCCACCGATCTAGAACGGCGCGGCGACTTTTCCCAGACCCTCGACGTGAACAACGCCCGCATCATTATCCGCGATCCGTTCAACAACAGGACTCCTTTCGCTGGCAACATCATTCCCGTCAGCCGCGTCGATGCCAACGGTCAGGCGTTGCTGCGCTTTCTTCCCTTGCCGAACTTCACAGACCGCTCCATTTCCCGCGGCAACTTCAACTACCTTTTCCAGGACGTGGTCGATCAACCCAAGCGCACCGATACCCTCAAAATCGACTACAACGTGAACTCGGCCAACCTGCTCGCTTTTTCCTATTCCGGCCGCAATGACATCAACGACGGCAAGGTGGGCCTCCCCGCCGGTACCGGCAACTACGATGTCTATCGCCAGCGCTCCGATAATCTCGGCAAGCTTTTTCTGATGCGCTACCAGAAAATCTTCTCCCCCACTCTCATCAACGAATTCAACGGATCCTATTCCACGCGCCCGTTGAATAACATCATCGGCGAGGAGGCCCTCCAAACTATCCGCCGCGATACGATTGGCTTCCGTGCCGGACAACTGCGTCCGGAAAACAACCCCCTCGGCCTCATCCCCAACATGAGCTTCGGCGGTGTGCCCAACGCGATTGCCGTCAGCTTCGACGGCCGCACTCCCCTCACCACTACTCACGAAATCATTTCCATCTCCAACAACACCTCCAAGACCTTCCGCTCCCATACGCTCAAGGCTGGTATCTATTTCGACCGCCTTTGGGCCGCCAACCAGGCCACATCGGGAGCCTTCAACGGAGCTTTTAACTTTGGCCGCAACGTAAACAATCCGCTCGAGTCCGATTACGCCTTCTCCAACGCCGCCCTCGGCGTCTTTAACCAGTACGAAGAGCCCACAGGCCGGCCCTTCCCAGTCAACTATGCCTCCAACCTCGAATGGTTTCTCCAGGACCAATGGAAAGTCACCCGCCGCTTCTCGCTCGATCTGGGCATTCGCTTCCACTATCTGCCCCAGTCCTGGATCAACGGCGATGCGCTCTCCGGATTCTCCGCCGACACCTACAACTTTTCCCAGATCGTCTCCCTCATACAGCCCGTTTTGCAAGGTAGCACGCGCGTCGGCCGTAACCCCGTTACCGGCGAGATCGTTTCCGCCACCCTCATCGGTGCCATCGCCCCCGGCCGCGGTGCTCCCGCAAATGGCATGATCTCCCCATTGACCGATTCCTCCGTTCCCCGATCGCTCATGAATGATCCGGGCATTCTCGCCGGACCGCGCGCGGGATTTGCATGGGATATCTTCGGCAACGGCAGGACTTCCATCCGCGGCGGCTTCGGCCTCTTCTACAACCGCATGGCGCACGGCCAGGTGCTTACCGACTTCTCCGTCCAGCCCCCGCTGGTCGATCGTCCCACCCTCTTTTTTGGAACCATCGCCGGACTCCGCGGTTCCACCGGTGTGCTCTTCCCGGCCAACGTCTCAGGACTCGACCGCAATGCCCCCATCCCGCGCGTGATGAACTTTTCCTTCACCGCGCAGCGCGACATCGGCTACAACACCATCGTCGAGGCCGGCTACGTCGGCTCGCTCGGCCGCAATCTCCTCTGGCGTCGCAGCCTCAACCCCATTCCCTTCGGAACCAACTTCACCGCCGCGGCCCTCGATGCCACCACCAACCGTCCGCTGCCGCCCAACTTTCTCCGGCCCTTCCCCGGCTATGGCGACATCGACATACGCGAACCCGCCGGCTCTTCCAACTACCATTCCTTGCAGCTATCCGCCAATCGCCGCTTTGCCGACAATCTCCAGTTCGGACTCAGCTACACCTGGTCCAAGTCGCTCGACTATGCCTCCGACGACGGCAACTTCGTTTCCGCGCTCGTGCCCGTCCGCATCTGGAATTACGGGCTGTCCTCCTTTGACCGGTCGCACGTTGTGAAAGCCAACTGGCTCTGGGACCTTCCGCGTTGGAAGTCCGCTCCGCGCTTTGCCGGAGCCGTGGTCAACAACTGGCAGATGTCCGGTATCTTCACGCTGTCCTCGGGAGCCCCGCTCGGCGTCGGCTTCAGCCAGGTCGTTGTTACTGACATCACCGGATCTCCCACGGACGGCGCCCGTATTGTCGTCCTGAACAACCCTGTGTTGCCGCGTGGTGACAGGACCTTTGACCGTTTCTTCAACACCGGAGCCTTCGCCATCCCCGCCGCCCGCAACATCGGTAATGCCGCCAGGACCGTCATTCGCGGCCCGGGCATCAATAACTGGGACCTCACCGCCTATAAGAATTTCCAAATCGCCGAGCGCTTCAATACTCAGTTCCGCGCCGAATTCTACAACGCCTTCAACCACACCCAATGGTCCGGCCTCGACACCAGCGCCCGGTTCGATGCCCAAGCCCGCCAAGTCAACACCCAATTCGGCCAGGTCACTGCCACGCGCCCCGGACGCCGCATTCAATTGGCTGTCCGGGTCACCTTTTAGCCCCTCGGAACAATGTTGGATAAGACGCTTTGAGCGTCCTTTCGGAGTAACCGTGAGAATCACTGGCCCAAGCCGTATCCGGTCATACTTGCTACATTGGTACCAATGAATCTCGCCGCCGCCGGTGCATTGACGCTGGCACTTGCCGTCGCTTTGGGTGCATTCGGCGCTCACGGACTCAAAGACCGCCTGGACTCCTACTCCATGGGCATCTGGGAGAAGGCCGTCTTTTACCATTTCATCCACGCCATCGGCCTGCTGGTTGTGCCCATCCTGGGCCGCACAGGCATGGTGGATGCGGCCACCACCACGCGTACTTGCTTGCTTCTCCTTGCCGGCATCCTGCTTTTCTCCGGCAGCCTCTACGCGCTCGCGCTGTCCGGCGTCCGCATACTCGGAGCGGTGACCCCATTCGGTGGATTGGCCATGATCGCCGCCTGGGTACTACTCGCCGTTGGACTGATTCGCTTCAATCACTCGTAGGCATCCTTGCTATGATAGGGGCGAAAGGAATCTCACCAATGGCACTCTCCCGGCGTAGCTTTCTCGAAACCGCCGCTCTCGGCTCACTGGCCGCCCATCGCGCACTGGCCGCGGAGGTCGACACCAAGACCGGCATGCCCACACGAATTCTCGGCAAGACCGGGACGCGCATCTCCGTCGTCGGCTTCGGCTGCGGCAGCCGCCTGCTCAGCTACAACGATCAGGACAAGGCCATCGCCGCGCTGCATCGAGGCATCGAGCTCGGCGTCACCTACATCGATACCGCCATAGGCTACGGCAATGGCAAGAGCGAAACATGGGTCGGCAACGCACTCCAGGGACGCCGCAAGGGGCTCTGGCTCACCACCAAGGTGCAGGAGCGCGATGGCGAA
>JAENWC010000238.1 GCA_016650235.1 Terriglobia bacterium
TCCCCGTCCCTTTCGGCGCGCCAGCTTAAATGAAATACCCCATAGCTGTTCTTGGTCACCCGGCCTTGATCGTCAATTTCGGTGCCGAGCCGAATCAGCGCGTTCTTGCTGGGGTCGAGCGATTTGATCCCCTTGCGTTGGGCCCGCGCGTCCAACGCTTTTAATCGCGCAAGCACCTCGTCGTTTTCAAATCTCTGGAACAAGGAATCGTATTCGGGTTCGCGGCGAGCCGCTCCGTTTTGCGCGCGTTCATCGGAAGAAGACTGCCCTGGATGGGAACTCAAAACCACCATACGGTTTTAGCACACTGGCCGGGGTGGATATTATTGGGGGACTATGCTACCCAATTTCACTCTTGCTTTATTGATGACTCTGGCTGCCACCCTGGCTGGATGTGGCGCCGCTTCCAGGACAGAAGTTCCGCCGCTGGAATTGCCGGCGGAATTGCCGGGCGGATACAAACTCGATTCCGCCCGCGCTCTTCCCGCGCCGGAGGCGCCGGAGTCCGCAAGGAATCTGGGTTTGCGGTCCGCTCGCGTGGCGCAATACTCCGGTCCGGGGTCGCTGCAGGTCACCGTCTATGAAATGACCACCGGCGCCGGCGCCTTTGAACTGGTCCAGAAGTGGAAGCCGGAGGCAGGCAAGCTGCATTTCTCGCAAGGCCCTTACTTTGTCCTGGTAGAGTCGCGGACAGTCCCCGTCAATCAACTTCAGACTTTTGCCTCGGCCCTGGATGCCGCGCTAAAACAAGAAAGCCCGCACCGGTGAAGGTGTGGGCTTTCCCATTTGACGTCACACAGCGAGGGACCGTTCCTCAGGAGCTTCGGTCACTGCACTGAACATGACCTGTACTGTTAGTGGGGTCGACTCAGCAGTCGGCCACCTCCTGTGTGGTTGATTGTCTTGATCTACAGCCTATTTCCATATTCTTCTGGACCACCTCCTTTCTCAGTGATGCATATATGTTGCGGCACCTCGTTCGTTTTGTCAAGAGAGAATTAGCAACCATGGGACTACAGGTTGTAGTGATAAGAATTACCCTACAGCATCCTGCGTAGGAAGCGGCACATCACCAATCCATCCCACAGATTAAAAGGGAATTTACCGCTCGTATAGTGGCCGCAAGGCAGGCAGATCTCCTGGTGCGGGATGCCTCGTTTCCGGAATCCCTCCAGTGCCTCCAGCGAAAACTCGGGCAGGAATGTGGTGTCATGGTTCGCCCAAATGAGCAGACTCTTGAGGTCGCGCCCGATAAGGCGATCCAGATAGGCTGCGGGGCTGATCACATGCCAGATCCGCCGCATCTGCTCCTGCGTGACGTGCGGATCAAGCGATTGCCGGATGTGCCGGCAGGACAGTCCCGTCCAAACCACATCGGAGAAGTTCATCGAAACGTGATTGAAGACTCCCGCCTGGAGGCGGTGGTCGTGAGCCGTGGTCAATAGGGCTACGCAGGACCCAAGGCTGGTGCCTAGGATGCCCAGGCGCCGGTATCCTTTTTGCTCCATCCAATCCAAACAGGCCCGCGCATCGATGACGGACTGGCGCGTGGCGTGGATGGTTCTGCCAAGATTGCTGGAAACATGATAGTCGGCGCGTCGCAGTTCGGGCGGCATGCGCTTGTGGTGATAAGCCTTGCTCAGCCGCAGCGCCGATAGCCCAAACCGGTTCAGTAGTTTACACAGTCCAATATGACCCTGAGGATCGGAATTCCACTGGGGAATCACTAAAACCGCGCGTCCACCCGGCTTCGGGGAAGGGAAGTATTCGGCATAGACGGTGTTGTTTTCGGCGTAGGGCGACTCCACCGGGCTGGTGAAGGATAGCGTGTTCCCGTCCAATCGGTAATCACCCACCGTGTCGTAGGAGAAGAACTGCTCGGAGTCCCGCGCTGATTTCTTGGAGTATCCTTCCAGCTCCGTTGACTCTTGGAGCTCTAACCATTCCAGCCCCCATTCAAAAGGGCGGACTACGCGATTGGAATCTCGATTGGCGAGTTGGCTCTCCCACCGATTCATCCATTGAGAATAGAGCGAAGTCATGCAGCGAAAGCCGGCAAGTCCGAAAAGCAGATTTTACCATGGACCAGTTTGAGGACCAGTTTGGAAATACCTCGGCACACAAAAAAAGCCCCGACCTGGAGATCGGGGCTTAATGCCTAGAGTAAGGAGGCAACCACACCAAAAGAGTAATACCTCAGTTGACCCATTTCCTTACTTGCAATTCGAACTCCAATCGCAACTTGCTGATTCTAAATTGAGTATCTAGGTCTGAACTACAGCTTCTCATAGTTCCGTTTTTGTGAATCTACAGAATCCGGAAAAGCAATCTGAGTTAGAATACGATGGTGCCAGCGCACGAGTCCGCATTCGAGCCCGAAACTCCCGCCCCGCCGCCGGCAGTTTATGCCCGTGCCGGGCGGAGCGCACTGACCGTGTTCTTTCTTTCCGGGATGTTGATGTCGTTCCCGGGAGCCATCCTGCCGGCATGGGGATATCACCTGAAGGATGACTTCATGGTGGTGGGTTACTACTTCCTGGCAATGGGGCTTGGCATCCTGATTTCGGTGCAGGCCGGTCCTGTGCTGCTGGCCTGGAAAGATGTGCGGACCGTGCTTACCGGGTCGGCTGGATTGGCCGGGTTGTCGTTTCTTTGGCTGGCCCTCACCTCTCCTCCGGCCCACTGGCCCTGGCGCATGGCTGGACTGGTTCTGATGGGCATCAGCGCCGGTCTGCTCAACAGCGCCGCGTTTCAAGCCATCTCCACATTCTATGAGCAGGACAAAG
This sequence comes from Terriglobia bacterium, assembly GCA_016650235.1. Lineage (GTDB taxonomy): Bacteria > Acidobacteriota > Terriglobia > Bryobacterales > Bryobacteraceae > VFZE01. The sequence goes on from JAENWC010000238.1 coordinate 2,787, forward strand.
CCGCGACCGTGAATCTGGCTGGAGTGATGTTCGGTCTTGGATGCCTTACCACGGCGCTGATGGTTTCCACCACATTTTACGTGTATGCGGTTGGAAGCATTCTGCTCTTGATGGGACTGGTGCCCAGCTTTGCCGCCGGACTTTACTGGAAGGCCCGCTTCCCCGTTCCGGTGCTTCACTCCCAACAACGTTGGCGCGAGGTTTGGGCGGACGTGAAGAGTCCAGGGGCCGTGATGTTCAGTCTGCTCCTGTTCTTTCAATTCGGCAATGAGTGGACGGTAGCCGGCTGGCTCACCATCTTCCTGGTGCAGCGCGTGGGCGTGAGTCCGGACTCTTCGCTGATGATGCTGGCGGCATTTTGGTTTTCCCTGTTGGCCGGCCGCATCGTGGCACAGGCGCTGCTGTCGAGGATGGGGCACGGAAAACTGCTGATGGGGAGCGCAACATCCGCGCTGTTCGGGTGCCTGATCCTGATCGCCACCAACAACCGGTTCGGGGCCTGGACCGGTTTGCTGCTACTGGGCGGCGGATTCGCCATGATCTACCCGCTGGTGGTGGAAAAAATCGGGCATCGTTTCCCTAACTATCATCCCGGTTTCTTCAACGGAATCTTTTCCTTCGGGATCACCGGCGGTCTGCTTGCGCCATGGCTGGTGGGCTACCTGGCGCAAGACTTGGGCATTTGGGTGGTGATGGCCGTGCCGCTCATCGGAACTTTTATGGTCTTTCTGTTGCTGATATTGCTTTGGGTAGAGGCGTTGTTGACCGCTTCCGGCGCGGGCGGGCGCGGTTAGGGCTGGTCCCGAAATAGCCGGGCCCCGCCCGCGCCGGCAGTTGAAGCTGGTGTTCTAGTCAGGCTCTGTTCTCAAAGCCCAAGACGAATCAGAGCCAACCGCGCATCCCGATTGAATTACACTGGAGACGAGGCGCAATGCTGCCGCTCCCGCCACAGGAGACAAATGCAAAGATGACCAACGAAAACAACCAGCCCGTCACGCGAGCGGATCTAAAGGCCATGGAAGACCGTTTGATCAAAGCCATGCAGGAGTTTGTCAGGGACGCGCAAACCGAACTTCTGCGGGGGTTCGCCCGATACTCGGAAGGCGCACCCTCCGCATGCGCCGCCTGGAAGCCGACCTTGGCAACACCAACGTCGAGCTTCACAAAAGGATGGAAATCGTAGAGGAGCGCCTCACCGAAATCGACCGGCGCCTCATCGAGGGGCGCTAGCGGAAGCACGGGGCGGCTTGCTATTGCGCCTCGCCGGCGTCATAGGCATCCGTAGCGGCGACGGTTACATAGAAGCTTCCGAGGTTGTTCTGCCAGTGCCGGTTGTCGTTGATCGCCACGCCGAGCCGGCCCGCCGGCAACCCCGTCTTCGACGCCTTCTTTCCCAGAAAGAAAACCTCGCCGTCCGCTCCTACACGGCCCACCAGGGCGCCAAACGGATGCCCGTCCACCAGATTGGTCTTGTAGGCGGGTGATCCCGGTTTGGTCAGCCCGTTGGCATCGCTGGCCCATCCGTCCGCGTTCCAACTCAGCCGCACAAACCCAAGCGCTGTGGAATCCAGCCGCGAACCCGCACTCAGAATCACTCCCGTATCCATATACTCGATCTGCGTGGAGTGCCGTATCGAATGCACCTGCACGGATCGGCGCACCAGCTTCTGCCGTACCGCCAGCGTTCGTATCTTCGACCAGGGCAGAGCGGATTTTCCTCCACCTTCTGCCTGTACCTCGAGTGTCCCTTCCGGCAGCGCTGTCCTCCGGGACGTTCCATCGCGCAGCCGCACCAGGCTCAGCGTGCGGTCAAACCCGTCCGCATGGCTGGGTATCAGCCGCTCGAACAAACGGTAGAGAGGCCGCGGCTCATGCTGGTCCGTATCCTCATAGATGTCCAGCAAAGGAGTCATCACCGGCAGCCCGATGGAGGTCAACTCCTCCACCGCCTGATCGCGCGCTTTGCGATCTTGCGCTTGAATAGCAGCCAGCCCGGTTTGGATGCGGCCTGCCTCCAACGCGGAAGCGGCCGCTGCATTGTGGACAGAAAGGATTTGAGCGAGGGAAATCTCGCCCACCCGCCCGGAACTTCGTCCCTCCACGACCGTTCCATCCACGGTACGGATCAGGACCCACTCGGGCGCACCCCACAGCGCGGCGCCCAGTAACAACGCAACAGAGAATCGCATAGCCATGCAAACGGTTATAGCAGCCGCCTGGCAGGGAAGCAAGAGTTCATGCCCTTTGTGTCATGCCCTTCGGGGACCTTCGGCCCGCTCCAGATGGTTGGCCAAGACTTTTGGTATATACTGTTGCCTGCCGGAAAACTCAAACTGGAAATTCCGGCTCAGAGGGCACAGACATGAAACGCTATTTGCTTGGCGGCCTTGTTGCCGCTTTCCTGATTGTCGCCATCGCGCATGGGCAGGAGGTTCGCGCTTCCTTGACCGGCACCTTGACCGATCCCCAAGGGGCGCCGGTTCCGGGCGCCACCATCACGGTGGTGAACGCCGCCAATAACCAAAGCGTGACTCAGGTCACGAATGAATCGGGCATCTACATCGCGCCGTTTCTGGCGCCGGGCGCTTATCGTGTGACCGCCGAGAAGCAGGGGTTTAAGCGCTACGTCCGGGAGAGCGTCGTGTTGCAGGCGCAGGACCGGGCGCGTCTGGACATCCGGATGGAAATCGGCGAAATGGCGCAGAGCGTGACGGTGACTTCGGACGTTTCACAACTGCAGACAGAGACGGCATCGCGCTCGCAGGTGATCGCAAACGAACTGATTTCACAGGTACCCACACAAGGGCGTAATCCGTTTCAGATCGCCTGGGCAGCGCCGGGAGTGATCAAGACGGGCGGCTGGCGGTACCTGCGATCGTTCGACATTGCCGGCACGACGAACTTTGCGGTGAACGGCGGGCGCAATCGCGAGAACGAGGTGCTGCTGGATGGCATCTCGAACGTGCGCGGAAACCGCACCGTAATTCACGTTCCGACGATGGAATCGGTGCAGGAGTTCAAGGTCAACACGAACACCTATGATTCGCAATACGGGCGTACCGGTGGAGGCGTGGTGACGATTGTGACCAAGGCCGGCGGCAACTTGTTTCACGGAACCGCCTTTGAGTATTTCCAGGTCGAGGAGTTGAACGCCAATCAAACGGAATTGAATCGCGCCGGCGTTCGCAAGCCGCCAAACAACATCAACACGTTCGGGTGGCAGGCCAGCGGTCCCATCTACTTGCCGAAGGTGGCGGATCTGCGCAACCGGCTGTTTTGGTTGGTTTCCTATGAAGGGATGCGGCAGCGGTCGGCCGATCCGGGTACGCGCACGTTCGCAATTCAGGAATGGCGGCAAGGGGATTTCTCAACGCTGCGAAATGCACAAGGTCTGCAAGTGGGTATTTACGATCCCCTGACGACGCAGGCCGACGGCACCAGACAGCCGTTCCCTGGCAACCGGATTCCGGGGGCGCGCATCAACCCGATCGCGGCTGAAGTGATGAAGGTATTTCCGCAGCCGAACGCCCCAGGCGACGGGCCGGCCCGAATCAACAACTACATCTTCCCGTCGCGATGGATCGGCAACATGGATCAATGGATCGGCCGGGCCGATTGGGTGATCAATTCGAAGAACAACTTCTATTTCCGCTATGGGCAGAATCCGTTTTCGGAGTATAGAGGGCTGGTGTTTGTCACCGATCTCAACACGCCCAACCCGGCCGAGCCCACCGGCAATGCGCCGCTGATCCGCAACGGCCGCAATTGGACGTTTGACTGGACGTCCACCATCTCACCGCGGATGACCTTCAACCTCCGCGCGGGATTGGCGCGGTGGGAGGAAACCACGGGCAACAGTTTCGGCGCCAACTTCGATCCGCGCCAGCTGGGGTTTGCAGATGCGCTGGTGGCGCAGTTCACCCGGCTGCAATATCCGCGATTCGATCTGGGCACGTTTGGCACAGCCGGTCAGACCGGCTGTTGAGCGCGGCCACAAACGATTCCTACACGGTGCAGCCGAATGCGAGTCTGGCGATGGGGCGGCACATCATGAAGTTTGGCGCGGAGGGGCGGCGGTACAACGACAACAGCAACAATCCCGGGTTCGCCTCGGGAAACTATACGTTTGGCCGCAACTGGACGCAGGCGCGTGCGCTGCAGGCCGACGCTGTCTCGGGCAACGAGGTGGCCACTTTTCTGCTTGGCTATCCCACCAGTGGCGTGGTGGACCGCAACATCGACCCGTCGGTACGAACGCATTACTTTGCCGCGTTTTTCCAGGACGACTTCAAGGTCTCGCAGCGGCTGACCATCAACATAGGCCTGCGCTGGGATTACGAGATGCCTGGGACGGAGCGCTTTGACCGTGCGCTTCGCGGTATGGACTTCAACGCGCCCAGTCCGATCGCCAACAGGGTGCAGGGGTTGAACCTCCGCGGCGCAATTCAGTTTGCCGGACGGGACGGGCAGCCGCGCGGCGCGTTTCTGCCGGACCGCAACAACTGGCAGCCGCGGATTGGCGCTGCTTATCGTATCGGCACTAAGTGGGTAGTGCGCGGCGGCTACGGTCTCTACTACCTGGGCCAGAATGAGATTGGGGCGCAACAGGGATTTAGCCAGCCCACGAGTGGGATCGCATCCACCGATGGCGGGTTGCGACCGGCGGTGAGTCTATCCAACCCATTCACCAACCAGGCGGGCGGCCGGCTGCTGGATGCCATAGGCGCAAGCCAGGGCGCTGCCAGTTTCCTGGGCCAGGGCGTAACGGTGAACTATCTGAATCGGCCGCTGCCCTATTCGCAGCAATACTCATTCGACATTGAGCGTGAGCTGCCTGGCAACATGGTGGCGGAGGTGGCCTACGTGGGGAATCTGACGCGGAATCTTCCTCTGAACGCTCCTTTGAACGTTGTTCCGGCGAACCAGTTGGGAAGGCTCAACGCGGCGGGCCAGATCGATACGGCCTACTACACCGAGCGCATCTCCAATCCCATGGCGGGACTGATCCCCAACAA
>JAENWC010000239.1 GCA_016650235.1 Terriglobia bacterium
CTTGCTTGCGACGCTTCTCCATCTGAGGGAAGTCGCGTCGCGGAGGAACCCGTGCAGTCATACCTCAAGTATAGGCTAACTCTCGTCTCGTTGTCACTACATTACGCGAGATTGTAACTGTATTATGCGAGGTTCAATAAGAACAACACCGCGGCTCGTGCTGGCGTAGAGGGTAGTGGACACTTTGGGATCGACTGCCAGGAAGTACGCGCCGGTAATCGTGCTGAGCGGGCGCCAGGTTCCCGCTCCATCGGTGCTCTTAAAGACGCTTCCCTCATTGGTGCGAGCGTAGATAGTGGAAGGCACCGTAGGATCAACGGTCAGAGCTTCGACGCCGGGAACGGCGCTGGGCAAGCCGGTGTTAATTTCGCTCCAGGTTGCCGCGCAAGCTGATCCAACAGTCACGAGAAAGGACGAGATTAGAAGTCGACTGCGCATCATTCGCATTCACCTCCGATTACTGCACGCTGGGTAAAACTGAATCTGCATTTGCCCGAGTTCCTCTGGGTACGTGCTCGAGGCGGCCGGAGAATTGTGCAGCATCGACGCCGGCGCTTGGATAAAGCCTAAATCCGGGTCTACGATCTCGATTGTCAGTCCCGGTATCATTTGCCTTCTTGTTGGTCTCGCGTCTGCTCGCGCTAATTCTCTAGATTCCCGCCGGAATGAATGGGGCGAGGTTCGGGTAAATCGCCTGCACAAAATCGACGGCGGACTTCTCCGCGGACTGCTCATCTTCCGAGGCGGGGACAACCACACGCACCAGAGCCGTATCGGAGCGATTGTAGCGGATGGAATCCAGCACGAGGTAGAACTTCGCCCAGTATTCGCTGGCCACCACTCGCCCGGGAGACTGATACCAATAAAGAACCAGGCTCTTGTAATCTCCCTTGCTCACCAGATAGCGATTGACTTCAATTGGCTGCTGGCCGGCTATCGGAACCAGAAGCATATCCGCGTTGGAGGCAGTCCATCCGCTTCCTGGCAGACAGTTCTTGGGTGAGTGCGGGGCTTTACCGGTGCGTTGCGAACGGAAGTAGGCCACAAACAGGGACGCGCCCCGGGGATATCCAGGAGCGGCGTATGTGCGCGACAAGAGGTCGTCGGCCTGCAGCACATCCTGTACCTCTTTTTCGACCACGCCTTCCTGCACGCGAGCCCAAGTTCCTATTTGCACCGGAAACTCCGCAAGCGGCCGGGCCAGCGGAGTGTCCTCCGTTGTACGAGCCCGGCCATAGAAGACACCCGCCTGCGCCAATAGCAGGAGCGTGAGCACCTGCGTGGGTCGCGTGTTGAGAAACCCGAACATTGAACTCTTGTTTGCCATTAGAGGAAAAACTCCTTGAACTTGTCCATGAAGCCTTTGTCCTCGGGCTCATTTTCCGCCGGAAGCATTTCACGAAGTTCCTCGAACAGCTTCCGCTGCTCGCGCGTGAGTTTGGTGGGAGTGCGCACCTCAACATGTACGATCAGATCACCGCGGCCGCCTCCATTCACATTGCGAACCCCGAGCCCACGCAACCGCACCTGAGTGCCGCTTTGCGCGCCCGCGGGAACATCAATGACTTGCAGGCCTTCCAGAGTGAGCAGGTCCACTTCGGAGCCGAGCGCGGCCTGGGCGACATTGACCGGAATCAGGCAATGCAAATCATCCTCATGGCGCTTGAAGACGGGGTGTTCAGTCACACGCAGGACCACATAGAGGTCACCTGGGGAGGAACCGCCGGGCGGAGGCGGCTGTCCTTCCCCGGTCAGGCGCAGACGGGTGCCGTTGTCCACACCCGAGGGGATGTTGATTCGCAGTTTGCGTTCCGATCGCGTGTAACCTTCGCCCCTGCATTGAGTGCATGGCCTGCGGATGATCTGCCCGCGCCCCCCGCACTGGCTGCAGGTGCGGCGAATCTGCAGGAAGGCCTGCTGAAACAAGACCTCGCCGCGACCGCGGCAAACCGGACATTGGGTCAGGCCGTCCTTGGGTTCCGCTCCGTTCCCGCGGCAGCGGCCGCACGGATCCAGCCGCGGAACCTGTATGTCGATGTTGGCGCCCTTGACCGCGTCCTCGAAACTGATGGTGAGGTCGTAGCGTACATCCTCGCCTCGCCCGCGCGAGGCGCGTCCCCGTCCATTGCCCCCGGCCGTCCCGCCGAACAGATCTGAAAAGCCGAAGAAGTCGCCCAGGATATCGCTGAAGTCGCTAAAGGTGGATGGGTCAAAGCCGGAGTTCTGCCCGGATTGCAAGCCCTGGTGCCCAAACCGGTCATAAGCGGCACGCTTCTGCGGATCGCTCAATACACCATAGGCTTCGGCAGCCTGCTTGAACTTTTCCTCGGCCGCATGGTCGTCCGGGTTCCGGTCCGGGTGATGCTTCATCGCGAGCCTGCGGTAAGCGCTTTTCAGAGCGGATTCATCGGCTCCGCGCTCTACGCCGAGGATGTCGTAATAGTCGCGTGTAGTCACGATTTCACTGACACCTTCACCATGGCGGGCCTGAGCGGACGCCCCTTGAAATTATACCCGCGCTGGTACTCCTCGAGCACGGTCTCCTCGTCAACGTCCTTCCGTTGCTCTTTCTGCACCGCGTGGTGCAGATTGGGATCAAAGTGCTGGCCGACGGTTTCCAAGGGCTCCAGGCCGAGCTTGGTGAGAGTCTCCATCAGGCGCTGGTAAATGAGATGTGTTCCTTTGGCATACTCCCGCAGCGGGCCCTCTTCTTCAGGAATCGTCTGGAGCGCGCGTTCAAGATCATCGACGGTGGGAAGCATCATGCGAACCGTCTCCATCGAGGCGATTTCATACACTTCGGCGCGCTCGCGCTCGGCCCTGCGGCGAAAGTTTTCGTGATCGGCCTGACGCCGTTTGAGCAGATCTTCCAGTTCCGCCTTCTCTGCGGAAAGGGCATGGAATGCATCCAGCTCAGCAGGCCCAGCCGGCGGCAGAGGAACCTCCTCCGCGGCATCTTCCAAAAAAGGCGATCGTTCGTTCTCCATATCCAATGATTCACTCACAGTATTCATTCACCCAATGTGGAAGCCCCGGAATCAGGACGGGAGGCTGCTGAACGCTCTGCCGACGTGCAAGACCGCGGAGACGGCCCGCTCATAGTTCATGCGCATCGGGCCGAGCACAGCGATTTTGGCCGACAGGCCTCCAGGCATATCGACCGAAATACCGATCAGGGAGAGCCCGCCGAGGCTGGGGTCCTCCTCGCCCAGTCCCACCTTTACTCCCACTAAACCGGCCGGCTGTTCCAGAAACCGGTCCAACAATTGCAAAATCCGTTTTTTCTCTTCCAGCGCCCGGAACATGTCCTTGAGGCGTTCGCGCGTGAGTTGGAAGTCGAAGCTGACCAGGTTGGATGTGCCTTCCATGTGCACTTCCGGTTGAACGCGAAACTGCAGCAGGCCTTTCTCGTAAAGCAGAATGAGCTTGTTGAGGACCTCGTCATAGGCGGCGCTGGCCCGTTCGAGCCGGCGGCGCAGTTCGGCCTGCAGTTCGGAAAGTATCCATCCCGAGAAGTGCATGTTGACGTAGTTGCGGATGGAGGCGAGTTGATCCTGAGTGACCTGTTCGTCCAGCAGAACAACATGGTCGCGCACCAGCCGGTCCCGCGTAACCACGATCATCAGCACACGCCGCTCTCCAAGATTGATGAGCTCAATGCGATCCAGCGTCTGGCTCGCCGCCGGAATTGTCGCGGTAATGCCCACCCCTCCGGTCATCTCGCGCAGCAGATGCGAGCAACGCTCTATGCGGCTTTCCACGGAACCGGCTTCGCTGAGTTCGCCGCGGATCTGGCCGATTCGCTCCTGCTGTAGCCGCTTGGGAAGCAGTCCTTGTACGAAAACATGAAAGGCTTTTTCGGTGGGCACCCGCCCGGCCGAGGCATGCGGCTGGCTCAAGTAGCCGTCGCTGGCAAGATCGGCCATGACGTGTCGAATGGATGCTGAACTCAAGTTGTGGAGGCCTTGCCGGCTGCCCTGGCGGCAAAGAGTTGCCGAAGCAACCGGGTCACCTGATTCGATATAGGCGCGCACGATGGAACACAGAATGTGTTCCGTTCGCGCCGGCAGATCGCTTCCAATGCTCATAGACAGTCCCAGTGAAGACAAAAATGCCCCACCGATCCTATTGTAATACACAAGATCCCAACTCCCCGCGCCCCTTGGTACAATGGCAGGTCAGTGCGCACGATTCTACACATTTACAGTTACCTCTTCCACTTCCTGCTCGCGGTGTTTCTGGTGGGAGTGGCGCTGGTGGCTTGGCTCTCCGGCACCCCGAATTTCAATCTCGATATGTTGCCCGGAAGCGGCGTAAAGTTGATCCACTATCTGCTTTACTGCAATCTGGCGGGCCTGGCGGCGGTGATCCTGGCCATCACGGGCCGCTTGCGCTTTCTCTACGCAATCTACGGAATCGCTGTCTTCGTCCTCACGGTTCGCGGCGTCTTCTTCTCCAGCTACACCTATGACGGCATCGACGCGTTCAAGCAAGCGTTGTGGTTCACCCTCGCGGCGTCGGTAGCGATGCTGGGCAGCCTGAGCCAGGTCCGCGCTCGCAAGGGACGCCGCTAAACTAAGTACAACCGTATCGCCATACCGCTTGCCGGCCCGCGCGGCTCGGTTTCGGCTCACCCTCGTCCTGCAAACGGCATTTGGGTAGCCATCACCGTCATGGTGAGCACATTGGCGTCGAGCGGCAGACTCGCCATATACAATACCGCCTCAGCCACGTGCCTCACCTCCATGCGAGGCTCGACTTTCAACGAGCCATCGGGCTGCGCAACACCACTGTTCATC
>JAENWC010000240.1 GCA_016650235.1 Terriglobia bacterium
GGATGCTCGCTACGCTCGCCTTCAGCCTCGGATATGTGTCCCAGAGGGAAGCATCATCCGAGGTGTCCGGTATTTCCAGTACACCATCTGGCCAAGCTTGCCGAATGGCATCGACAATGTGCGGCGGCAGGTCTGTATTCGGCGGCTGCATCCTCGCCATGACTGGTCCTCGGCGGTTTCGGGTGTTCTTTGCCAACCGGGGCATTATAGCGCGGAATGCTCGGCGCTGAAGTTGATCGCGAAAGTGGACGCTGCGCGACGTTCAAAATCGCCCCACTGATTTGAGCAGCAGCACTTACGAATCTAGACGAAGGAAAATTCGCGTAGAACCGCCTTAGTCCACCAACCCGAACGACAGGATGTTAGGGCCGGCGGCCACGGCGACATACTGCTTTCCATCGAAAACGTAAGTCATCGGCGAGGCTTTCCAGGTCTGCCCTGTCGGGAACGTCCAGAGCAGCTTGCCAGTGCCGGCATCGGCGGCCGACAAAGCGCCGCTGTCGTCGCAAAAGATGACCAGGCCGCCGGCTGTGGACAGCGTCCCTCCCCAGGAATTAGCGTTTCCGGTTTGGGGGAGCTCCCATACGATTTTGCCGGTTTGAATGTCGAGGGCACGCAAAATCTTTACCGGCGTCTCGCCCGGCACGGGGCGTGTCGATCCTCCCATGAAATCCCGGCCGGCTTTCCACTCCGCCGGACTCTTGCGGAAGATATTACATTTCTCCAAAGTTTGGACGTAATAAAGTCCGGTGAGCGGGCTGAAGGAGGTGGAGAACCAATTCGTGGCGCCTTCTATCGCCGGACACACCTGGGCGCCCTCAGTGGTGGGCGTTTGATTCGGATTGAGGACGGGCCGTCCGTCTGCGCCGATCGCGCTGGCCCACGTCAGCTTTTTGACAAAGGGTTTGGCCAGCAGCAGCTTTCCCTCCACGCGGTCCAAAACGTAAAAGAAACCGTTGCGGTTGGCGTGCAGCAACAGTTTGCGCGGCTTACCGTTCCACTGAGTATCCACCAGAACCGGAGGCTGCTGTGAATCCCAATCCCATAGATCGTGCGGTGTGTGTTGGTAGTGCCATTTCAATCGGCCCGTTTTGGCATCGAGCGCAAGGATGCAGTCCGAGTACAGGTTGTCGCCGGGACGGTTATCCCCGTTCAGGTCCGGCCCCGGATTGCCGGTCGGCCAAAAAAGCGTATCGAGTTCCGGATCATAGGTGCCGGTGAACCAGGCTGTGGCTCCCGGGGTGTCCACTCCGGCGCCCCAGGTTTCCGAAAGAGGTTCGCCGCGCGCCGGGACCGTCCAGAAGCGCCACACTTCCTTCCCCGTGGTTTGATCGAAGGCTGCCACAAACCCACGCACGCCTTCATCTCCCCCGGCCGTTCCGGACACCACCAGATTACCCACCGCCAAGGGAGCCGAGGTCGCATTGTAGTTTTTCCGCCAATCGGCCATTTCCGTGTCCCACAACAGCGCGCCGGTGAAGCGGTTCAAGGCGATGATGTGGGCATGGTCGGTGACTATGAAGAGCCGGTCTCCGGCCACCGACACGCCGCGGTTGATCCCGGCGGCGGCATCGCCGATCACCCCTCGCGTGCGTGGGCGCCGGTACGCCCAGATCTGGCGGCCGGTCCCGGGATCCAGCGCGTAACACTCGTTGGCATTAGTAACATACATGACCCCGTCCACCACTACTGGAGTAACTTGCAACCGCGAGGATCCACTTATGGTGAAAATCCATTTCGGCGCCAGCCGGCTCACCGTCTTTGTATTAATGGCGTCGCGCGGGCTGTAGCGATTTCCGCTGTAGGAGCCGTGATAGGTGGGCCAGTCCACTTGAGAGGTGACCCGGCGGTACTTCTCGCCCACCTTCCGCAAGAGCTGGAGTCGCTTGTCCTCGGTAAGAAGTTGCAGATCCTCGGGGCCGCGGTTCATCGCCATCCCGTTAAGCGTCTTGCCGTCCGTGGTCTGCACCGTTGCCGGTTTTGGCTGCGGCCCGTCCCGGCGCGGCGGGCGGAGCGTGCGCAAGTGGGACACCATGCCGCTCATCTCCAGGCCGGTAAGCTTGAATCCCGGCATACCCTTATCGGGAACGCCATTGAGAATGACTAGCGATAATTGTTCGTCCTGCAGTTGTGCTAGACGGAATACAATCGGAGGACCAAGTTCGCCCCCCGTGCCATCGCCGCCATGGCATCTGGCACATCGACTCTCATACTCAACTCTGCCTGACTCCGGGTTCTGCGCACTCATCCACAAGGCGGACAACAGGAATCCAACCGCCAAAGGGATTCTTCTCATTGCCTGATGGTTCACTTTACGTTCACCGTATCCAATACCCACTTCTCGACGGCCACCCCGATCACCATCAGTTCCAGATCACCGCTGCCGTTGTTCTCCAGGGAGTGCACATCGTTGAGCAGCACTGCCAACCCCTGGTCTTTCCGGATCGGAGCACTCTCGTCATTGACGTGCATGGTGCCCGCACCGTCGATGACGTAGTAGAGTTCCTCCACCCCGGGATGCCTCTTCTTGCCCATCGAGGCGCCCGGGGGGATCACGATATGATCCACATAGGACCAGTTCGTGTAAAAAACCTCCGGTGGCAATGCGCGCCGGTAGCGGACTGTACCTTTTCCGGCATGCATATTCTCCACAGGCTTCAATTGCGACTTATCGAATCTGGCACTGATGAAGATGGGCGTTGCATCCAGCGGCGCGCCGGCC
>JAENWC010000241.1 GCA_016650235.1 Terriglobia bacterium
ACGGGCAACATGATCTCGGGATGGGCTGATACGCCGACCTTGCTCCCGAACGGCAAGGTATTAGTCACCAAGAACAATTTATATGGACCTGGACCTAACCTTACCTCGGCCGAGCTCTACGACCCCTTGATCGGCACGTTCACCTTTGCGGGATACGCGGAAACAAACCACACCGTGCCCACGGCCACCCTGATGATGAACGGCAAGGTTCTGATTGCCGGCGGCGACATCGGCGATGGCGACGGAGGATCCTTCATCGCCGAACGTTACGATCCCGCCACCGGAGCCTTCTCCAGGACAGGCAATATGACTGTCGGCCGGGAGCAGCACACCGCAACGCTGCTCCCCGACGGCAGTGTTTTATTCGCCGGTGGCCACCTTGTCATCGATCTCGCCGCCAGCGCCGAGATCTACGATCCCATCAAGGGAACGTTCACCAGGACAGCGAACATGCCCACAGCCCACGAGTTGCACACGGCCACGCTTCTCGGTGACGGTACGGTCTTAATCGCAGGGGGCTATATGCCCTGGCCTGTACTCACCTCTAACGCAGAGATTTATCATCCCGCAGTCTTAGTGCCCTCGCCTCAGTTGTTCTCCGTTTCGGGCGACGGGCGAGGCCAGGGCGCGATCCTGCATGGGAACACACCTCAGCTCGCTTCGTCAGACAACCCCGCCGCCGTTGGAGAGGCGCTGGAGATTTACTCGACAGGTCTTGGCGACGGAAGCCTGATCCCGCCGCAAGTGTCGATCGGCGGCCGGATGGCGGAGGTGTTGTGGTTTGGGAATGCTCCGGGATATGCGGGGCTGAACCAGATCAACGTTCGCGTCCCGGCTGGCGTCACGCCGGGCTCCGCTGTTCCTGTGCGATTGACCTACGTTGGCCGGCCGAGCAACGAAGTCACGATCGGAGTTCAGTGACTGCCGCCGCCATGGGGGCAAGTGCGATGCCAACACGCTCCGATGCCAAGGAAGCGAAAGGGGAAATATGAAGAGAACGATTAATATTCTTGTGACTCTCGGTCTTGCGCAAGGACTCGCGTACGCGCAACCGGTGGTCTCGTCCGTCCTGAATGCAGCCTCCTACGACGCCGTGGTTTCGCCCGGCTGCTGGGTGGCTATTTTCGGGAACAACCTGGCCGCTGCGACTGCCGAGGCCAACACAGCTGCTCGATTGCCCACCACGCTCGGTGGAGTATCGGTCACCGTGGGTAGTCTCCCTGCCGCGATGCTTTATGTTTCTCCTACACAAATCAACGTACTCATTCCGTCCGAAGTCGCGATCCCGGACAACTTCGTCGTGCCGGTAGTTATCAACGCGCCGGGCGGCAGCGTTTCTTATAACATCCGCCTGACGCGCAGCGCACCGGGGATCTTCACGCGGAACGGCGCCGGAACGGGCCGGGCATTGGTCTTCGATTCCAACTTTCAGCCGGTGGACACAGTGGCCCCGAAGCAGGTCGTGATCTTCTACGCCACCGGACTCGGACCGACCGCCGGCGATTCGGGCCGTGTCGTGGATGAGGTCGACGTCTATATAGGAGAACGCAAGGCGCAAGTGTTGTTCGCCGGTCTGGCTCCTGGATTTCCGGGAATCTACCAGTTGAACGTGATAGCCCCGGTTCCGGCGACCGACCGGCTCTATCTTCGTTTGGTCCACCTTCGTTTGCAAGACTGGCAGAGCAACATCGTGGACATCGGCATCAAACCCGGCACGAATGTCTCGAACGTCAAGGGATCGATCGATGCGCTTTATCCTTCAAGCGATCCGAACTTTGGTTTGGGATTGCAGGCCTCGGTAATGCTGCACGCGGGCACTCTCACGGCCAGCTTCGACATCGGTCCTTCGGCTGGACCGTTTGAAGTTGCGGCAGTGGGGGACGCCGGCGGCGCCGTTATTTCGATTGATCCCACATTGTCCTGCACCAACTCCTCCGGTCTGGTTTCGCGCGGACAGTACAATGCGTCGATCAATACCGTGACATCGGAGGCGGTACACGGGAATTTCTCCATCGTGCCTCTCTGGGACTATGTGACGTGCACCGGGGCGCAGTGTTTCCCTTTTGCAGGCAGCCTCATGCCTCTGGCCAGGCTTGGCCAATTCTGGGCAAAAGCTACAGAAATGCTGCCAGCGCCGAGCGCCAGAACTTCTCCTGGCCCGAACGCCTCTATGCAGGTCTCCGGCTGCCTCGGCGACCTGCAAGGCGCTGTGGGCGGCTCACCGTTCGTCATAGACGGCGAGAACAACAGCTCATTGTCTAGATTCGGCGGCATCGTGCAGATTCCATGGGGTCCGTTCGCCACCCGCGTCTCGAGATTCAGGCTCTACATCGATGGCGCGCAGATCGCTTCGACGGATGTCACTTACGGGGTACCTTACCGGCACTGATTGGGCCCGATACAATGACAAATTTCAAAATCACGAGCGCGCTTGTTCTGTCTCTTGTATGTTCAGCATCGAGGTCAATAGCGCAATCACCGGGGACATTCACTGCGACTGGCAACATGACCACGCCCCGCTTTTTTCACACGGCCACCCTGCTCGCCGACGGCAGAGTCCTGATCGCCGGCGGAGACATGATAGAGGCGAGAGTGCCTGCCGTTCTCAACACCCAGTCCAGCGCCGAGTTGTACGATCCTCGCACCGGCACGTTTACGGCGACAGGCAACATGACTACTGCCCGCAGCGGACACACGGCCACGCTGCTCCCTGACGGCAGAGTCTTAATCGCTGGCGGAGGACTCACGAAGAACGGTGCGCTCGGAAGCCCCGCCCTCGCCAGCGCCGAACTCTATGATCCCGGAACCGGCGCCTTCACTGCCACGGGGGAAATGGCTACGGCTCGGCTTTGGCCTACTGCCACGCTGCTGAATAATGGTAAGGTTTTGTTCGCCGGGGGATTCTACCGGGGCGTGGGATACTGCTGCTTCCCGGTCGACACAGAGCTTTACGATCCCGACACAGGGACGTTTACCGCCACGGGCAACATGAACTCGGAGTGGGCTGATACAGCGACCTTGCTCCCAAGTGGCAAGGTATTAATCACCAGAGGCAATCCCCAGGGGCCTGGACCTTACAGAACCTCCGCTGACGTCTACAACCCCTCGACCGGCGCGTTCACCGCTGGGGGATACGCGGCCACAAACCACACCGGGCCGACGGCGACCTTGATGATGAACGGCAACGTCCTGATTGCCGGCGGCGACGTCGGCGATGGCGACGGAGCATCCTTCATCGCCGAACATTACGATCCCGCCACCGGAGCCTTCTCCAGTACTGGCAATATGACTGCCGGCCGGCTGCAGCACACCGCAACCCTGCTCCCCGACGGCGGTGTTTTATTCGCCGGTGGCCACAATGTCATCGAACTTGCCACAAGTGCCGAGATCTACGATCCCCTCAAGGGAGCATTCAGCAGGACAGCGAGTATGCCCTTTGCGCGTGAGTTGCACACGGCCACGCTCCTCAACGATGGCAGGGTCTTAATCGCGGGGGGCGACGACCAGCGCTACTGGATCCCGGAGACAATCCTTTCCAGCGCTCAACTCTACACTCCGGCTGTGTTAATACACCCGCCCGTGCTGCTCTCGCTTTCGGGCGACGGGCGAGGCCAGGGCGCGATCCTGCATGCCAACACACCTCAGCTCGCTGCGCCTGACAATCCCGCCGCTGTTGGAGAGGCGCTGGAGATTTACTTGACAGGTCTTGGCGACGGAAGCCTGATCCCTCCGCAAGTTTCGATAGGCGGCCGGATGGCCGAGGTGTTGTGGTTCGGGAATACTCCCGGATATGCAGGGCTGAACCAGATTAACGTGCGCATCCCCGCCGGCCTCGCGCCGGGACCTGCCGTTTCTGTGCGATTGACTTATATTGGCCGGTCGAGCAACGAAGTCACAATCGGGGTCCGGTGAGATCGGAGGCTAGACATGAGACTTTAGCGCTTTTCTGCTTGTATTGCTCGTGTCCGGAGTCCTGATGGCGCAATCCGGGGCACTTTCCGCGCGACCAGCAGTTTTACATCACCTAATACCAGGTAACAATCGGTTGCCCGCTCGACAATGACAAACTCCTCTTTGTTCTCCCACTTGCCCTCCAGCGCGGGATCAACCACGTCATCCTGCGCTGTATACAGTGAATGCAGTGACAGCAAATCTCCACATCCTGTATTCAGGAGACCCGCCCCGAGTAGTGCCAATATCGGCATCTGTCGCATTGTATTGACCACCTCTAGAGCAAATGAGTGTGCTTGCTCTTCTCGATCATCTTCACAAGTTCTCCCACTCGCTGCGCGTGATCCCGGTGCACTACCAGCAGCGCGTCCGGAGTGTCCACAATCACCAGATCCTCGACACCCACCAGCGCCACCAGCTTGCCTTGCGCCTCCACATAACATCGTTTCGCTCCGGCCAGAATCACTTCACTCCGCACCGCGTTCGAGTCGGCATCGCGGGGCAGCAGCTCATACACCGCATTCCAGCTTCCCAGGTCGCTCCAGCCGATATCGCCGGCCGGAACTCCCACTACCTGATTGTCCGCGGCTGCCTTCTCCATCACCGCATAATCCACTGAGATGCTCTCGCACAGCGGATAGGTAAGCTTGAGTTGCTCGCGAAACTTCTTCCCTCCCAAAGGCGGCAGCGAGGCCAGCAACGCCGAAGTGCGGGGCTGGTGCTTGCGCATCTGATCCAGGAAGGTCTCCGCCCTCCAGAAAAACATCCCCGCGTTCCAGTAGAACCTTCCGGCACGGAGAAACTTCCTGGCGGTCTTCAGATCCGGCTTCTCACAAAACCGTCGCACCGGTTGCGCCTGCAGGCTCCCCGCTATCACGCCCGGCGGAAATTCCAGATAGCCGTACCCGGTCTCGGGCCAGCGGGGTTCAATTCCAATGGTGGCGAGCAGTCCTGTTTCCGCGGCGGCAAAGGCAGGCTTGAGAAGCTTGCGGTACTCGGCCGGTTTGGCGATGTGATGGTCGGCGGGAAACACTCCGAGCACCGCATCGCGGTCCTGTTGATGGATCAGTTGGGCGGCAAGAGCCAGACACGGCGCCGTGTTGCGTTGGGCTGGTTCCGCCAGCACCTGGCCAGGCGGCACGTTGGGCAACTGATGCAGGATCTGTTTGCGAAGTTGCTCGTTCGTCAGGATCCAGATCCGTTCCGGCGGAATCACGGGCCCCAACCGCGCCAAAGTTTCCTGCAGCAACGATTTCTCGCCCACAAAAGGCAGCAACTGTTTGGGCGTCAGCGTCCGGCTGCGAGGCCAGAAACGCGTCCCTCGCCCGCCAGCCAGAATGAGGCCGTGGTACCGTGATTTGGGCATAAAAATGGATTCAGCTCGTCAGGGATGCGGATAACCGCGGACCAGTTGAAACGTCCGGCGCCACCGCGTCTTGGAAAAGAAGTTCAGGCCGGGATCCACCACGTGATCCACATTGATATTCATATCGGCCAGGTGCTCGGTGGGCGGCACGAGCAACTCGCCGTTCACTAAATTTTCTAGCAGCATTCGGATCACGCGCTCCGGCAAACGCGCATACCCGGACTTGTGCACTTTGTACGGCTCAATCAACGGCTTTCCGTTCACATAAACCTGCTGCTTGGAGATGCGAATCCGGTCTCCAGGCACGCCGATAACGCGCTTGACGTAGGTCTGGTGATCCCCGATCAGCACCGTATCCTCCATGGACCCGGTGGGCACGACAAACGGCTGCGCCACCGTTGCAGTTCCAAACAACAACAGCAGCAGGGTTACGGCCCATTCGGCAATCGGGTTGCGATAGGGAGACATCTTCTTCATCGTATCGATCCGTGCAAGATTAGTTGGTCGAGGCTTGTCCGCGGATCAACTGGAATGTCCGCTTCCATCGTGTCTTGCTGAAGAAATTCAGCGCCAGATCCTTGATGTGGTCGAGTCCGATATCCGGGCTCGCGAGCCGCTCGGTGGGCGCGTCGTAGGACCAGTAGATAATCAACGGCTTGCCGATGATATTCTCCCGCGGCACAAACCCCCAGTAGCGGCTGTCAAGCGAGGAGTCGCGATTGTCGCCCATGGCGAAATAACCGCCGGGTGGCACTACTACCTCCCCGTTGGTCACGTGTTTTTCCAACATCTGCTGCGCGCCATCATAGAGCCGGACATTGGGCTCAGAGGGGAAATTATCGCGATAGGAATCGAAATACTCGGTCTTGTGATACTTGTATGGTTCCTCAAGCTGCTGGCCGTTGCGGAACACCTGCTTGCGTTCCACGCGGATGCGGTCCCCGGGAATCCCGATCACGCGTTTCACGAAGGTTTGCCGGATATCCTCCGGATAGCGGAACACAATAATGTCTCCGCGCTTCACCTCGCTGTATGGCAGCATGTACTTGCTCACCGGACCCGGCGGGGCGTAGGCGAGCTTATCCACCAGCAGATGATCGCCGATGAGCAAGGTATCCTCCATCGACCCGGTCGGGATGACGAAGGCCTGCACCAGTGTCGTGGTACCGAACAGCAGCAGCAGAATGGTCACTGTCCATTCGGCGATGGTGCCGCGCGGCGGGTCCGACTTCTTCGTTGTTCCGGCTTTCGCCACTTCTGAGGCCACTTCCGCGACCATGGTCGCGATTGGTTGATCCATGAAACTCCTCTGCTTTCCTACTCTCCTAGTTTAGTGGAATCTTTGGCCGCTGGCGGCCGCTCCTTTTGGCCGCGGCTCAGTAACAGCTTCTTTTGCCGCTAGTCCGGCTCGGCGGAAAACCTGCGCAACCGGAACACTTCCAGCAACGATACATAGATGTTGACAAACCCCAAGCCGGAGATGGCTCCCCGAAAATGCGGACTCATCCAGAGACCGCGCCAGTACTCGGCCACCCATGCTTGTCCAAAGGAGGCTGGGGAAATCCAGGAGAAGTAGTTGTTCTGCCATGCGTCCAGCCACGGAAACACCACCAGGAAAATCCCCAACTCAAAACAGAAGATCGCAAATAAAACGCTGGATAGTTTGTGATGCCACCGGTACCGCGGTCTTTCCACCGCAACCGGACCGGGTACCCCGCCCGGTGGAATCTCTACGTCCATGACGCCCCCGCTTCTTCCAACCACTCTTCCAACCCCGCCTGGCCGAATAAGGATAACTGCCCTGATCCGCCGGCAGCCTCTCGCACAGGTTCATAGCTGAAACGGTGGTGCGCGGTGACCCCATGCTCGGCGAGGGCCCGCAGATGTTCCCGCGTACAGTAGCCTTTGTGATGCAGGAAACCGTATTGCGGATACATCCGGTCCCAATCCCGCATCGATTCGTCCCGATCCACTTTGGCCAGGATCGAGGCCGCCGCGATGGACCTGGAGAGCGCATCGCCATGGATCAGAGACTTCTGCTGTATGGTTGTGTCCAGGCTCAATGCATCCACCAGGAGATAATCGGGCCGCGGCGACAAGCCTTCCAGCGCTCGCTTCATCGCCAAACGGGAAGCCTGGTAAATGTTTAACCGGTCAATCTCGCCGTTGTCTGCCCAAGCCACCGACCACGCCAGCGCCGTTTCCCGAATCTTGCCGGCCAACACTTGGCGCTCGACTGCTGTCAGTTGCTTGCTATCCCGCAGCCCGCGGATAGGGCGCGCCGGGTTCAAGATGACCGCGCCGGCGTACACCGGCCCGAAGAGACATCCCCGGCCCGCCTCGTCCAGCCCAGCCACGCGGCAAAATCCCATCTTATAGGCCTGCCGCTCCGGCCGGTTGGTGCACTGGAGCGCGTGCCTGTCCGATTTGCGGGCTCCCGACGAAGCAGCACCCTGCGCCAATTCAGTGCCGGTCGCGCTCTTGCAAGCGGGCCGCCTTGCCCTTCAGTCCCCGGAGATAATATAGTTTGGCGCGGCGGACACGGCCCGTGCGCACCAGTTCGATCCGGTCCACCACCGGCGAATGCAGCGGGAAGATGCGCTCCACGCCCTGCCCGAAGCTGATCTTGCGGACGGTGATGGTGCGGCCGATCCCGGTATTGTTTTCCGCGATAATGGTGCCCTCAAAGGCCTGCAGGCGCTCTTTTTCACCTTCTCTGATCCTCACCTGCACGCGCACGGTGTCACCCGGTTCAATGGCTGGGACCTCGGCGCGCTTGTATTTGCCCGATACTTTCTCTAATAACGCGTTGCTCATTTTCTTACTGCCTTTCCAAGAATCTTGTTCGCTCCGGCGGAAAC
>JAENWC010000242.1 GCA_016650235.1 Terriglobia bacterium
CTTGTACCGGGCGCGGTGTCGTCGCCGGGCGGTGCAACTCTGAACCGCAATGACGCCATCTCGGTGAACGGCGGCCGCGGCACAGCCACCAACTACATGCTGGATGGCGGTGACAACAACGATCCGCAGCAGAACGTGGGCGCCGTGCTCCCCAACCCGGATGCACTGGAGGAATTCAGCGTGCTCACCAACAACTTCAGCGCCGAATATGGGCGCAACTCAGGCGCGGTAGTCAACGCGGTGACCAAGGCCGGGACCAACCAACTGCATGGGGCGCTCTGGGAATTCCTTCGCAACGACGCATTGGACGCGCGGAGCTTCTTTGGAATCTCGAAGAGCAAACTACGCCGCAATCAGTTTGGCGGCGCCGCCGGCGGACCCATTATTCGCAACAAAGCGTTCTTTTTTGGCTCCTATGAGGGAGTGCGGCAGAGCACCGGCACGACGCGATCCGGCCTGGTGGTGCCGACAGCGGCGGAACGGACTGGGGATTTTTCGCAATCGGCGCAAAAGCCTCGCGACCCGATCACCAACCAGCCTTTCCCGAACGCGATGATTCCGTCGAATCGATTCGATCCTGCCGCCATCAAGTTCCTGAGTGCGCTGCAAGTTCCGCTTCCCAACTCGACTGGGAACCGCTACATCTACAATCCGCCGGAATCCACCACCTCGGATCAGTATTTGGGACGCGTGGACTATGCGCTGTCGAACAACCAGCGCTTGAGCGGCCGTCTGTTCAAAACCACGGCCGGAGATCTTTTGACTGCCGGACTGCCGGTATTGACCTCGGAGGTGGCCTTCCGCACCACTAATTTGACCGGGCAGCACACCTGGACAGCCTCACCCACTTTCCTGCTCGTGTCACAGTACACCTGGAATAAATCGCTAATCGACCGCGGACCGCTGCCCATTGGCGGCGGCAAAGGCATCTCCTACACCGATTTCGGGGTGAAGGCAAATCGCGGTGGGCTGGACGCACTCGGCAAGGAATTGGTGCCGCACTATCGCGGCGGAGTGACCGGGTTCTGGGATTTGAACCAGGACAATCTGGTTTTGATCGACCGCCCGACGCACCAGTTTCTGGAAAATGCGAGCTGGACCAAGGGCTCGCATTTGTTGAAGTTTGGCGGTGAGTACCGGTGGTCGAAGAGCGATCGAGTAACGGCCAACGGCGTGGACCCGCAGTTTACTTTCAACGGCCAGTTCTCCGGCAACGCGTTTTCCGATTTTCTGATCGGCCGCGCGCTCCGGTTTACGCAAGGCTCGATCCGCATCAACCAGATCCGCGCGCAGACCTTCTCGCTCTATTTCCAGGACGACTGGAAGGTATCGGGCAAGTTGAGCCTGAACTTCGGCATGCGCTATGAGCCGCAGTTTCCCTTTTATTCGGCCAACAATGAGCTCACCCTGTTCCGGCCCGGTCAGCAATCGAGTGTTTTCCCAACCGCACCCGCGGGCCTGGTCTATGCCGACGATGCCAATGTGCCCCGCGGCGGAACCGGCAGCGACAGCAACAATCTTGCGCCGCGTTTCGGATTCGCCTGGAACCCCTTGGGCACTGGAAAGACCAGCATACGGGGGGCCTACGGGATTTTCTTTGACGTGCCGCGTTTCCACGAGTTGAGCCACTTTGTGAACTCACCGCCTTACTCGCTCCAGATCACATTGCAGCAGCCGCGCAGCTTCAGCGATCCTTACGCCGGGCAAGTGAACCCGTTTCCCTATGCGCCGCCGTCCACCCCGCAAGATCAGGCCGCCTACCAGTTCCTCAAGCCGGTCACGGTGGGGCTGAGCGTGGATCCTTTTTTCGCCGCGCCTTACGCGCAGCAATGGAACCTCAATCTGCAGCATGAGGTGGCCTCCGGTTATGTGGTGACCGCCGCCTACATAGGGACCAAGGGCACCCGGCTCCCCATCCGGCGCGAACTCAATCCCGGGATCTTCCGGACCGGGGCCACGGTGGGAAATACCGATTCCCGCCGCATCTATGCGCCCAATTTTTCAAGCATCATCAACTACGAAAACGTGATCAATTCCACCTATCACGCGTTGCAGTTCACATTGAATAAACGGTTCTCTCAAGGGTTCACGATCCTGGCCAGCTACAACTACTCAAAATCGATCGACGGCATGTCCATCGACGCGGACGGTTTCAACGGGCAGGATACGATGAACATGCGGCCCGACAAAGCGCTCTCGGATTTTGATGTCCGGCATCGCTTTGTCACCAGCTTTCTTTGGGAGCTTCCCGGACCCAATGCCGGCGTCTCCAAGTGGGTATTAGGCGGCTGGCAGGCCAACGGGATCCTCGTCATCCAAGCCGGCACACCGTTCACAGTGGTGAGCGGCCAGGACCGTGCGCTGACGGCCACCGGTACGCAACGGCCCGATCTCACCGGAAATCCGAAGCTGGACACCGGCCGGTCGCGCGATGAATTGATGGCGCAGTATTTCAATCCATCATTTTTCGTTCTGCCCGCGCTCGGCAGCTACGGAAACTCAGGACGCAATTCCATGATCGGACCGGGCGACTACAACCTGGACTTCGCGCTGTTCAAGCGATTCCCCATCCGGGAATCCTGGCAGCTACAATACCGGCTGGAAATGTTCAACGCGTTGAACCATGCAAATCTGGGAACGCCGCGCCGCAACATCGGCGCCGCCCGGCCGGGGCAAATCGACACCACCAGCGGTCCGCGGATCATTCAGATGGGTTTGCGTATGACGTTCTGACCGTCTTGTGCTAGTTGAAGTAATGACCATGAATCCAAAACGGAGGCCATCCGGCAAGCTCTTCAGGACCGTATTCGGCGCCTCAGGATGCGTAGTGGGGGAATGAGCCGCGAGGATCGGCTTAAAGCCCTCCTTGCACGCTTCCGAAAAGAGTTCCCGTCTGGCGATTTTGGGCGGGCACTGACGAAGGCCGAAAAAGAAGAGATCCTCGGCTACGGGCCGGGAGGAGTTTGATGATACTTGATTCCTCCGCATTGATAGCCGTGATCATGGCCGAGCCAGGCGCGGGTGAACTTCTGGCAAAGATCGGAACGGCCGCCTCTGCCGGCATTGGCGCCCCGACGTTGGTGGAGACCGCGATGGTTTTGTCGCGGCGGCTCAACGGGCATGCGATGCCGTTGCTCGCCGAACTGTTAGAAGTACTGGATGTCGAGGTGATCCCCTTCACGCAAATGCATAGCCGCGTCGCAATGGATGCGTTCATGCGCTTCGGCAAGGGACGGCATCCGGCGGCGCTAAATCTCGGTGACTGTCTCACCTACGCTGTGGCATCGATCGCCGGGCGGCCGTTGCTCTCCGTTGGAAGCGACTATGCACAAACCGATCTTGCCTCAGCTTGATGCATCAGCCCGAGCCGCACCCCTGACTTATTCCGCCAGCCAGACGTTGGCACGGGAATGGGACATGTTGAATACGAAAAAGTCCCGCCCCACGCCCGGGCCGAACGGGTGGCCTCTTTGCATCGCCGATGCTTCTCCCTGGTAGCGGTACACAATCGCCGGTGCGCCGCGAGGCAGCTTGGTGGCAGGGTCCAGAAGCTGGGCCAGGATGGTGGGTGCCCCATCGCTGTCGGACACAAAGTAGAGTGTCTTGCCATCGGCTGACCACCAGGGGCGGCTTTGATAACCGGGCCGCGTATAGACGGAAATCCATTCGGATTCGGCGGCCGTGATCCCAGGGCGAGCGGGAGCTACAAAGATGTGCGAAGGACCGTCGCCCGGGGCCAGATGCAGCGCCACCCAACGCATGTCCGGCGAGTACACCGCCGCGTGAACGTGATGTTTCGGATGGGAGAGGACGAGTGCATTCTTCCCCGTCTCGACGTTGAAACTCTCAAAGCGCATGGGAGCGCCGGTACGGTAGACGATGTGTTTGCCATCCGGGGCCCAGTCGTAGATCATTCCGCAGTTGCCACAGACCTTGCGTGATGCGCCGCCGTTGGCGGGAATGAGGTAGATGTCGGTCTCCTTCTCGTTGACCGCGGTCAGATTCAATGCCACGACGGAACCATCGGGGGAGATGCGGGCGCGCATATCCTGCTTCTGCTCAATCAGAGTTCTTTCCGCGCCCGACCGCATGTCGCGGACGCGGATGCTGTAGCCATCGACACTCTGGACAACACAGGCAAGCTTTGACCCGTCGGCGGAAAGCGACGGAGTGGATCGCGACAAGCCGTCCTGCACAACCAGTTCAGTTGGAGCGGGGGTGGCGCGAGAGCCCTGTGCGAGCGGGAGCCGGTACAAGCGGCCCTGGCTGGACTGCCGGCTCTCGAAGGCGATCCGCCAACCGCTGGGGCTTGCATAAGGCACGGCTTTTGGTAAACGCTCCATGCTGGAACCGTGGGTAAGCCGTTCAGGTGGCCCAAGAAGCTTCCCGGTGGCTCCATCCATTCGAACGCGGTGCAAGTTGCGGGTGCTGTAAAACAGGAACTCACCGGCCCAGTTGCCGGAGGCGCCGGATGGGATCTCAGCAGGCATCGGGGTTCCTCCCTTTGAATCCACCAACCACGATTCCGGATTTCGTGATTGCTCGCGGCTTCCGCGAAATAGAATTTTCCGTCCGCCGGGGGACCAGGCGATGAATCTGGCGGCGTAAAAATCGGATGCAAGTTGGCGCGGCGTACCTCCCGTGGCAGGGATGACGAAAAGCCTTTGGGCAAAGGGGTCGCGCGTGGCAGCGACAAACTGGCCGTCCGGGGAGAATGCCGGCTCAAGCCAGTACCCGCGCACCAGAACGCGAACTTCACCTCCTAGAGAGGGAATGAGGTAGACACCCCCTCCTTCCTTTGTGGACACGAAGGCGATCTGCCCGCCATCGGGTGAGAAGGCCGGAGAGCTGTTCACCGCCTGGTCACGCGTTAACCGAATCGGTTGCGCCCCCGTGGCGATCTGTTGCACCCAGATATCGGTGGCTCCGTCGCCGCCCCGGTCCGAGGCGTAGGCGACCATTTTCCCGTCCTGCGATATCGCCGGGCTTCCGGTGTAGCCTGAGTCCTGGGTCAAAGGACGGAGCGTCAACTCCGCGGGACCCTTTGGAACCCCGCGAGAACCAAGCCACAGGTAACCGGCTGCCAGCGTCCCAATGATGGCGAACGAGGCGAAAACCAGACCCATCCGGCTCCGCTGCTTGCGATCCGGCGCGGAGGAGGTCAACCGGCCCGAGTCCGAGTCTTCCTTCAGTTCCTCGAAGGCCAGCTTCACTTCCTTCATGAGCTGGTAGCGCCGTTCCCGGTCTTTCCGCAAACACCGGAAAAGAATCCGCTCCATCTCCCTCGGCACGTCAGCTCCAATTTCAGACGGATGCTTCGGTTCTTCCTTCAAAATGGCCGACAACGTGGACAGCTTCGATGTCCCGTGAAAAGCACGATGCCCGGTGAGCATCTCGTACAAGACTGCGCCGAAGCTGAAGATATCGCTGCGGGCGTCCACTTTGATGCCCTCGGCCTGCTCCGGCGACATGAAGCTGACGGTGCCAAGAATGGCTCCGTCCTCGGTGGCGAGCTTCGCCGTACGCGTGGCCTCGTCCTCACCCACCGGGTCCGGTTCGGTGAGCTTGGCCAGTCCGAAGTCGAGAACCTTCACCGTGCCGTCTTCACGCGCGAGTATGTTGGAAGGCTTGATGTCGCGGTGGACGATGCCGGCCTCATGCGCGGCTGTGAGCGCATCGGAGATTTGCAGCGCGACCTTCAGCACCTGCGCCACCGGCATGCCTCGCTTGGGAATGATCTGGTCCAGCGTCTTTCCGGGCACATACTCCATCACGATGAAGTCCTGCCCGTCCACGGCGATCAGGTCGTAAATGGTGACGATGTTGGGATGATTCAGGGCAGAGGCGGCCTGTGCTTCCTGGAGGAAGCGGGCTTTCCGGTCCGGGGCGGCTCCGCGCAGGGTCTTGAGCGCGACAAACCGGTTGAGCTTGGTGTCGCGGGCCTTATAAACAGCGCCCATACCGCCTTCGCCAAGCTTTTCGAGGATTTGGAACTGGAGCAGAGTTTGGCCGATCATCCTGGGTGGGTCCCTCGCCATTGTAGTATATTGACGGCGCTCGGAACCTCTCGGAACCTTCTCGGAACCACGGGCTTGAGCATGGCCCCCTTGCAATGGGCTACAATAAGGAGTTTGCGTGATCATGCGAAATAAGTTAATTGCTCTAGTCCTCGCATACACGGTTCTGTTGGTCCCAGCCCCCCCTGCGCCTGTTACGGCCAGTCCCGCGGCGGACTCTATGCCTGCGCCTGATGGGGAACTCCAACGGTCCTTGCAAAGTGTAGTGAGCGATCTTGGCTTGCTATTACCGCTGGCCGAAGGGCGTCTCGCCGTTTCCCTGGTGGACATCACCGATTCCGCGCATCCCCGCTATGCCGGCGTGAATGATCGCAAGATGATGTACGCGGCCAGCCTGCCCAAGATCGCCATATTGCTGGCGGGCTTTGAGCGCATCCGCGCCGGCCTGATGGAGTACACGCCTTCGGTGAAGGCGATGTTCACCCGCATCGCTCGATTCTCTTCCAACACAGACTCCTCGGCGGCCATCCAGAGAATCGGATTCAACTTCATCGCAGATGTGCTGACCAGCGGAGCCTACCGCTTGTATGATCCTTTGATGAACGGCGGACTCTGGATCGGCAAGGCCTACGGTGGTCCGAACGATTACTGGAAGCGCGATCCGCTGCACAACATTTCGCACGGCGCCACCAGCCTGCAAGTGGCCCGGTTCTTTCTCCTGCTCGATCAGGGGAAACTGGTGAACCCTTCCTACAGCGCCGAAATTAAAGAGATCCTTTCCAACCCCGGAATCCATCACAAGTTCGTCAAGGGACTCGATTCGATCGGCGTCCGCGACGTTTACCGTAAATCCGGCACGTGGAAGGATGCTCATTGCGACGCCGCGATGGTGGAACATGACGGCAGAAAGTATATCGCCGTGGCACTCATGAAAGACGTGCGGGGCGGGGAAGTGCTGCCCCGTCTCATTGTGAAACTGGACGACTTGATCATGCGCAGCCGTCCTGCGTTGGGCGACTAAATCTGTTCCAATAGCCACATGGTGTGGCTGCTCCTCTTTCTTTGCGGCGCGCCCATGGTGCCCTCCAAACACCCCGCCTGACTGGTCCCTCGATATTCTCGAAGGCGTTTGCCGTTTCAGCATCCAGCCGGAGCTCGCCCCGGCCCGCAAAGGGCCGCCCCGGCGTCAGTTTCGCCCCGGCGCTTCTGGAGACTGACTGGCGGCGCATCCACTGATTGGGGCGCGTGACCTGGCCTGTGCGCGAAACGCCTTCTCCCTGTTTTGATCACCGGGTCTCCGCGATAATGGGGCATGAGCAGTAGGATTCCGCAGCTCAACGAGATTGGCATTACTCTCATGGCCGGGGTCAGTATTCTCGCCTATCTGGTGGCGAGGTTTGCCTTCGGTCTTTCAGGCGCCAGATGGGAGCTTCCACTTTATTTGACCCTGGCCATCGGAGGCGGCCACCTCCTCATTGAGTTGGGCCGTAAAGTGAGGCAAGGCGAGTGGGGGGCTGACCTTCTCGCGGGAATCTCGATCCTCGCCTCGGTGCTGACCGGCGAATATCTTGTTGGAGCCATCATTGTGCTCATGCTCTCTGGAGGAACGGCGCTGGAGCGGGCCGCGACACGGCGCGCCTCGTCGGTCCTGGATGCGCTCGCCAAGCGCATGCCGGTCATTGCTCATCGCCAGACTGATTCCGGGCTCATCGATGTTCCGCTCGATCGAATCGCGATCGGCGATGCGCTCGTGATCCTGCCCCACGAGATCTGTCCTGTCGACGGAGTCGTCTCGGACGGCCGGGGCCGTATGGACGAGTCCTACCTGACCGGGGAGCCATTTGAGATGTCAAAGACCCCGGGATCGCTGGTCATCTCCGGCGCGATCAACGGCGAAACCGCGCTGACGATCGCCGCAACGAAACTTCCGGTCGACTCTCGTTATGCCAAGATCATGAACATCGTTGCGCAGGCGGAAGCCAATAGGCCTCGTCTGCGGCGCATCAGTGAACGATTAGGCGCATGGTACACGCCATTGGCGCTCGCTGTTGCGATCGCTGGTTGGGCTGCGAGTGGCGACCCACGGCGATTCCTTTCGGTATTGGTGATCGCGACTCCTTGTCCACTCCTGATCAGCATCCCCGTCGCGATTGTCGGCGCAATTTCGCTCGCGGCGCAGCGCGGAATCCTCGTCAAGAACCCGGCGGCTCTTGAACATATCGATGCATGCGAAACCCTCATCTTTGACAAAACCGGCACGCTCACCTTCGGCCGGCCGTCCCTGACAGAGATCGTCCTGAGTAATAGCCCGCAAAACGGAGCTCGTCCCGGCGCGCCTGCGCTCTCGCGATCGGACGTCCTCAAGATAGTGGCGAGCCTTGAGCAGTACTCAAAACATCCGCTCGCCGGAGCCGTCATGCGAGCCGCCGAGGAAGAGCAACTGAGCATGGAGCCGGTCAGTCTTGTCAACGAACGGCCGGGTGAGGGACTCACAGGCATTGTCTCGGGACGGGAGGTCAAGATTACGGGCCGCGGCAGTTACTCCGGGATCGAGGACCTCCCCCCTCTGGCTCCGGGACTGGAGTGTGTTGCGCTGATCGATGGCCATTATGCCGCTCTCCTTCGCTTCCGCGATGAGCCTCGACAGGACAGCCGCAGCTACGTCCTGCACCTGGGCCTGCGCCATCCCGGCGCGCGCGTCATCCTGCTTTCCGGCGATCGCGTTGAGGAAGTGCAGTATCTCGCGGAGACGGTCGGCATCACGGAGGTGCACGGCGGAAAAAGCCCGGAAGAGAAGTTGGCCATCGTCATCGCGGAAACGCTGCGCGGCAGGACTCTGTATGTGGGCGACGGAATCAATGACGCTCCGGCGATGCAGGCCGCCACTGTTGGAATAGCTTTCGGGCATAGTAGCGATATCACCGCCGAGGCAGCGGATGCCGTGATTTTGGAAGCCACCTTGCGGAAGGTCGACGAACTGGTTCACATCGGGCGCCGCATGCGCCGGATTGCCCTGCAAAGCGCCGTGGGAGGAATGGTATTGAGCGCCGGTGGAATGATCCTTGCCGCGGCGGGCTATCTACCGCCTGTCGCGGGTGCGGTTGCCCAGGAGCTGATCGATCTGGCCACAGTGCTGAATGCGGTGAGAGTGTCCTTGCCAAGAGGCGAGCTCAGCGATGTATAGCGCAAAGGGCGGAAGCTCCGTTTTGCGCGTGTTACCTGGAAGCGCAAAGGGCGGAAGCTCCGTTTTGCGCGTGTTACTTGGAAGGACGGGCCTGTACCATCCGCTCGATCTCAGTGGCAATCGTCTGATGTTCCACTGCGGAATTGAGCCGCAGCACGTTCGACATCATCGACACCAGGTACACTTTCGCGCCGGACTCCACCATCGCCACCGAGTGCATCAGGTTCAGGTT
The DNA here is from genome assembly GCA_016650235.1 of Terriglobia bacterium. Taxonomy (GTDB): domain Bacteria; phylum Acidobacteriota; class Terriglobia; order Bryobacterales; family Bryobacteraceae; genus VFZE01. The sequence goes on from JAENWC010000242.1 coordinate 9,434, forward strand.
GTTCCCCTTGTACTGGACGCAACGGTATCCAGGCTCCGGATCACACTTGAACAATGATCCCGACTTGAAGTAGACGGCCGCCTTGGACAGCGCTGGAGAGGATGAGTAACGATAACGGGGCCGCGAGAAATAGAGAAGCCGCTTCAGCTCGAGGCTGCTCCACTCGTCCACCAGCTTGCCTTGTTCCAGTTTGATCAGCCACCGCAGCAGTTCCTTGGACGTGGCATAGCTGGCAGTCCCCGGGATCGCATTCGAGGCGTTGCTCGTGAAGAATGTTCCAATGCGAAGCTTTCCCGTGTCGATGCCGGAAGCGGTGAGAGCGGACTCCGTCGATTCGAGCGCCAGCTCGCGTTGTTCCGTCTTCGGCGTGTTCTTGAAAAAAGCCGCGGCCTTTTCCGCCGGCAGCGGATAGTCTTTGCCAAAACGGTACAGCAGCATCAAGTGCTTCCAGGTCATTGAGGCGGCCGCGTTCGAGCTTTGGCTCAACATGTGGTCCAGCCACTCATAAAGACTGAATTTATCTCCCGTCTCCAACCGCCGGTTCACAATGGCCGCGTCTCCCGGGTTGAAAAACGGAACTGTCTTGCCGTCGCGATAGACAAAAGAATCCGCGGTGACCATGGTTTCCCGGAGCAGCCGCGCGCGCCCCGCGGTATCTCCGGGGAAAATCCGGCGCAGTGCGCCAAACACACCTGTGGCCACCATCAGTTTTCCGACGCTGCCGGGAATTCGCTTTTCATCCGGCCGCAGTGAGGCGTATGCCGGCCGGGCCGGATCGGAGATGTCCAGCATCGCAATGTTATAGGATGGGTCGCGACTCGAGAAGATCCGGTTGAGGCCAGCCTGCAGATACGCATCCGCCTTGGTGGAACCAGTCACATCAAAATCGCTTCCCGCGGCCGTCAAATGCAGCTTGATCTGAGCGGTGTTCAGCAGCGCCCCAGGGGGAAGAGTGATAGTCTTCCTGATCTTTCCTTCGTGGGAAAGGCTGTAGCCGGTGAGCCGGCGTATCCCCGTTCGCGAGGCCCCATCCAGCGGGTATCCAAGCGCAACGCTCCCGCTCAACAAGACAAGCAGCAGCACGGTCACCGTAGCGGCCTCTCATTCAACCGCACCAGTTTCACTGCCGGGATGGGACCCTCCAGTTTGGTGAGCGCGTTCAATGTTTCCAGCTCCTGAAAACGCGCCAGCGGCCGGATCTGAAAAAGCCGCAAATCTCCTTGCTCAAAGCCAAACTCGATGTCCCAGGGCAGCACTGTACCCGCGGCCGACTGGGCCGCTGGATATCTCCGCTTCACCTCCGCCACCATCTCGCGAAGCTTCACAATGTCGCCGGGCGTCAGCAGGTAATCCTTCCCAAATGCAGGCAGGTTCTCAAATCCACCCTCCTTCCTGAGCGCCTTGCGGTAGGTGGCTCTGCATTGTTGCAAGAGCTGAACACTGCCATTGGGACCAAGCAGGATGGACTCCGCCACTCCGCCATCCACCACCGCGCTTACGCCCTCGCTCGCGTTCACCGTGATGTAGTCGTGGCTGCCGTTCTCCAGATCCACCGTGGCGATGACCCCGGATTTATCGCTCGGCACCGCGCGCATGACAATGACCGATGGATACACTTTATCGGTCCCCTTCAGCGCGCGGCTCCGCCAGTCAAAGGCGCGCTCGGTGAACGGAGAGGCCCACACGTCTTTCACGGATTGTAGAATGTTGCGTCTTCCCACTTGATTTGCCACGGTCAGATTCAACCCCGCTCCCGTGAACCCGGGCAGATCTTCCGCATTCGTATCGCTGCGTACAAACACGCCGTAGCTGCCGTCGGGCCCGAGATTCTTCTCCATCTTTTGCATCAATTCCCGCTCGAAGCCGTCCAGCAGCGGCATCGTCTGAATCAGCCTGCGGAAATGCGCCAAACGGGGATACATGTAGGTGTTGATCGCCGCGGGCGCGGCGCCCGAATCGCGCAGCTTTTCCACGTGCGAAACAGCCACGCCGATCTGCTGAATCAGCGGCATGCCGCTGTCGTCCAGAACACGCGAAACATGTTCATGAAATACTCCAAAGGGAATCACCACTCCGGTGGCAACCTCTCTGGGGAAGTAGCTGGCCAATTGCCCCAGGTTCGCGGCTTTGGGTCCAACAATCACGCCGGCATCCTTGGTGTTCAGGTCCACCAGGAGCCGCAAGCGCTTATCGTCCAGCCGCAGGCGGCCCGTGTCCAGGTTCAATCTCTGGCGCGTCACCGGTTGGGCCGCCCACAACCGCTTTTCCTCTCCCGACAGAGCCGACTTCTCCTTCAACACCACCACGCCGCGTGGCGTAACCGCGTAGAACATTTCCAGCCCGCTACGTTTTTCCAGGTCCGGCAGCAACGAGGAGGGGATGCGAGCGTTCGGGATGCCCAGGTTGGCGGCCAATAGTTGCGCGTGCGATAACGCATTGCCCGAATCCACGGTCAGGATACCCGCCATCGGCTTCAATTCCGATATCGTCTCCGGAATCGCGTAGATGCCGCCCGGGTTGGCGTTTTTCATTTCATGATCGCTGTGTATGATGCCCAGCCTGCCGGTGGATATTCCAGGATTCAATCCCACCACGCCGCCCGAGGACAGACTCCCCAGGATGGAGTGCCGTATCCCCACCGTGCGGTCCGCGTCGCCCAGCAGCGTTTCCAGCCGGTTGGTCAGTTCCAACGCGGCTGAACCGCGCACCAGGTGATCCACCAATCCCGCCGCCGCCGGCTCCACACTTTGATAGTGCCTGGATACAGGGCCAAAATCCATCGCCACCGTCGCCCGGCACCACTCCGAAGCACGCCCTAAATAGCGCAGGGACGCGCGGTACTGCTCGGCTGGTACAGGAGCAAGCTGGCTCAAAGAGTCCAATTCAGCCTCCAAGGCCTCCAGTTGCCGCAGGGACATTAGTCCGCCTCCGGCAGCCAATCGGAAATGGCTCCGTAGATCCTCCAGCAAATCCCGGCGCGGCTGCTCCGGCGCCGGGCGCCGCAATTCGAATGACTTTTGCTCCAGGATGCGGCTCAAGTCCAGCAGATCGAGGTTCTGCCGTCCGTTATCCGACTGAACAATCTGCCGCCGTATGCCCAACGATAGATCGCTTAGCTTGCGCGGAGTCTGGTCCGTTTCCTTCGCCTCCAATATCCCCACCAGTTCCTCGATCCTTGCATGCACAGGCGTACCAGCGGCGGATTTCTGCGCAGCGCGCAGAGCCGGAACCCAACTCTGACGGCTATACTGCTCCTGCAGCAGACCAGCCAGTTCTTCCAGATTGTTCCGCGCCGCTTCCGATGGATTCCCGTCTGTCAGAAAATCCCGCACCGCCGTCAAATCCTCCGGTCCGGGATAGGAATGGATCTTGACGCGCGTTCCCTGGAATCGCGGATCACGTTCCGCGGCTATAGTGGCGAGCGAACGAATCCGCTTCACTTTGCTGCCGGCCACTCCGTGCGGCAATGAGTCCGCCAGTTGGCCGGCCAGATGATAGTTCGCCGCCAGCCACTTTGGATTGGAGAACAACTGGATCAGGAATTTCCGGCCGGCCTTCTCTTCATCCTCCACTTGCCGGGCGCCGCGATAGGAGATGGCCTTCCTATACACCCAGTCCCGATCCACCGCCACCAGGTACTTCTCCAGCACAAGTTCCTTGAGCCAGTGGTGATCCAGCGGCTCATCGATCAAAACCTCGAAGGGGAGACCAGCCAGGATGGTTCCTGTATGCAGATTCCAACTCATCAGCTTGAGCGCGTTCGCGCTCAACTCGCCGTGCTGGTATCCCCCGCCGCGCGCCCGGCATGGCGTTCCCTCCGGCGGCAGCACCGCGCCGTCATTGCAGAACCATCGTATGCGCTCGAATGGCCCCCTGGGGTTGGACTTGAAAGAAGCGAGAATCTTCCGCGCCTCGGCCGTCTGCTTCTCGGTCAGTGGTGGGATCAGCGAGTCGCCCCAGGCCCAGCCGGTGGCAAACCAGCAGCCCATGGCTACGATCGCCACGCGCGAAAATGCTCTCATTTATTCAATTATTGCAGATTGCCGGAAGCCGCTTGGCCCTGCGCCCGCATTCGCGCAGATCCACACACCGGCATTCCAATACCTGGTCCAGAAGTTTCTGTATGGCTTCCAAGCGCTCCACTTGCTGTGCCAGTTCCATCTTCTTGCCCCGCGCCGGGTATTGGTTGCATCTGACAGGCCCGGAGGGGGTGAAGGCGATCCTCGAAAGCGAGTTTCGGAAACAGCCGCGACTACAACTGCTGCGCGGCCGGAAGCTCCGGGAACCGGCCCTGGTCATCGCTCTCCCAGATCCATCGATCCACCTTGGCGCGGAGATCCAGCAGCGCGCCCTGATGCGCTGCCGCCGCTGCCAGATTGTTCACCTCATGCGGGTCCGCGGTCAAATCGTAGAGCTCCTCTTCCGGTTTGCGCGCAGCCATGAACAAGGATTGCGTGGCATTCAACTTGCCTTCACCGTACAACTTCTTCATCACTCCCAGTGTGGGATAGCTCTGCTCGATGTACTGGTTCCATTGCGTATAAGGCCGCTCCGGCATGAAATTGCGGATATAGCGGTAACGGTGGGTGCGCACGGTCCGTATGCGGTCCAGCGTCATGTCGCAGCGATCGCGTGCGCCAAACACAAGGTCCCGGGGTTTGGCATTGTTTCCGAACAGCGGGCGGCCGTGCAACTTCTCTGGCAGCCTGACCCCGGCAGCCTCCAGCGCGGTGGCGGATAGATCCAGTGAACTTACCAGGTCGCTGCGAACGGCCCCGCCCTTCACGCCGCCCTCGGGCCACCAGGCCAGCAGCGGGATGTGCAACCCAGAGTCATAGCACCACTGCTTGCCACGAATCAGGCAGCGGCCATTATCGCCGAAGAAAAACACGAGCGTGTTGTCCAGCAGTCCGTCCTTCTTCAGCGTGTCCAGTGTGACGCCAACCTCGGTATCGAGCAGATTGATGGCGTCCAGGAAGTTGGCGTACTCATCCCGGACCACGGGATGATCCGGCCAGTACGGCGGCAATTCCACCTGGGCCGGATTCACCAGATACTTCTGCTTGCGCGCCCGTGGAAAAGACGGACCCTTATGCGGCGCCGAAAAGTTCACGTGCGCAAAGAAGGGCTGGCCCTTGGCGCGCTGGTTCCAATGCGTCCCATCAAAAGGTTTGTCGTGGCGAAAATTGAAATCGGTTTTGCCGGCGCCCTGCACCTCCGGCGTAATCCCGCGGACGTTGCAGGTGAAGTATCCGCGTTGGCGCAGCCGGTCTGTGATCAACTGCGCGCCTTCCGGGAGCTGGTAGCCATCTTTGCGATGGCTGCGATGATGATGCGCGCCCAAGGTAGTCTGAAACATCCCTGTCATGAAGCCGGAGCGGCTGGAAGAGCATACAGGAGCGCTGGTGAAGGCGTGTGAAAACCGAACTCCATCGGAGGCCAGCCGGTCCAGATTCGGCGTGCGCATCTGCGGAAAACCGTAGCAGCCCAGTTGCGGACCCATGTCCTCGCCGGTGATCCAGACGATATTCGGCGGGCTTTTGATTTGAGAAAGGAGCGCCGGAGCCGTCGCGAGGGCCGCACAAAAGTCTCTTCTCTCCATAGCCCTACATGATAATATAAATGTTTCCCCACATGACTCACGCCGTTCCGGACATCCTGTCCCGCATTGTGCAGCACAAACGGACTGAACTGGCCGAGCGTTCCTCGCGCCGCCCCGCACTGGAACGCTTGGCCGAGAACGGCATCGTCGCGCGCCGGCCATACCTCGCCGCCCTACAGTCGCGTTCCCCGGCCATCATTTCCGAAATCAAAAAGGCTTCCCCAAGCAAGGGCCTTCTTTCCGCCAATTTTCACCCCGCAGCCATCGCCAAATCCTACGCGCAGGGCGGCGCGGTGGCGCTCTCGGTGCTTACCGACGAACAGTTTTTCCAAGGTGCAATCGCCGATCTCGAAGCGGCGCGCGCGGCCTGCCGCTTGCCCGTTCTGCGCAAGGATTTCACCATCGACGAGTTCCATGTCATCGAGGCGGCCGCGGCCGGCGCGGACGCCATTTTGCTGATCACCGCCATCCTCTCCACCCCTCAGTTGACCCACCTGCGCCAGCTTGCTTCCCACTACGGCATGGCATCGCTCGTCGAGGTGCATGATGAAGAGGAACTCAAATCCGCCCTCGACTCCGGCGCGGAGATCGTCGGAGTCAATAATCGCAACCTGCACGATTTCACCGTCACTCTGGAAACGTCTCAACGCCTGGCCGAATACATGCCCGCCAATATCTACAAGGTGACCGAAAGCGGCATACACACCGCCGGCGATGTGCGTCTGCTGATGCAGTCCGGCTACGGCGCATTCCTGGTGGGGGAACATCTGATGAAATCGCCCGACCCGGCCCAGGCGCTGCGGGAGCTGCTTTTGTGAGGCGGCCATGATCGTGAAAATCTGCGGCTTGACCAATGCGGAAGACACGCGTTCCGCCGTCGATGCCGGAGCATCCGCGCTCGGATTCAATTTCTGGCCCGGCAGCCCGCGCTACATTGCCCCCGCCGCCGCGGAGGCTTTGTTGGAGCTGGTGCCGGCGGGTGTTTGGAAAGTGGGAGTTTTCGTCAACGAACCACCGGACAAGGTCCGGCAACTGGCTGCGCGATTAGGCCTGGACGTGGTGCAGATCCACGGAGATCAGGCCGCACCGGAAGGGCTCCGGACCTGGAAGGCCATTTCCGTCAAACAGGGTTTCCATGTGGAGCAATTGCGCGAGACCGCGGTGGAAGCTTTCCTACTCGACGCCCCGGCCGGCCCGCAACACGGTGGCACCGGGCGCACATTCGACTGGAGCCTCCTGCAAGCAAAGCCGCCAGCGGCCTCGTGCAAGATAGTATTAGCCGGTGGACTGGACGCCTCCAATGTGGGTGATGCCATCCAAGCTGTGCGACCCTGGGGAGTGGACGCCTGTTCCCGCCTCGAATCGGGTCCGGGGAAAAAGGACCATAGAAAAGTGATGGAGTTTGTCCGAGCCGCTCTGCACTACCAGATCTCAAGTGAAGGATTAAGATGATTTCGCAACCCGATGAAAAAGGGCACTTCGGCCCATACGGTGGCCGCTACGTTCCGGAAACACTCATGGCCCCGCTGGAGGATGTTGAGGCCGCCTGGCGCGAGTCTCGCGAAGATCCCGCTTTTCAAGCCGAACTCAAGGAACTGCTTGCAACTTACGCCGGCCGTCCCACCCCTCTCTACTTTGCCCGGCGTCTCACGGAATCCCTCGGCGGCGCACGCATCTATCTGAAACGCGAAGATCTGCTTCACACCGGCGCGCACAAGATCAACAACTGTCTGGGACAGGTGCTGCTGGCGCGGCGTATGGGCAAGAAGCGCATCATTGCTGAAACGGGCGCCGGCCAGCACGGCGTTGCCACGGCGACGGTCTGCGCGCTGTTTGGACTCGAGTGTATCGTCTACATGGGCGAGGAGGACATGCGCCGCCAGCGCCTGAACGTGTTTCGCATGCGCCTGCTGGGGGCCAAAGTGGTGGGCGTTTCCACCGGCAGCCGCACGCTGAAAGACGCCATCAGCGAAGCGATGCGGGATTGGGTCACCAACGTTTCCACTACGCACTATCTGCTCGGCTCCGCTCTCGGCGCGCACCCCTACCCTGTGATGGTGCGCGACTTCCACCGCTGCATCGGCGAGGAGGCGCGAGTCCAGATTCTCGAACGCGAATCCAAATTGCCCGACGCAATCCTGGCCTGTGTCGGCGGCGGCAGCAATGCCATCGGCGCATTTTACGCCTTTATTCCTGACGGCTCGGTGAAGCTGATTGGCATTGAGGCTGGCGGCCGCAGTGAGAAGCTCGGTGAGCATGCCGCCCGATTCTCCGGCGGCGCGCCTGGCGTGCTGCACGGGGCGCGCAGCTATCTGCTGCAGGACGAACACGGGCAGGTCTCCCTTACCCACTCGGTTTCCGCGGGCCTCGACTACGCCCTCATTGGTCCCGAGCATGCCTGGTTGCATGATCAAGGCCGCGCCGAATACGTGTCGATTCCAGATGGGGAAGCATTGGCCGCTGCCAGCCGCTTGTGCCGCACCGAGGGCATCATCCCGGCCCTGGAGTCCGCTCATGCCGTGGCTGAAGCTTTGCGCCGCGCGCCCACCTGCCCGGGCCAGGTGTTCATCGTCAATCTGTCCGGCCGCGGCGACAAGGACATCGATATCTACCGCGAGAACTTTCCGGAACTGGACCGCGCCGACGGAGATACTCAATCCGCATGACCCGCATTGCCAAACTCTTTGAACGTCTCGGGCGAGAAGACCAGCCGGGTCTCATTGCCTACATCACCGCGGGAGATCCGGACCCGGGCCGCACCGCTTCTCTGGTCCTGGCGCTCGAGCGTGGCGGCGCGGACCTGATCGAACTCGGCGTTCCGTTCTCAGACCCCATCGCCGATGGCCCTGTCATTCAGTTGGCGAGTGAACGTGCGCTGCGGGCCGGCACTACGCTGCACTCCGTGCTCGACATCGCGCGCCAGATCCGCGCGCAATCGGAAATCCCGCTGCTTCTGTTCAGCTACATGAATCCGTTGGTGCGCTACGGGTTTGAGGCTCTGGCGCGCGACGCGGTGCAGGCAGGCATCGACGGCTGCCTCTTCACCGACCTGAGCGTGGAGGAGGCCGACCCCTATGTGGCTTCCATTCGCAAAGCCGGCCTCGACACAGTGTTTCTGGCCGCACCCACCAGCACGATGCGCCGGCTGCAATTGGTGGCGCAGTACTCCACGGGGTTCGTTTATCTTGTCTCGCGCACCGGCGTCACCGGCGAACACGATTCCCTTTCCGACTCCATCGGTCCACTCGTGAAGAACATGCGCGCGGTAACTTCGCTTCCCCTCGCGGTCGGATTCGGCATCTCCCGGCCCGAACAGGCCGCCACGGTCGGCCGCCTGGCCGATGCCGCCGTCGTCGGAACGGCCATTGTAAAGTTGGTGCAGCGTCACGGGGCTGATCCCGATCTAGAAAGCCGGCTGGAATCGTTTGCTCGCGATCTCAAACAGGGGCTCCGGAGGCCGGCGTGACACCCGAACGGACACAGGCCGCATTGGACGAGTGCCGTGAGCGTATCGACGTAGTGGACCGCCGCATCGTCATGCTGCTCAATGAGCGCGCCCGCGTGGTGGAGGTGATCGGGGAGCTCAAGCAGTCCCAACAAATGCGTGTTTACGAGCCCCGGCGCGAAGAGGCCGTCTTTGCCAACATCACGCGGAATAACGGGGGCCCTCTCCGGCCGGATGCGCTGAAACGCATTTACGAACGCATCATCGACGAGATGCGTACGCTGCAGCGGGACCGCATGGCCGCCTCTAAACCGAAGCCGGATCAGGAAGCATAACAGGAGTCACCCAATGCTGATTGTCATGGAAGAAGGAGCCACCGAGGCGCAAGTACAAACCGTGATTGACCGCATGGTGGAACTGCAGTTCAACGTGCATCGCTCCACCGGCATGGTCCACACGGTGCTCGGCGGCGTAGGTCCGGAGGAAACTGTGGATCCGCTGGTGTTTGAGGTGATGGAGGGTGTTCGCGAATGCCGCCGCATCATGTCGCCCTACAAACTGGCGAGCCGTTCGTTCAAGCCTTCCGGCACTGTGGTGCAGGTGGGTGGGATATCGATCGGCGGCAACCGTGTGGTCATCATGGCGGGACCGTGCAGCGTGGAAAGCCGCGACCAGATCCAACGCTCCGCGGAAATCGTTGCGCGTGCGGGAGCCAGCGTGCTGCGCGCCGGAGCCTTCAAGCCGCGCAGTTCACCGTACAGTTTTCAGGGAATGGGGGAGGCGGGTTTGGTTCTGCTGCGGCAGGCAGCCGATGCCAATGGCCTGCTGGTCATCAGCGAAGTGATGGACGCCTCGCAGATCGAGATGGTGGCCGCTCATGCGGACATCCTGCAAATCGGCGCGCGGAACATGCAGAACTATACATTGCTGCGCGAAATAGGGAAGCTGCGCAAGCCCGTTGTGCTCAAGCGCGGCATCGCCGCTACCGTCGAGGAGTGGCTTCTATCGGCCGAGTACATTCTTTCCGGAGGCAACTACGAGGTAATCCTTTGCGAGCGCGGCATCCGCACCTTTGAGAGTTACACGCGAAACACCATGGACATCTCGGCCATTCCCGTCATCAAGAAGCTCTCGCACTTGCCCATTATCGGCGACCCTTCACACGGAACCGGCCGTCGCGACTTTGTCCTCCCCATGGCTCGCGCCGCCGTAGCCGCCGGCGCCGACGGCTTGTTGGTGGAGGCGCATCCGGACCCTGACCGCGCCCTCAGCGACGGGGCGCAATCCTTGCGGCCGGAACAATTGAACGAACTCATGGGGCAGCTTCGCATCATTGCGCCCGCCGTGGGCCGCACGCTTTAGGCCATGAAAACGGTCACCATCGCAGGCGTCGGATTGATCGGCGGTTCCTTTGCCCTCGCCCTGCGAAAGGCCGGATTTGACGGGAAGATTCTCGGTGTCAGTTCTCCCGCCACTCTCCGCGCGGCGTTGGACCTGTCCGTCATTGATGACGCCCCGCCTCTGGAGGAAGCGTTCGCCGCGGCCGACCTGGTCTACCTTGCCCAGCCCATCTCCCGCATTCTGGAATCTTTGCGAACCATCGATCCTTTTCTCCGGCCAGGAACGCTGGTGACCGATGCCGGCAGCACTAAGTCCGCCATTGTGCGGCAAGCCTCACAGACCATCCGCAACGGCACTTTTCTAGGCGGACATCCCATGGCCGGCAAGGCAGCCCGTGGCGCTGCGCAAGCCGACCCCGATCTATTCCAGGCGCGCACATACTTCCTCACTCCGTCCGCGTCCAAGGAAATGGAGCAGTCCACGGTAGTTACTTTTGTCGAGTGGATCCGCCGTATCGGAGCAAATCCGGTGACGATTACGCCCGAAGCGCACGATCACCTGGTTGCCTTTACCTCGCACCTGCCGCAACTGGCCTCGACGGCTCTTGCCGGGACGTTGGCCCAGAAGCTGGACGCGGACCAGGCGCGCCAGGGCGCAGGTCCTGGACTGCACGACACCACGCGGCTGGCGCTGAGCTCCTATGAGATCTGGGCCGACATTCTGACCACCAACGGCCCCTCCATCGCGCAGGCGCTGGACCTGTATATCGATCGCCTCCATCTGCTGCGTGAGCATCTCAAGGAGTCCAACCTGAAAGCGGATTTCGAATTCGCAGAGAATTTTACGAAACAGTTGCGTAAACCGGACTTCTGAGGAGCGTGCGCAAGCGTGTTGACGTAGGAACCGGATTCTGCGCCGTGACCAGAGGGAGCGGTCCGGCCAAATCCAATCTTGCGCCAGACAATTCTTAGAACCGGCAGATCACCTTTTCCCCGCCGCGCGCACGCCCTTCTCCCATCAGCCGGGTTAACCTCACCGCATCGGCTGACTCCCTGGGCGAGCATCGTTCTGGGTTGCTCCCAGAGGAGGCGCAGGAAACAAAGTAGGCCAGCTCTTCCACAAATCCATCCACCGCCGGAGTCTCCAAAGCGCGGGCTTCCCCGTCCGCGCCGTATAAGGTGACCGGGCGGCCAGAGGTGCTGAACTCCATCGTCCCGCCGTCGAAGCTTGCCGTGTACTCCATCGAGAACGGATACGCTTTCGGGTGATGCCATCCTCCCGTCACCACCACCGAGCCAACACCGGGATAGTGCAACTGCGCCGTGATCAGGTCGATCCCCGCCTTCAGGTCTTCTTCCCCCGAGGCGGAGACCCACTCCGGCAGCCCTAGCAGATGCACGCACATGTCCACATCATGGATCAGCAGATCGAAAACTCCGCCTCCGCCCTTGTCAGGCTCCTGCAGCCATTTCCCCCATGCCGGCGCCGCGCAACGCCGGCGGAACATCGCAGCACGCAGTTTACCCAGACTGCCCGAACGATGGGCTGCAATCAGCGGCTGGTAGTCCGGCCAGAAGCGCAACACTTGCGCCGCCATTAAGAGCCGCCCGGATTTTTCGGCGGCCTCCAGCATGCGGTCACAGCCGGCCCCGTCCAGAGCCATCGGCTTTTCCACCAGCACGTGCTTTCCCGCCGCCAGGGCAGCGAGGGTCACCGGTTCATGCAGGTACGTGGGCAGGCACAAGTCCACCGCGTCGATGCCCTTGTCGGCGAGCGCCTCCTCCACTTTGCGGTACTTCTTGACCGCGGAGAAATCCAGCAACTGGCCCGGACGGTCTAAATTGCCTTGTATGGAACTGAGATCGCCGGCCAGCTTTTTGGGATCGTCACTCACCACCGCGGCCAGCTCTGCTCCGGCCACTTTTTGCAGGGCCTGCACATGTGTGCTGCCCATGAAACCCAACCCTATCACGGCTATGCGCATAGACCGGCTATTCTACCGCGCGCGGGGCCGTGTATCCGGCCTTGGCCAAAATCGTGTACTTCATCGACTTGCCTTTTTCGTCCACAATCCGCAGCGGGTCACCCGTTGCTGGATTCACAAGCTCCACTTTCAGCTTCCGGAAAGTTCCGTCCTTGGCCTGATTGCTCGGCTGAAAGGCGAGCGCATACTGGTTGCGCAAGGACTGTGAAATCATTTGGAAGATGCCGGGAAACTCGCCATAGAACCGGGGAAAAAACGCCTGCCCGCCGGTCTCCTTGGTGAAGGTGCGCAGTTGATTATCCGCCTGCAGAAAGTCCAGCCGTTGAATGGCGCCCATTGCGCCGCGTGCGTCGTAATATTCCCGCAGCGCCTGCATCAGCCCGATCGCATAAATCGGCACGCCGGCCGTTTGCAGCGCACGCCGTGTTTTGTCAAACGTCAATTTGCTGAACGTGTCGATACCGGAGGAGATCACTACAATCGATTTGCGCCCTTCAATCTCAGACATACGGTCCGCTGTATCCACCAGCGCATCAAACAGGTTCGATTCCGAAAAAGCGGCGATCCGCAGCCGCTGCATGGCCTCATGTGTTTGGCGCCGGTCTGTCGTGAAATCCGACAGGATTTCCGGCCGCAGGTCATAGGCCACCACCGCCACAAAATCTTCCGGCTTCAGCGTCTCGATGAAACCATAGGAGGCAGTGAGCGTCTGATACCAGGCCTCGCTCCAGTACTGTTGAAACAGGTTGCTGAACTCGATCACTAGCGCCACTGTCATGGGCGCCTCGCCCATATTAAAGTTGGTGATCTGCTGCGGTACGTTATCTTCCAGGATGCGGAAATTACCGCGCGGAATGTTGGGAATGAACCGCCCCTTGTTGTCCATCACGGCCACGTCCACGTTGACCGCCGTGACGTCGCTACGAAACGTGGGCAGGCCCTGGCTCAGTTCAGCGCCTTCCTTCTTGCCGAATTTCGTCGGTATTTTGGGCTGCTCCGCCTCGCGCGGAGCGTCGGTTTTCTTAGGACGCGCCACAGTCTCGCCGCTTCTGGTGGGCCCTTGCTGCGCCAGCAACAGTCCGAGCATTGCCACTATTCCAAACGCTCCCGATACAGCCACTTTTGCCCAGATTCTCATGAAGCTACCTCGCTAGACACTATACTTGAATTGTCTTCGGCCCTCTAGTTCACCCAGCGGCCCGAATCGCCGCCCTTCTTCTTCAAATACACCTGAAACTTCTTCTTGGCCCGCTGTATTTTCCAATCCTTATATTGCCGCTCCATCGTGGCGAACAGATCCACTTTTACGTACCGCGACTTTAAGTAAAGATAACCCCAGATCATACCGCCCAGGTGCGCCACGTGACTCACGCCGCCTCCCGTGGATCCAAACGTGCTCAGGAACGCGATGGCTCCGATGATCATCACAAAGTATTTCGCTTTGATCGGGAACAGAAAACTGAACAGCACCGTCGTATTCGGGAACATCATTCCGAAGGCCAGAAGCAGTCCGTAAATTGCCCCCGAGGCCCCGATCGTCCTGCTGTCCATGTTGCCAAAAGCCGCATTCATCAACACCACGCAAATCCCCGCGCCGATTCCGCAGATGAAGTAGTACTGCAGAAACCGCTTGGTCCCCCACGCCGATTCCAGATCCTTGCCGAACATCCACAGCGCCAGCATGTTGAACAGGATGTGCCCGAACCCGTACGGATCATGCAGGAACATGTAGCTGAACAACTGCCACACCGCCAGCAGTTCCACCACCGCGCGCGGAACCAATCCGAAATAGTGAAAAAGCGATCCATAGCCGGTCTGGGCCGCAAAGAAATAGAGTATGAACAGAACGGTATTGCTGATCAACAGCCACTTGACGCCGTTGGGCATGTTTGACTGCTGCCCATAGCCGCTGACCACGTAACGGCCTCCGTAGCTCCCGCCGGTTGACATGAAGAAAATTACGCCCCTAAAGCCAGCATAGCAGTGTTGGGCTAGCTCCGGCCATCATCGCCGCCGTACCGGTTGAGCCGAACCGCTGCCCAAAGCAGCCCCACGGTCATCACACTCCAAACTTGCCAGTGTGAAAAAGCTCCTGTAGTGATGGCGAAATCCGAGGCCCATTGCATATCGGCAGCCAGACGCCAGATGGCCAGCGTGCCGGCCATCAGGGAAGCCGGAATCAGCAGTCCGGCGAAGGCAAGCGCCAAATGCCGGTTCTTGCCCTGCTTCCGATGTATGTGCACGCCTCGGTGCAGGCGAATTCGAAGTACCATCTCCGTCCCTTCAGTCTAGCAACTGCTTACCCCGCCTCGGCCAGCCGCAGCCGTTCCAGCGCCGCGTTATAGGCGCACCCATAGAGCGTGATCACTGCGAGCAGATACATCCAGACGATGAGCGCGATCACCGCGCCCACACTGCCATAGAAAAAGTTGTACCCGGCTATGTTGCGCACATACCAGGCAAAGCCCTGTGTGGCGGCGAGCCACAGCACCGTGGATACGACCGCGCCACTCCAGATCTGGCGCCAGCGTTGCGGGCGGTTGGTTCCCACAAAGTACAGAACAATGGTGACCAGCACGACGGTGGCAAAGGCAACCGCGTAGCGGGCCAGTTGGCCGGCCAGTAAGACCCCCTCGTCAAATGATGCGGACATGGGGACGTCGCCTAACTTGGCGATGATCCACCGCTCTGTCCGGGAACCGAACAAAATCAGCACCGAGGCCCCGACGGCGGGCAGCGCGGTCGAGAATACCAATAGGGCGGCAACTGCGCGGTTGCGGAGGAAGGTGCGGTTGGTGGGAACGTGATAGACGCCGTTGAAGCCTTCCATCAGACTGAGCATCAAGCCGGAGGCCGCATAGAGAGAAAGCAGCGTGGCAATCACAAGCAGGCTGACCGGTTTCTCGCCTTGCACCGCAAAGCGGTTCAAGAGCATTTCCTCGGTTCCGGGGGGGGCCACCTCCGAGAGAAACCGCGACAAGACCTGAAGAACAGGAGTCGCCTTGGTCTGGACCAGGATGGCGGTGATGGTGGTGAGAACCGGAAACAGGGAGAGCAGCGCGGAGTAAGCCACGCCTTTCGACACCGACAGGCAGTTCTCTTCGTAGACCAGCACCGCAGCCCGTTTGAGCAGCCACCAGAAGCGCGCGGGAGTGCTTACCTGGTCCAGGGAAGCCTCCTCCTGGTTAGCCAGAGCGCACCCAAAGCAACGGTCCAGGCAGAAGCGCCCAGTAGAGCGAAGGCCCTGTGCTCCTTCGTGCCGATGTACTGAAGGCGGATGTTGGAACTAGCCGACGCTTTGGGGCGCAGCAAAATGTAGCCCATTTCGTCCCCCTCCATGGCGAGCGGCTCCTCATCCTGCCAGGCACGCCAGCCACCGTCGTAGGAGACCTGAAGCGAGACTAGCATACCGTCCGGGATTGGGCCAGACACGTGGATCTTGCTGGCGCCCTCCCAGCGCAGCGAGAGTTTGGGCCGCGACGTATCGTCCATGGCCGCCAGGTAAGGGCCGGCCAGATGGGCGTCATAACCCACCGGCACGCGAATGGGAAGTTCGCGTTCAAATACCAGATGGGCGAGACCGTGGAACGGGACCTTGTAAATGGCGTCCTTGTCATCGCCGTGGATGCGCGGCAGCAGGCCGTCGAACATGCGCGGCTGCTGTATGTCGTGCCAGTGTTCGCGCGAGCCTTGGCCATGCACGGCGATGTACTCCGCACCCAGCAGGCGGAGCAAGCCGATGGATTCCTCGCCGCGCGTCTCAGGCTTTTGCCCCAGTCCCGTGCGCAGTTGATAAGAGAAGTGAAGCGGATTCCGGTTACGCAGCCCGGACTCGAATGTGCCGCCGGTCTGCGGGATCAGGAACCATGAGTTCAGCCGGAACCGTGTGCCGCCGGTGACCATCACGCGGCCCTGGGAATGTTGGGAGTGTAGGAAATCGGCCACCTGATACTCGATGGTAGTCTGCCGCGGCACCGGGCGCAGCATGATCCAGGTGCGTACCGAATAAGTCGCTGCTTGGAGGGATGCCCATGCGAAGATCCAGGCCATGAGGGCGATGCCGATCTCGCGCCATCGCTGCCGCCCGTCGGCGAAGGCGATGCGGAGCAGTTCCGCAAGGATAAGGAACAGGAAGAGTTCCATCTCGACGGCGTAGCGGCGGGACTCCGGGATGGTGTCCAGCTTGAACCAATAATGGTTCGCGACGATCCATGTAAAACCGGAAAAGCAGAGCAAAAGCCAGAACAGGTAGTCGTGCCCCTGGCTGCGGCGGAACCAGAGCCACAGAGCCAGCGCGATGAAGACGAGACCAGCAAAAAGAGCGTATTGCTGGCCTTGCATCTTGTAGTTGAAAGCGTCCATGGGCCAGTTGAGCATGGTGGTTTGAATAAACCGGGGACTCAGCCATAGGCAGGCCAACAGGTAGGCAAGCCCTGCGGCGGCGAGCATGCGGTGAGCCAGGAATCCGGTCCGCGGCGCCGATCGCATCCCCGCGAGCAGCATCATCAGGCAGCACCAGGCGAGCGCCATCGCGGCGATCCAATTAGTGAGCGTCACTGCCGCCAGGAGAATGGCCGCGAGCAGGATCAGTGGATATCCACGGCCCACCGCGGCCCGCCAACAAGCGATCAAGGCCAGGGGGATGAGCATGAGTCCGGCGTTATGCGGACCTTCGCCGTACTTGGTGAGCACCTGCACGCGCCAGGGCAGGAAACTGAATCCACGGTCGGCATCAATCTGTTTGAACAAAGCGTAGGAGGGTGAGTTGAAAGTGTAGAGAATTGCCGCGAAAAAAGCCCAGCGGCGGCTGCGCGTGAAGTAGAAGGCTAGCAGAAACACGGTGGAAGGGCCGAGGCAGGCAAGCCCCGTGGCAGTGATGCGGTAGGCGTGCTCTGGTTTGAGCATGGGGAGAAGATGTATGACGAGAGCCCCCAGATAAGGCAAGCCCGGCAGATACCACATGTGGGTGGGGAGGCCGCAGTATTGGAATGGATTCCAGCCGAACGGATCCGGGTATTGAGAAAGGAAGTGGGCCATGGACGCATAGCCTGCTTCGATCGAGTCACGGTATTTCCCTTCGCCGGGAAGAAAAAGCGCGGCATTCAGGGCGACGTTGAGAACAAAGAGCGCAAGGGCGATCAACAAGGGGTGGGGTTTGCGATTCATGATCGTCTCCACCGGCGGAGGGGGGACGCCAGCAGTAACCAGCCGAGGATGGGGAGCGTGAGCCCGGTAATGGCGCGGCCCACTTTCATTTCCATCGGAGTTTCCCATTGCAGGGTGATGTCGTGTGTGCCGGAGCCGGGATCGAGAAGCATGAAATCCATGGCATCTTTCTCAACAGGGACCAGCCTGCCATTCGAGTATGCCTTCCAACTGCTGTCGAAGGTCTCCTGGATCAGAATGAGTTGACCGGCGGTGAGGTTGGCGCGCACGTGGATGCGGTCGATGGCGGGACGGTCGTGGTAAGTGGGGGTGTCCGGGCCATGCTCGACAGCCTGGGCATATGCGGCAACGGTGGTCCAGACAGGATCGCCAATGGGCGGTGGCAGGGGGCGAATGCGCGAGGCCTCTACAACGCGGGAACGCTGTGGCCAGCGACGCCCAACGTCGAGAATCCAGTTTCCAGCCCCGTCCCGGTAGAGAGCTTTCAGGTCCTTGTAGAACAACTCCGGTTGGGTGTAGTCTTTGTAGATTTCCTGCGAGGCCGCATCGTGTACGATCAGTGCGTCGACGCCCAGGCTTTGCGCCCATGCGATGGCCAAGCCGCGCATCTCCAGACTGTTTGCGCCGGTTATGTTGGAGTATGCGGTGCTGGTATGGAGGTTCATGAGGCCCTGTTCGGAGCCGCCCCCCATTTGCGGCAGATCATGCCAGGCGTTGTACCAGAAGCGAACCGATCCAGTGGCCAACGCGCGGGCATTGGGCATGTTCTGGTGCATCCAGTCCGAGATCTTGTATTCGATGCGCCGCTCAGGGTGAAGGTCCTCCTGGAAGAACTCCCAAGAGTGGCGCGCGAAACCCTTCACATGATGGAAGGTGGCCAGCAGCACCACGATGGTGACCGCTTTGCCGGCGTAGCCTTTCCGCCAGACCCAGCCGAGCAGCAGGCAGGCGGCCACAATGAACATCATGTCGAACTCGGGGATATGGCGTCCAGGTTCGCCGAGAACGCGGAAGTCGAAAAAGTGTTGCCCGAGCACCTGCAGGCTCCAGGCGGCAAGATTAGCGATGACGAAAACAGGCCATGCTTTCCCGGGTTGCCCGCGCGCCCATCTCCAGGACAAGGCAGCGAAGGCGAGTGCGCATCCGGCGGCCACCCAGATGGACCAGGAGTTGCCGGGGGCCGAAACCAATTGCATGTTGCGGAAGGTGAAATGTATGAAGGAAGGCGTGAACCAGGAGGCGATCAGGGCATAGGCGAGGGCCGCGATGGCTGCGCCTCGCAGCCAGATGAACCAGTCCTGGTGTGTGAGCCAGAGCGACCACAAGAGACAGAGAAAGAAAATGACCAGCGCCGTTGCGCCGTAGAAATTGTTCGCGACAATGAGCGCGGCCAGTATTCCGGCCAGACCCAGCGCCACAGGCTGTCCCTGGCGGACTCCATACCAGGAAGCGGCCAGGGCAAAGGGAATCAGGGCGAGGGCGGACATGTGCGGTCCTTCGCCGTAAATAACGAGGGCGCCAAGGCGCACAGGCATGTGACGGAAGGCGGCGTAATCGTCGCGGAATTGCGCGACGAAGAAAAAGATGGGGGAGGAAAGGGTTGTGACGGCGGCCGCGATCCAGGACCAAAAACGCGACCCGCTGCCGATTCTCACCATCCAATAAAGGCCAACGACGCCGGTGCAGTACAACAAGGCGATGTAGAGA
>JAENWC010000243.1 GCA_016650235.1 Terriglobia bacterium
CTCACCCCTTACTAGACGCCGCCAAATATGTGCCCTCTCCCGATGAGCCTTGACGAGCCAATCGGGCCGCGAGTGCGAATACCCATATAGGTTGCGTTCTCCCCATATGAACCAAACAAGCCTTCTCCCGGCCGCATAGCGCAGTAGCAAGTCTTCACGAAGGTACAGCAGGTGACCGCCAAACCCCGTAGGAGCACCAAGCGAAATGGCGGCCCTGGTTCCGTCCTGGGATGTTTGATCGAAGGACTGCGGGACTCCCCGAAGGTCTAAAGTGCTAGAAAAACTCTTCGAGGGAACGTATGCCCCGCCGCCTTGGTTGAGTTCGCTATGATAGCTCTCCCAACCGAAATGATGCGCGAGAATCTCTACCTCAATTGGCGGACCATCGGCCGGTGTGATCACGTCTCGATACCTCCGTCCGCCTTCGTCATCCTCGATCCCGCGGGCGAAGTCGGGACTCCAGGGGATTTCGCCCGCGAAAGTATAGTGGTCTTCCGGCACCCTAGGTACCCAATCGTTGCCTGGATAGTCTTTGTTTGTTAGGGCGTCAATGAGCCGGTCCGCATCTGCAGCATCGACGAGTAGTGCAATAAGCAAACCGAACACGCCGCGATCAGGCACTTTAGTCCTTGCGGACAAACTGCCCTTCGCCGCGATCCAGGGGCCACAGTAAGGCCCAATGGCAGGCAGATAAAACAACTCATCGGGGACCGCAACTATCCCCTGGCGTATCCAGCTCACGTCCTTCACCGGCGTCGGGCGGGCCCACTCAGAAATATTTATGGGGGCCGGTTTGGGCGGCTCCGGAAATGAGGGATCGATTTGGACATCGGGAGGCCGCCCATCTCCCCGGGTCCGTCGGTAGTAGTCCAATATTCCCGAGTACCCGTAAGAGCCGATCCAGGCGTACTTATATGCGTATCGTTGAGCCTCTCCTGAATGCCTACGGTAATCCGAGGAGCGGATGTGCTTATCAATTGTACCGAGACCTGTCTCGCGCCAGCCCAGTGTCCAAAGGGTACCGCGCAGATGAGCGACAATAAGGTGCTCCTTTCGATTCTCCCCACCGAAACCTCGACGAAAGCCTACAAATTCGCCGAGGGTGTCATCGTCGAAATGCATGTTCAGGGCGTGATCTACCTCAGCGGCACGAGAATCGCCGGGCGCGATCCCGTCGATTGCTGGACCCATAGCGAAAGGCACCTTGCCATCGACATCCAGGCCATTGGGAACGGCGCTTGGATAGTATGCGAGCGCGAATGTAAAACAACCTTGAACGTACAGGCGAGCGAGCCAGTTATTCGTCGGGTGAGTGGCGCCTGGACCTGTAAGGGCGTTCAATAGGCCAACCAGGAAGTCGCCAATGGGCTTCTCAAATTCGCCGTTCGGGAGTTGATGGGCCATCGCAACCCCGTAGGACACGGCGAGCAGCCGTTCGGACACGTAGGGGTCATTAATCCCGAGCGCGTTCAGAGTCAAGCTGAACAAGGCGGCAGGCTCCCCACGGCCGAACCAGTACAAAGTGCGTGCCGCTTGATCGCGCACCTTAGGAACAGTCGACGAAAGCGTCCACATGACCCACTGCGCCCGAAGTCGATCAATCTGAGATCGCTGTCCCAGGGTGTGCCAGTGGCGCTCCAGTGTTTCCAGGTCTTTGACCAATTTGGCACCGCAACGCCGAACCCACTCCGTCCAGCGGGAGTCCCGTTGAGCAACGGACATTGGCCGAAGAATCGCATCAAGGAAGTTAGAGTTGAGCGGATGCGTTGGAGACCCCCGTGTATTCATCAGCCGATCCAGCAGATCACGCGGGCCGGTCGGCGGCTGAACCACCAGGGCGGCCAACTCGCGCACTGTTTCGGCATCAAGGTTGGCTGCTTCCAAGTCAGCCGCCCCCATCAGAGCAACAGCTCGCATTGGTTCCTGAAGCAGTGGCCAAAGTTGCTTTCGCCGAAGGCGCCACGGGAAAAGTCCGACGAGTGCCCCGAGTATATCCTGAGCCAGTGGATGCTGTTCATGTGACGGTCCGAACAACGCTTTGATCGTAGTCGCTTCTGTTAACCATTTCTCAAGTCCCGTTCGTCCAAATTTGGCTATAACAGCATCCGCCACTAGGTGGCCGGCAAGCGCGTCGTACACGACCGTGATCTGGTCGACTTTTGACCCACGTTCCCGGATGCGGAGGAGAACACCCTCCTGCTCTAGGGCACGGACAATGCTCAAATTCCATGGTCGTATATCGTCACGAAGCTGGTTACGGAGCGCGTCAAACTCAAGACTTCTGGTCCTTGCTTGCCAAAGGGCCAAGCCAATCTCGTCCAGTGCGGCGCGGACATCTTGTTGGTAGTACCGCCAGGCTATTGGCGCCAGATCCTCGACACTCTCTGAAACCCGTTCCAGATATCGATCGAATAAGCTACTGAGCGAGTTCGTCATCGCTTCGACACCGGCTAACGGTTCGCGGTTCGGGTTATTCACCTCGCAGAATAGGCGAAGCGTTAATGGGTGACGGAGTAGTTCCAGCGGCAATAGAGCATCATAGGCATTGATTCGGAAATAGTCGAAGTATCTCCGGATTGCTTGGCCAGTATCCTGTGCAAACCCAGAAATGTGCAATCTGAAGACTTCAGCGGGAAGAGCTTCATCAGCGAAAGCTTCGCGGAGCATACATACAACAAGGACGTAGGGGTAACGCAACAATGTCTGATCGAGGACATCGAGCATGCTTTTCCATTTGCGAGGATCCTCCGCTTCGTTTAGGCCGTCGATTACGACAGGTAGTCTCCGATGAGCACGCTGGCCGGCTGCGTCAACTGCGGCTATCAGCGCTTCCATACTCGCGACAGGAACGCCATGGATGACCACTGAACGGGCAAGATCATCGAGGCTGTGACCCGCGCCCAAGTTTCGGCCATGAAGCAGTATCCCGTGAGGTCTGACGCCCAGGGCTGATGTGATCTGAGCTGCTAGCTCTGTCTTGCCACAACCGACCTCAGCTAGAACGGCAACCAACCGCTTATTAGGGTTAGCCTTGATCTCATCGAGAATAGAGCACGCGCGGCGGGTGTCGGCGAGTGCATTTGTAACGCTGAGCGCCGCCCGGTGGCGATAAGCACGGAGATAGCGCGGAAGGGAGGCATGTTTCCGACCCTTCGCTTCGGGGTGTTCCATGATTTGCTGCCGCAACATATCGAGGTCTCCCTGTTCGAGCGCAGCATATCCATCACCCAGGGCGGAGGCGACAGCCCGGGCGCTACTTGCAACTTCGAGCACTGGCTTCGCGAGCGATTGAGGCACCCCCCCGAGGTCGCCGTCAACCGCCTTGGCTTCTGCTAGGAGTTGCCGAGAAAAAGACTGCAGGTCTTCCCACGTCCCGGGCTCAGCGAGTATCCGTCTGAGCGTCCGCTCCGCATCAATGGTTTGGTGTACGTCGGGGTTCCATCGGCGGCGGATTGGTGCGACAGCCTCATTATGCAGTCCTGCCAAGGTCTCCGGCGTGAGAATGAGCTCTCCGAAATAGGTACTCCGGAGGATCTCTGCGTCACCGATAAGATGGTCTTCGATTTCAGCCGCCTTCCACAGATGTAGTTTCATGAGCGTCTTGAGCCCATAGAACCAGCTCTGGTCTCCTGCAGTTAGTGTCCTTCGAGTCCAGAGCACCCAATCAGTGAGGCCAGGGAGAACTGCCTCGGTCATTGAGATCGCTTTTTCGATCTTCTTGCGCCGAGTCGTGCCAAGGGCGCGTCCCCCAGGAAGGTCATACCAGCGACATTGCCAGCCGTACCAGCGCCCGGGGTCGCCAAGTTGGCAGGGTTTCTGCAGCCGTAGGTGGAATTCGACACCAGGTTGCGCGGCAAGGGCCCTGAAGTCTCCGTGTCTGGCATAGTGCCGACGGACGAGGCTGCGGCACAACATCTCGAAGTTTTTCTCGGCGCTACCAGGCAACTCCGCGAAAGAATCCCAGTTCACAGGTGGCATTAGGACCTGGCCTCCACTATGTCATCGGCCATGCGCAGTATCCGGGTAATTGTGGGCGGAGTACACCTCGACGCGAGCACCCTTGTCGATCAAGACCTTGAGGAAAGCCGAAACATCACTTTCGTCGGTTGTTAACACAACCTTGTCGCCGTCGACCTTAACATCAAAGTCATAGCCGAACTGTTCCAATTCTACAGGACTCACATCGTAAATTTCCAATTCGCGGAGGAGGTTGAGCATCCTTTCGGAAAAGCGGTCTATATGGTGGCCTCCAATCTCAATTTCGCCAGCCTGTGACTCGTCCCTAACATGCTCAGTGAGCTTGTCAATTATCTCCTTCGCCGACGCTGCAGCCCCCGCGTCCGTGAAGCGGCCGATCATAACGAGGTTCATGGAATGCTCAGATCCTTGGCCGTACCAAATCTTCACTTTTGTCCCTCCCTGCAAGAGATTCTAAGCACGTCTAGTGCTCGCATCAGACCGCGTTCACCAACAGGAATGCCGTCGACGTCAAAAGAAGACCTCTTGAGTGTGCCCGACGCGCCGATGAATGCGTAGGCGCGAAGCCCGGTTTCACGCTCGAGCGGGTCGCATGTGGGAAGGCCATCGGCCCCAACCTCGCTGACGCTGAGTGGCACCATACCACTATAAAGACTAACCCACTGACGCAACGCTCTAGTTGTTTGACTGTCGATCCCACAACTATTTCGCGTGGGTTGTTCCGGCAACAGCAGGAACTCGGCCGCACCCATCTCCGCAGCAAACTGGACCCCGGCGGTCAAATCGGGAAAAGTTCGAGCGTTTACGACGTAATTGATTCCGAAACGGGCTAGGCTGCGTATGGTTTCGAGCCGTCTGCGTAGCACTGTGAATGACCGGCCGCGGAGTGCCTCGTAGGTTGGACCAACACCGTCCATACTGACTCTGACGAAATGAATGCTTCCTGTTAAGGCCGCCCGAAGTGCGTCATCGAACCGGTGCCCGTGGGTGGTAAGAGTTACTGCCAGCCCAGTGTTTTTGGTGGCGTATCGGCAGATCTCAGCGAGGCCGGGGTGGAGGGTCGGCTCCCCGCCTCCGAATCCGACACCGAGACAGCCATTCCTATCTAGTTCATCAAGCCAACCAACTACTCGCTCGACATCTAGCGCAGCAGCATCTTTCGGCGCATAGCAGTAAGAGCAGGCTAGATCACACGCATTTGTCAGGGCAATGGACACATATCGCGGAGAAGTTGCCCATAGCGCCGGAGGCACGCTAATCTCGTCGAAAAGTACGTTGAGCCCCGTGGCCCGATCGAACATTTGAATGCCTGACGGACCCGCCCGGACCCTCATCGGGAACCGAGAGAATGATTGTGCGCAGTTTTGCATGGCCATCGATGCCCTACTCACCTATCCGCCACAGGGGCACATGGACTTTCCCCGTGGTTCAATTGTAGCTGTATCTACAGGCATAAGCTCACCGCCTTTCAGGCGGTGAGCTTTCAGCGGATTCAGCTACGACAATGGAGAGATTCGAGTATCGAAAAAGCGCCACACGAGGGCGGGTGGCAGAACGAGCGAGGGATCTGATCCGGCAGATCTGCGCATCAAATTAGGGAATCGTCCCCCGCATTCACCGACGAGCAACGCGCGTCCCGCCTTATGGTGTCCGCTCGGCGGCAATAGACCGCCCTTCCGACGAATATCAATCCACGTTATCGAATGGTACACGTCCAGACCATCTACCGCGGCGTAGTCTCCGAAATCCGTTGTTACCAGCGGACAGCCCCACTGCCGAGTCGCTGAAGCGATCCAGGCATCTGCCGTCTGGATTGGCTGCCCGGCACGACGGCATCGATCAACCACAGTCGCCCAGATCGCGCAGGTGCGCTCGTCCGGATACAATGTGAGGTACAAAGTCGTATGCCGGTCGAGAGCGGCGCGCCGAGCCTCTCCCCAATTGTTGGCGGCCGGCCAGAGCAAAAGCTCAGCCCGGGATGAAAACTGGCGGGTCAGGGAGATTTCGGGGATCGACAACTGTGGCCATTTCTCCAGTCTATCGTTAATGGCGCGTTCGAATCAGTGCCACATGGCTGCAAAACGCCCAAACGGGAAACTTGACGGCCCCGCTGCTGGCGCCGAATTCCTGTCGCGAAATCCCCATCGCGCAACTGATTTCTGGCTCTGATTGGCCGGCACGCGTGCAAGTTCTGGTACACGCGATGCTTGTTGAGATGCAAGCGATAGATCCTGCCTTATCGGCAAGTGTTCCTCCATTCTCTCCGGAAATACGCGAGCGAACTTCTGAAACCGAGTGCTTAGCCGCGCGGCGAGTTCCGTTATGCGCGTTCCTTAATGGCCTCGTCACAAAATCGAAAAAATCACATCTCCCTTCTTTTGAACCACTTGGGTGTTCACGTTTTGCGGCTTTTCCATCCCCCACTGGTAGTTTCATATTGGGCGCATTCATCGCCCGGAAAAGGAAACATCAATATGTCCACACTCTCGAATTTCACCGGGCCTCGTACCCCGGAAGGCAAAGCCGTCTCCTCCATGAACGCGCTCAAACATGGATTCTCATCCACAAAAATAATCGTCATGCCCGGCCAGGAAGACGAGTTCCTCAAGCTTCAGTCCGGCCTCACCGCGCAAGTCCGCCCCGAAGGCCCACTCGAACTCACTCTCTTCCAACTGCTCCTCCGCGATGCCTGGACCCTACACCGCGTCGAGCTCCAGCAAGTCGGCATGGCCGGCTCAGGCCGCGACCCCATGTTCGACCCCGATTGCGAAAAAG
>JAENWC010000244.1 GCA_016650235.1 Terriglobia bacterium
CGAACGGAGGATCATTGCCGGTCTAGCGCCCATTCGAGTTGGGCATGGACAAAGCGCTCCCAACTCCAGCCCGCTTCCTCCGCGGCCCAATGCATTCCCGTGCCCGGCGTAATCTCGGGATTCGGGTTTACGTCCATGACACAAGGTTGGCCGTTCGAGTCCAGTCGAATATCGACACGGATGTAGCCCCGCGCTCCCACAGCTCGCCAAGCTGCGCGTGCGGCGCCGGCAAGCGCGGCGCGCAGTTCCGGAGCGATCTCGGAATTGTAGTAAAGCGGAGTGTCCTTGTAATCGGCACCCCCGGTGTCCCACTTGGCCGAATAGGTAATGAGTTGTAGGCCATTCAGGAATACCGTCTCGCCGATAGAGACATAATCGGGCTGGCGGCGGCCCCAAACGGCTACCGCGAACTCGCGGCCCGGGAGAAATTCCTGGACCACCACCGGGCCGGAGATCCGGGCGCGTACCCTTTCCACCGCCGCGGCGTCTTCGCAAATGCAATCCCGCTCGATTAAGGATGATCCGTCCTCGTCCGCCGGTTTCACGATACAGGGAAACACCCCGGCGCGCGGCGTTCCGACGCCCGCGCTTTTGAGCACGGCGTTGGTGAGATCTTTCCAGCGGCAAATGGCCAGTGTTTCGCTCCCGCATCCGGTAAAAGGGACGCCGAGCCACTCCAGTAAAGCCGCCATATGGGCTTCGCGATCCGGTCTGCCCAATGGCGCTTCGCAAAGATTCCAAACCACGTCGGGCCGTTCAGTACCAACCACCTGGATCACTTCATTGACCTCCCCGCGGACACCGGCGACCACCGCTCCGGGGAACGCCTCAGCGACGCCCACCGCGGCGGCGTTCAGATCGAACTCTTCCGGCGCCCGTCCCGGCGCCATTCCCGCGGGAAGGGTGTGGAGCACAAGGACCTTCATGAGAGTGAAACGCCGTTGCGCCCCGCCGCCGCCAGCAGAATGCCTTGCACCAGATGATCGTAGGCAATGTCACGCTTTGACAGCAATACGATGTCGCTATTGTCCGGATCGAGACCCGGCAGCGGGTTGCACTCAAGGAAGCGAGGCCGGCCGTTCCCATCGAAGCGGAAATCAATGCGAGCGATATCGCGGCAGCCCAGGAGAACATACGCCGTCATCGCTAATCGCTCCACTTCCTTTCGCGCCCCTTGGTCGATTCGGGGCGGCACATAATAACGGACCCGGTTGCGCCAGTCGCGCTTGACCTCCACCGAATAGACGAACTGTTCATTTTCATCCGCCGGCGCGACCTCCATCATGCCCAGCAGCCGTGTACTCTTCCCATTGCCGGCCATCCCCACCGTCACTTCCGTGCCCGGGAGGAACTCCTCCACCAGCACCGGACAGCCGTAGCTCTCGCGCAGCCTTCGGCAAAGGTCTGCGGCCTCGCCCGCATCGCTCACGACGGAGTCAGATCGAATCCCCTTGCTCGATCCTTCGTCATTCGGTTTCACAATTGCCGGATACAGGATCGTCTCCAAGGCCGGCACGTCCGCATCGCTCTCGATCTTGGCGGCTCGTGCAACGGGCACCTCCGGAGAGACGGCTCGGCGGGCCAGCCACTTGTCCAGTGTCAAGGCCAGCGTGAGCGGATCAGAGCCGGTATAGGGAATCCCCAGTAATTCGCAGATGGCGGCGGGCACGGCTTCCCGGCACCGGCGGCCGTGTCCTTCCGCAATATTGAAAACGAAGTCGTAGCTTCCTTCGTCGAGCTTCCGGGGAAGACACCGGTCGAACGGGAGCGGCGTGACCCTTGCGCCTATTCCTTCCAGTGCGAACGCAACCGCGGCAATCGTCTCCGGCTTGTCGTATTCCTCGTACCAATCTTCGGGGAGCGAATCGGGCGTCTGCATCGGTCGCGCATTGAAGAGAAGAGCAACGCGCATAGTGTCGACTCAGTATATGATAGTGAAGCTTCGCGCGATTGACAAGACCAGCGGCGCGAAATTCGGAGGTGCAACAGTGCGGACCCGGCCTCGTGAGGTCCAGCAGTTTCCCCGGTGGCGCAACGTGACCGCCGCGCAGTGGCGCGACTGGCGGTGGCAGCTCAAGAACAGGATTTCCACGCCGGAAGAGCTCGGTGAGTTGATCCCGTTGACGCCGGAAGAACGTTCCGCCGCCGAACGCAGCCGGACGATGTTCCGCTTGGGGATCACGCCACACTATGCCACGCTCATCGACCCCGACGATCCAGACTGCCCGATTCGCAGGCAAGTGGTCCCGCGCGAAGACGAATTGGTGATTGCTCCCTTCGAGCGGGAGGATCCATTGAACGAAGATGGACAGTCGCCGGTTCCGGGTTTGACGCATCGCTATCCGGACCGCGTGCTGCTCCTCTTGACGCATGAATGCGCTTTGTACTGCCGATACTGCACACGGCGCCGGATCGTCGGCGACCATCAGGGAAACGACCCGGCACAATTAGCGGCCGCGATCGAGTACATCCGGGGTCATCCGGAGATTCGGGACGTACTGATTTCCGGTGGCGATCCACTTTCGGTGAGCGATCGCCGCTTGGAGGACGTGTTGCGCCGGCTGCGAGCGATCGACCACGTGGAAATCATCCGGATTGGCACGCGGTTGCCGGTGGTGATGCCCCAACGAATTACTCGCCAGTTGGTAGCGATGCTGCGGCGTTATCATCCTCTGTGGCTGAATACGCACTTCAATCATCCCTTTGAACTGGCGCCGGTCGAGACCCGGCAGGCCATGGAACGGCTCGCTGACGCAGGCATTCCCACCGGCAATCAATCCGTGCTCCTCCGCGGCATTAACGACCAGCCGGCGGTCATCAAGAAGCTCATGCATGAACTTGTGAAAGTACGGTGCCGTCCATACTACCTTTACAACTGCGACCTGTCCCAGGGTCTCAGCCATTTCCGTACTTCGATCGACCGGGGGTTGGAGATCATGGAGTCGCTCTGGGGCCACACTTCCGGGTACGCCATTCCGACGTTTGTGGTGGACGCGCCCGGGGGAGGAGGAAAAATACCCCTCTTGCCTCAATACATCGTCTCCCATCACCAGGGGCGGCTGACCTTGCGCAACTATCGAGACCACATCTCTACCTACTGGGACGGCGGAGCCAACGATCTGGTGACGATTCAGACTCCCCAACCCATCGGCTCGGGCGTCCGGAGTTCTTTGGAAATGGTTGCTAAAGACTAGCCAAGCATACTTTATACAGCCGGCTGCGGAAGAGGACGTCTGCTGAATGCGGCTTCCGTGAGGAAGTACGAGTCAGTACGCCTTCGTTCTTAACAAATCTTTTACGAATTCCGGGAATCCTTTTGCCATGTGGATGCGTTAAACAGAGTGAAGGAGACAACAACCGATGTCCCAAGTCATGATCCAGCCCAAGCCTTTGCGCGAGGCGCCCGCCTCTGTCTATTGCCCCATCTGTACCCATACGGTTCAGGTTCAAGTACTGGTTGGCGGAAAGCAGGCAAGAGTAAAACCAGGACAAAAGTGCCCGCGCTGCGCCTCCTGCATTGATGCCGGCTGCGTGTTGTCGATCTCGCAAGCGGCCTGACCGCCTAAAGTTGTTGACCTACTGTACCGATGAATAGGGTAAAATGAGATCAGTGCCGAGGATCAAGAAGAAGCCGCCAGTCGCGCCGCCCATCAAACCAATGATGGAGCCGCCCGTTATCGCCAAGGAGATCCTGGAAATGGCCAGGCTCGCCTTGGAACCGGACCTGATCGCGCGCCAGGCAAAATGCGTGGTCTGCAGCGCCGATTGCGCGCCGAATTCTTCAGAAGGTCTTTGCTGGATCTGCCGGCGCTTGAAGATCAGCGCCTGGCGCGACAACGACACCCAAATGGGCGCGCAGGAGTAGCCCTCACAGGGCTGGCGCGGCCCCGCATATCGCACAAAAGCCTCACGCTCCCATCAGTGCAAGCGCCTGTCCTGCCCCGGCGCGGATGGCGCGTTCATAGACGGAAGCCGCCACAGCCACATCTTGTACTCCCAGGCCGTTTGACTTGAAAACCGTTACTTGGCCGCGATCGGTGCGGCCCGCTTTCCTGGCCGCCACCTGCTGCAGCTCCACAACATTCCTGGCAGCCCAAGTCTCCGGAGGCCAGGCAAGCAACAGATCTCCGGATTCCAGCCGGGCTTGTTCCAGTGAATCCACGGCCACCACCGCGGCGCGTTCCAGCAGTTCCACCGGAATCTCACGCCGCTGTGGGTTATTGGATCCGATCGCATTGATGTGCGCGCCGCTGGAAACCCAAGCCGACTCCAACACAGGATCTTTGGCAAAGGTAGCAGTCACCACAATGCCCGCATCCTCCACTGCCTGTTGGGCCGAAGAGGCCGCTTCCACCTGCACCCCAAAATCCTGCGTGCATTGGCGCGCGAAACGTTCCCGTTTGTCCGGATCCCGGCTCCATACCTTCACGCGTTGCACAAACCGCACAGCGAGCACCGCCTCAAGCTGCGTGCGCGCTTGAAAGCCGGAACCGATCACCCCGACCCTATCCGCGTCCGGCACGGCCAGGAGATCAGTGGCCACGCCCGAGGCCGCACCGGTGCGGATCTGCCCAAGGTGATTGGCCTCGATGATTGCCAGCGGCCGCCCCGTGGCCCCGTCATATAGCATTACGAGAAAATGCGCCCCGTGCTTGGGGTGAGTGGAATAGATCTTTGTCCCAAAGTAGTTTCCTATGGCGCCGGCCAGGGAATGGAGCACAGCGCCGGAAGGCAAGCTGAGACGGCGGCGCGCATGGTTCTGCGCAGCACCGGAGGCCAAGCCCACAAAGGCCTCGCGCACAACGGAGATGGCCTCCTTCATGGACAGCAATCGCAGAACATCCTTTTCACGAAGGAGCAGCATGGGAGTCATTATGGCATGCCGCGTTAGACTCATGAGATGAGTACCGAAGGGACAGCGGACCGCATTGCCGGCGTCCGGATTCCGGCGGGCGTGCAGTGACGAAACATACGCCGGCGCTGATGGTGCTGGGCACCGGGTCGCACGTGGGCAAGTCCGTGCTCACCACCGCGCTGTGCCGCATCTTCTCGGACGACGGCTACCGTGTTGCGCCGTTCAAGGCGCAGAACATGGCGCTCAACTCTTTCGCGACTCCCGATGGGTGCGAGATCGGGCGCGCGCAAGCGCTGCAAGCCGAGGCTTGCCGTGTGGTCCCGTGCGCGGAAATGAATCCGGTGCTCATCAAACCATCTTCGGAAACCGGCGCGCAGGTGGTTCTGCTCGGCAAGGTGTGGGGGCAAATTACGGCGGCCGACTATCACCGCAAGCGCGTCGAGGAGCTGTTCCCAATTGTGGTGGAAAGCTATCGGAAACTGGCCTCGCAATATGATCTGGTTATTCTGGAGGGTGCGGGATCACCGGCGGAGATCAACCTCAAAGCGCGCGACATCGTCAACCTGCGCATGGCCAAGGCGGCCCAGGCGGCATGCCTGTTGGTCGGAGACATCGACCGCGGCGGCGTGTTCGCCTCGCTCTATGGAACCATGCAATTGCTGGAGGAGGAGGAACGAGAGTTAATCCGCGGCTTCGCCATCAACAAGTTCCGCGGCGACTTGAGCCTGCTCACTCCCGGCGTGCGGATGATCGAGGAGCGTATGGAGCGTCCCTGCGCCGGCGTGATCCCCTATTTGCCTGGCCTCGGGCTCGATGAAGAGGACGGCGTCGCAATGGAGGACCGGCGCACGGTACGGCGCACCTGGAGCCATTCCGGAGACAGGCTGCGCGTGGGCGTCC
The DNA here is from genome assembly GCA_016650235.1 of Terriglobia bacterium. Lineage (GTDB taxonomy): Bacteria > Acidobacteriota > Terriglobia > Bryobacterales > Bryobacteraceae > VFZE01. The sequence continues at coordinate 5,756 of JAENWC010000244.1, forward strand.
TCGCGCTGCCCCACATGTC
>JAENWC010000245.1 GCA_016650235.1 Terriglobia bacterium
AGTATCACATAGACTCAATACAATCAAGGATAGTATTAGAATAATAAAGCCATTTACATGCCTACAAAAACAAGAGGCAGACGCCCTTGGCACCTCAAAACAAATAACTTGCACTCATTCAGGGCAAGAACTTCGGTCTAATCAGCAAGCCACATGAATTTAACCTTCAAAGGAAATGAGGAAAAATGAAAAAGACACTCGTTCTGCTGGCTCTGGCCGGTCTTACGATCGGCATGACCTCGTACAATTCCGTACAAGCCGCGCCGGGCGCTAAGGTAACGCTTTGCCACGTCGATCCCGACGAGCTGGAACTACCCAATCCGCACGTGATTGAAGTTTCAGAAAACGCGGTTCCTTCGCATTTGGACCATGGCGATTACCTGATCGATGCCCCGCGGGGGACGGCTTGCGAGTTAGTAGCGCCTTAACAAAAGGCTCAAGACTACAGGGGCGGAGTTCCGGTCATTCCGGTCCCGCCCCGTTGTTTTTTCTCTTTGCGGTGGCACTTCAGCGGCCGACGGAGATGGTGACTCCTTCGCCGGAGCCGATGCCGCCGGTAATCAGTTGTAGAGTGTCCTCGCCGGTTGGGATGCCACTGGGAATCTCGAAATTGATCTGGTAGAGTCCGGCAAAGCCTGGCGCCATGCCGGCGAAGGTTACCTTGGCCGCGACGCCGGCCACCAGGACCTGTACATCGGCGGTGGCGCGGGAGAGCGTCGAGGAAGGCAGACCGGAGCGGAAGTCGGGCGCGGTCTCACCCAAGCCTGTGGCGTAGAGCAGGACTGTGGCGCCGGGGCTAGCTGGATTGGAGGAGGTCACCACGGTGAAATTGGGATGCAGCGCCGCGGCCTCTCCCGAGCCCTGGGCCGATTGGGTGAAGATAGACGGAACGTTTGCGCCGATGCTGAGCCCCGCGGGATTACTGTAGAGGTCCCCACGCAGAACAACCACGTCGGCAAAGCTGAACGCCGCGGCCTCCACCGGCAACTGGAAGTTGATCTGGTCAAAGCCGTCACCGGCATCGGCAATCACGGAGAGCAAGGGGGCCTCCAAGCCGCCGACCAGGACGCGCACACCCGCCAAGGCACCGGGGAGTGGGAATGATGAGGCGGTGGCGCTGGATTCGGCCAGGTCGCGGCCGAAGATGCTGAGGATGGATCCAGGAGCGGTGGGAGTAACGCCGGAGGCAAAGCTGGCGGTGCTGACGATACCGTCCTGGAAGATGGCCGGGAGCGGTTCAGTGGAACCATCGACATCGCCTCCGGTGCTGATTTGGAAGGGATCGCCGTCGCCAGTGGTAGCGGAGGCGACCAGAGAGACGGGACCGGTGGAGATGTTGAGCAATGTGCCCGCATAGACGCCCTGACCAAGGTCGTTGAGTTCCAGGGATGGATCCTCGCCGCTTGTGGTGAGCAGGACGCGCGCCCCAATGACAGCGGAGCCGTCGGGATTAAACAGCCGGACAGTGACGGGTGTGACCCCTCCGGCAAAGCCGAAGAAGTCCTGTGCGGGTTCTATGAACAATCCGTGAATACCGCCGTGCGTGGCAGGCGGGCTGACTTCGGCAGCGGCTGCGGCGTTTGTGATAGTGAGCACAACGTTGAGCACAGTCGAAAGCGCCGGTGTTGTACCGGTGGCCTGGAAGAAGACCGTGGCTGCGTAGACGCCGGCGGCAAGTCCCGTGGCATTGACGTTCAAGGTAACGTTGGTGGGTGCGGTTGTGGAGGTTGGAGTGACAGTAAGCCAAGTCAGACCATTGGCAATGGACAGGACGGTCTGGAACGGAATGGTTGCAGCCCCGCGAGCTTCGAGCGCCACCTGCTGCGAGGGAGGCGTTGGCGCATTTCTTGTCGTTTGGAAGGTAACGCCGCCCCGGCTCAGCGTAAGGCGCGGTGTTTCACCAGGACCGCCGGTATTGGAGCCGGAGGCGATGACCCGGAGCACAACGTTGATATTACGCTGCTCGGTTACCGGGCCACCGAGATTGAGGGTGATCAATCCTGTATACATCCCGGGCGCCAAACCCGCGGGATTGGCAGTGACGTTGAATCCTCCGGGGACCGTTCCGGCGCTGGACGAAAGGGTCAGCCACGGACCGCCGCTGCCGGTGGTGCGAGTAGCGGTGAAGCTGATGCCGGAAGTATTGGAAGAAAGCTGAACCGGGGCAGCGGACGGTGCCACGACTCCGCCCGTGCTGGAAAACTCGATCGAGGCCGGTGTGATGGTGACCGCGGAAGGAGTGGTCACTGGAACCGTGGGCTGATTGGAGGAGCTTGACCCCGGTGTTCCCACAACGCGGTAGAAGACGCGTGCCGTCTCGGTGACGCTACCCGAGGTGACTTTCACCATGGCTTCATGATGGCCGGTGGGTGGAAGGTTTGCCGGAACGAGGGTCAGTTGAGCCGTGCCGGGTGTCGATCCCGACGCGGTGACGGCGAGCCAGTTGGCCGTGGACATAGCGGTCCAGTTCAACTGGGTGGAGCGCGTGGTCTTGATACTGAGCGTCTTGGGGCTGGGGACAGGGTCGCCGGGGTGCCGTATGAAATTGAAGGCGCTTGGATGGATGACGAGCAGTCTTGCGTCACGGCCTTGCCCCTGGCCTTGGCCGCCACCTTGGGCCTTCACTTCAAGAGTGACAGAGGATTGGGCACTCTGGCTGCCGCTGGTAACGGTCACGGTTCCGTTGTACTTACCAACGCCAAGTCCGGCTCCATTGGGTGTGACGGTGATGAGGCCACCCGCGGCATTGGTTGTGATCTGAAACCAGTTGCCCCCCGGAGGGGTGTTGACGGACCGGCTGGCGGACCAGGATGGAGTGCCTCCCCCTGGTCCTGCCCCTGGTATGGATACATTGAGGAATTTAGGCTCGGGATTGGCTCCGCCCAAAGTCATATGGAAGGAAAGGGAACCCGGCCTGACGAGCAGCCCTCCGCCTTGTCCGCCGGAAGCGCCCACCACTCTCAGAAAAGCTTTGAGGACCAGTGGAGGCTCTCCGGGCGGGGTGACGGTGACGGTGCTTTCATATTGCCCAGGCGTGAGGCTTCCTTTTGTTGCCGTTAGGGTTAGCTTATCGGAGGACAAATTGCCGGCCGCCAGCCAGTTTCCGCCGGAAATGGCGGCGACGACTATCGTTGCGGTAAGAGGGGGCCCCGCCGGGCCTTTCTGTTTCACCTGGATTGTGCGCGACTGGGTAGTCTGGTTGTCGGAGAGGGTGAAGTAGACGGTATCGGGATGGAGTCCAACCTCGGGATCAGGCCCACGACCGGGGGGAGGCCCCTGTGCAAACAGGAAAAAATTACAGGCCGCCAGAATACTCGCGGTCAAGTTAATCTTCTTTAGCATCACTTATACCTCCGTCGGATTCGCTAATAACTCGTTGATGCAATCTTAGCACCAGCCCTGAGCCAGTACAATGAAGACATTGGTAATGAAGACATTGGTAAGACATTGGTAACCCTGCGCCGCAACCTGCCGGCGTTCAGTAAACCAGGCGGTGGGCAACCCTCACCGGATGTTCAGCCGCACTACGTTCGAAAGCCGGCCGTCCACCACCAGAACCAAATCCACTTCGCCCCGGCCCCGTAGCGTTGCCGGAAGGCTGATGTTCACTTGGTCAAGCCCTGAGAAAACCGGTTGCGAGCCCGCGAACTGAACCGCGACTTCTTCACCCGCGATGACCGCTTTCACCCGGTCCAGAGACGTTCGATTACGGATTCCCGTTCCGTACAACGTCAAGAAGGACTGCACATCTTCACTGCCGGCATCGATGGGCGCTGGCGAGCAAGTTGGATCGCAGAGGAATGGACTCTGTTCGGTTCGAGTTCCCTCGCGCGAGACACGCAAGAGTTGTGCTGCCGGCGCTCCGCGACCGTTCGCGTTCGCAGTGAAGATAGCCGGGGCAACCCGGGCGAACAGGGCCGATCCGGTTGCAACCGGCTGGCCATCCCGCAACACTACGATCTCAGCCGTGGATCCTGGCGGCGCGTCTTCCGGAACGACGATGTTGATTTGATTCCCCGATGAAGCCAGCACCCGCGCCGTTAAACCTTGCACTCGAACACCGTCGCCGGATTCGGGGCTGAAGAGCGTGGCAATGCTTCCGGGCGCGATCTCCGGACCGGCAAAACTGGCTGCATTCACCGTCGTCACGCGGTCATCGGGCGCGGGCGTGAACTTCGCGAACCAGACATCGTCAAAGCCTGCGTTGGCAGTCTGGATTGGGTTTGTTGGCCTGAAAGAGTCCCGGCTTCCAGCGGAACCGATGGCCAATACCGGCCCTTCCGGAGCTTCCAATGAACGCTGTACAGCGGCGCCGAAGTCGGCGAGTTGGCGCACTCTCCAATCCGAGGTATTGAGGCGCAGCAGCGGCCGCGTGCCCAACGTGAGATTGCCGGCCTGCGACATCCACCCGGTGCCGAGCGATTGATCGAAAAGGCGCGCATGCAGCATAGAGGGTGTGTCCACATCGATTCGTGCCGCGAAAGCCCTATTCGCCGCTGTTGGCGCCTCGGTGAGTGGATCGGCGAGTGGAAAGGATGCGCCCGAATTCGTCGTCCCCGTAACGGTGAGAATCCCGCTGGTTCCCACAAAGAGGTTGTCGATATTGTCGGCGCCCGCCCCGCCAAGAAGCGTTCCAAAAAGGACGCCGCCGGCGGGGGAGATTTGGAGAACAAACCCGTCGCCGGGGTCGCATGTTCCTACAGGTTGCGGCGGTCCGCCGCCATAGTTCGCCTGCATGGCGTTGGGCAGGGGGAGATTGGTTGAAGTTGTTCCACCTGCAACGTAGATGCGGCCAAGCGCATCAACGGCGATCGCGTTGCCAAAATCGTTTCCGTTTCCGGACAGGTACGTCGAAAAGATCACGCGGCCGCCTGGGTCGATCTTCATGACAACGATGTCTATGGGTATTCCGCCGCCGCCGATCGCCATGCACGACACGGGTCCGGGACCACTCTGGATCGGGTTGACGGCCGGGAAGCCTGGAGACGATGTCTGACCGGCCAGGTACAGATTGCCTTGGCCATCGATTGCCAGCGCTCGCCCCCTCGTGATGAGTGGACCACCAAAGGAATGCACGTAGACGGCTCGCCCGTCCGGATCGAAGCGTGCCGCGAGTGCGCCGTCCCGGTAGGTTCCTGTCACGTAGGCGTAGCCTCGCTCGTCGACAGCCAGCGCCGTGATTTCATCATTGGTCGAATCGCCGAGGTAGGTGGAAAAGCGGACGCTGCGTCCATCCGCGCTGAGGCGGGCAAGGAAGCCGTCCTGGCAGGATTGGAGCGATCCCAGCGTGCACCGCGACTGATGGGCGGCAAGCACTGGAAAGTTCCTGGAGTGCGTGACGCCGGCGATCCAGATGTCTCCACCCGGACCGGTGGCAATCGAATTGCCAAAGTCTCCTTCTCCGCCTCCGAAGTAGGTAGCGAAATGCACAAGCGGTTCTTGCCCCGCTGCGATCAGTGCAGCCAACAAAAGCGCTGAAAAGCTGCGCGCCATATGCATAATCTATCTTAATCGGTAGCATAATCCGGCTGAAGGAGCCGCCGTGATGTGGACTTTGAAAAGCATGATCGCGTTCGTTTGTGTGGCGAGTGTCCTGTGCCAAACCCCAGTGAACGAAGGGATGCCGGCGCCGGTCAAACGGGTTTATCGTTCTGCCAAAGTCCGTGATCCATTGGCCGCTCGTCGCGTGGCTCTCGCGTTGGGTCCCGGACACCACGTTCTCACCCGCGTTCGAACCGGGAGGACATACCGCGGACACATCGAGATGATCGAAGAGCAGAACTTCACCCTTCGTCTCGATCGCTCCCGCCAATCGATCGCGATTCCGTACGCCGAGATCGACCACCTGGAACAGAATCTCAGCCTGCGAGCCAAGATTGGGATCGCTGCCGCGATTGCCGGCACGGTGGGCTTTCTGATTTATTGGCGCACCGTGATCGACCATGATGAGTAAACGAGGTTCCAGGTCAGGGGCGCGGTGAACATGCATTGCAAACCACGCCGGCAGTTCCGTCGCTCGGAACGGCTTGCGGTAGCCTGGTCCACAAGTATCCGTTATTTGTGCCAATCGTCCACAAAGAGACCGCTCCCAGCGATTATTGATCGCATCGTACCCAGCGGAAGCACCTTTCCCTTGTGATAGGGGACAATCACCTGCTTGCCCGTAGGCCCACAAGGGCGAACCCATGCCGTCTCAGAATCGTGGTGACATGGTCTGCGGTCAGACGAGGCGTTTGCCGATCACCCAACAGTGACCTCATCCAGTTTGGCGTTGTTCGGAAGTTCTATATCGGATGGCGCAAGGTAGAGTTCGATGGCCTCCTTGATGTTCCGCCGAGCTTCTTCCTCCGTATCGCCGGCCGACGCGCAACCAGGTAGTTCTGGACAAACCGCGGAGAAGGGGAGATGGTCGTCGGATGTCCGTTGGAGACTCCCGCACGCACCGTGCGGTCAAAGGCAGTTCGAATGCAACGCCGGGCGCCAAACTATTTCTCTCCCAGCGCGGACTCCCCTGTTGTTGACGCCATCGGTCCCCCTGCGCCTGCCATAGCCTCGCAAGATGTCCCCAATTTCCGCATTACATGATCCTCGTGACAGCGGCAACGAGTATATGGCTTTTCAGACCAATTGGCTCGATACCACCATGCGGTCTATCCGGGCCACCTTCGCAGCGTCCGGCATGTACGTTTTCAAGAAGTTGCATTCGGCCAATCAAATGCCTTGTTCCTTGTGTACGAAACGGCTTTGGCAAAAGGAGAAACAGACCATGAAACGCACTTGGACGGCAATGGTGGTGATTGCGGGAGGAGTGAGTCAGGTCATGTTTGGGCAGCAGTACCCACAACAGTACCCTCAGCAAAACCCGCCCTATCAAGGCGACCCGAACTATAACGGACAGTACGGCGATGGCCGTTACGACAACGGGCAATACGCTGGGGAGCCGGGTTCCGGCGCTTATAACGGGGACCCTGCTTACAACGGCAGCGAGCCGGGTGTCTATGCTCCGGCGCCCCCGCCGGCGCCACGCTATGCCTATCAACGCCCTCCCATGCCAGGCCCTGGATATTACTGGGTCGACGGATATTGGGATTTCCGGGGCCGCCGGTACTCCTGGGTTGGGGGCTATTGGATGCTTCCGCCATACGCAGGCGCGTATTGGGTGGCTCCTCGATACTTCGGCGGGCGTTTCACCCTGGGATTCTGGGGTGGTGGTCCGCGGAACTTCGACCGTGGATTCGCCCGTAACGACTACCGGAATCAAGGACGTGTTTGGGCTCCTCGGCAGAGTTATAGAGCTCCGGTACGAAGCGGAGCAGGATTCCGCGGTAGCGAAAATCGCGGAGCCCGGCCTGGTAACCAGACACTGCGCGGAGGTCGCCGCTGACGCTTCAGTAGGAAAGGTCGCCCGCGTCAATGG
>JAENWC010000246.1 GCA_016650235.1 Terriglobia bacterium
CGACCTGGACACGTCGGTGATTGACGAGATGCCGCCGGGCCGCAAGCCGATTGAGACGCGTCATGTAAGCGAGGACCATGTGGAGCAGGTGTGGAGTTTTCTGCGGGGGCAAATTGAGGAGGGACGGCAGGCCTATGTCGTCTATCCGGCCATTGAAGAGTCGGAGGCGATGAAGGCGGCCGAAAAAATGCACCGGGAATTGCGCGAGGTGATCTATCCGGACTTGAGCGTGGGACTGCTGCACGGCCGGCTCAAGCCGGATGAAAAAGAGGACGTGATGCGGCGGTTCAACCAAGGGGAAGTGCAGGTGCTCGTGGCGACCACCGTGATTGAGGTGGGCGTGGACGTGGCGAATGCGACGGTGATGGTGATTGAGCAGGCGGAACGCTATGGCCTGGCGCAGTTGCATCAATTGCGGGGACGCGTGGGGAGGGGAGCCAATCAGAGCTACTGCATCCTGGTGACGGCGAAGTTGAACGAGGCGGGCCGTGAACGCATCCGCACATTAACTGAATCAAACGACGGGTTCCATATTGCCGAGATGGACCTGCGCTTGCGCGGGCCGGGCGAGTTCTTCGGAACCAAACAGTCGGGTCTACCCAGCCTGCGCATCGGCAACATCATCCGCGACCGGGATACGCTCGAGTTGGCGCGCAGCGAAGCACTGGAGTTCATTGAGTCCCCGCCATCGCAGGAGGAACTCCGCCGTGCCCTGACCTACCTGAGGGAGCACTGGCAGCGCCGGTATGGGCTGGTGCAGGTGGCCTAGTCATGCGTGTCATTGCGGGAGAGTTTCGCAGCCGCCGCCTCAAGACACCGCCAGGCCAGGATGTCCGCCCGACCCCGGACCGTCTGCGCGAATCGTTGTTCTCCATCCTGTCCACGCAAATCGCCGGAGTGGTGTTTGCCGATCTCTATGCCGGCTGCGGCTCGGTGGGCATTGAAGCGCTGAGCCGGGGCGCGTCCAAGTGCATCTTTGTGGAGCGAGGGCGCCAGGCGAGCGCGGTGTTGAAGGAAAATCTTGCCTCGCTGGGGGTCGCTGGGAGGGCGCAGGTGATTCAAGGAAACGCCTCTACCTACGCCGCTTCCCTCGCGGCCGAAATCGTGTTTCTGGATCCCCCGTTTGACCGTACCGAGGAGTACGACAAGACCCTCAGTCAATTGGGGGAGCGCACCGGTGGGATTGTAATCGCACAGCACGCATCGCGATTCCCCCTGGGGGAACAGTATGGACGGCTGCGCCGTTACCGCCAGCTACGGCAGGGTGACAACACTTTGAGTTTCTTTGTTGCCACAGCGCCCGCCGGCGAGGCCTCCGTTGCGCCAGCGAGTCTTGAAAGAGCGATAGAATAACTGACATCGTGAATAAGAACCTGGCAATTGCACTTCTATCCGCGGGCGTGTTGGGACTAACAGTGGTCAGCTTTTGGAGACCCGCCTCTGTTCGATCGCAAACGGGTTCCTCGGATGGACAGATGCAATTCCGCGTGATGGTGGGGCTTACCGATGTTGAATCCAAGCAGTGGAAGGGGCGTCTGTCTGTTACTGGCGGGCAGGTGGAGGCGCTGCAAGGCTGGCGCTTCACCGGTCAGGACAAAGCGGCCAGCGATGGGGAGTTCGAGTTCCAAACGCGAATCGGAAATTTCGAGAACCAGCTTCGCGCCGGAAATCTGTATGGGCAGACGGGATGGAACGATCCCAACATGCAGCGGCTGATTCCCTCTGGCCTCATCGTAAGAGTCCGCGGGAGCGGGACGTCGCGAGTGCGGTTCGCCTCCCCCTCTGGGACATTCGAGTTTTCCGCCTCTGATGTCCCCTATGACATGAGCCGTGTGGAATTGAATGGCAACGCTGTGATTGAGCGCCTGCCGGTGGAGGAAAAAATCTCCGCTACCAATAAGGCGGACGATAAGGCCGACGACCAGCCCGCCATCGCCATCGGGCCCAACGGGCAGCGCTGGATTGCCTGGCTGGCCTACAAGGATAAAGCCGATGAAGTTCTGGTGTCCGACGGCGCTACTGTAAAATCGCTGAGTGCCGGCGGTGATCACCATGGGCCGGCCATCGCGCATGACGGCAAGGGAAACATGCAGGTCGTGTGGGCGCGGCGCTTCGATGCTGAGTATCATTTGCTGGGAACGTCGTGGAGCGGCGGGAAGTGGGGACGCACCATACGGCTGGCCTCCACCGGCGGCTCGCACATCGCCCCGGTGCTCGCCTCGGACGGGAACGGCCGGCTGGCGCTGGTGTGGCAGTGCTTGCGCGGCGGCAGTTCTCGCATACTTGCGCGCATCTTCGATGGCTCCAGTTGGGGAATCGAACAGCAGGTGAATACAGACTCCGGCAACGCATGGGCGCCCGCAGCTTCATTTGGAGGGGGCAAACTCTGGGTTGCATGGGATTCCTATGCCACCGGCACCTATCAAGTCTATGCGCGCGCCAATACAGGCGGCGCCTGGACGCCGGTGCAGCGCGTCACGCGAGGGGACAACTTTTCCGTTCGGCCATCGGTGGCCGTCACCGCGCAAGGGGCTCCGGTGATCGCCTGGGAGGAGTCGGACGCGCTTTGGGGTAAGGATTTCACATTCCTGAAAGACCGGCGCGGTACGACGTTGTATAAGAACCGGCGGATCCGATTGGCCAACCTGGAAGGGAGCCAATGGAAGGAACCGGTCGCGTCGGTGGAGACGGCGCTACCGGAGGGAATGCGGCGATTCATTCAACAGCCACAACTTCGGATCGACGAAGGCGGTCGATTGTACCTGGCCTTCCGCGCACGGACGTCGGCGGCAAACGCGCGCATGGATTTCTGGGCCAGCGGCGGACGGTGGGAGTCCTTCCTCACCTGGTCGAAAGGCAATCACTGGGCGCGCGCGGTTTCTTTGCCGGCCAGCACCGGACGGAACGGAATGCGCGTGGCGCTTGCGGTGGCAGGCGGACAGGTTGTACACATAGCCTGGCCCACAGACAACCGCTCCTGGCCCGGGAACGCGTACGGAAACATCGACATCTACGCCGCGCGGTTGATTGCGGACGCGCCCGTTGCCGCGCTCCGCGATGGGCGTCCGCTCACGGCTACGTCAACGGGGCCGCCGGCCGGAACGGCGAACGCGCATCTTAACGAGGCTTCCGACACGAACCGGATTCGCAACTACCGTGTGGAGATCAACGGACGGCGCTACCGCATTGTTCGCGGGGATCTGCACCGGCACACCGAACTTTCCGGCGATGGCGCAGGCGATGGGTCGCTGGACGACCTCTACCGCTACAACCTGGACGCGGCGGCCATGGACTACGCGCATGTGGCCGATCACCAGATGGGAAATGGTGAGGATTACAACTGGTGGATCACGCAAAAATCGAACGATCTTTACTACATGCCGCAGCGCTTTGTGCCGCTCTATGGCTATGAGCGGAGCTTGCCGTTTCCCAACGGCCACCGCAACGTGATCTGGGCCCAGCGCGGCAAACCGGTGCTGCCGATCGGGGCGGGGGAGAGGAAAGGGGAAGTGAACACGGGCTCTGTTCTCTATCCCTACCTCAAGCAAACGGACGGAATCGTGACCTCACATACCTCGGCCACACAGCAAGGAACGGATTGGCGCGACAACGATCCGGAACTGGAACCGTTTGTCGAGATCTACCAGGGCTTCGAATCCAGCTATGAGCACGCCGGCGCGCCGCGGGCATGGAAGGAAGGCGAGAGTGCCATACATCAAGGACTGCGGCCGCAGGGCTATGTTTGGAATGCCTGGGCCAAGGGGCTCAAGCTCGGTGTGCAGTCCAGCTCGGATCATGTTTCAACGCACTCCTCCTACGCCTGTATTCTGGTGGAGGAGTTCACACGGCCCGGTTTGGTGGATGCGATGCGCAAGCGGCACACGTACGCCGCCACGGACTCGATTGTCATGGACTACCGGATTGTGACCAAGGATGTTTCGGCGCTGATGGGCGACATAGTGAATGTGACTGAGGCGCCCAAGCTGCAGGTGAGAATTCTGGGAACTGCTCCCATCCGGCAGGTGGACATCATCAGGAACAACACCTATGTCCACAAGCTCACACCCAACCAGGCGGACGTGAAGTTTGAATATTTGGATGCGGCCTCCACGGCCGGAGAAGCGTATTACTACGTCCGTGCCGAGCAGACCGACGGCCAACTGGTGTGGAGCAGCCCCATTTGGGTGCGGCGGATGTAGGACAAACCGGGAGGCATGTCCTACAGCTTGCGCAGCGCCTGTTCCAGAGCTTCGACAAAGAAGTAGTCGCCCCACATGACGGACTCGTTCACGCCGAGTTCCTTGTGTATGTGGTAAACGCCGCCTTTCAAAATACCTTCCCATTTTTCCGGCGTCGTACCGGTGTGCTTTTCGCACAGAGTGCGCAGGATGCGGATGGCGGTGGTCCAATAAAAGTGGCCCTTGGCCGGATCGGAAAGGAGACGGCAGAGGCGGAGCATGCCGGCGGCAGCGATGGCCGCCGCTGAGGTGTCCACCTGTTTGCGGCTGTCCGGCGGCGCATTGAAATCCCATGGTGGAACGCCGTCGGAGGGAGTGCGCGTGATGTAGTAATCGGCGCAGCCTTCGGCGGTTTGCAGGAAGTGGGGATCCCGGCTGTATTCGTAGCAGGTGGCGAAACCGTACAGGCCCCAAGCCAGACCGCGCGACCAACAAGAGTCGCCGCGGTAGCCCTGATGGGTGGACTGGTGGAGGAACTCGCCGGTGTCGACATCGAAGATGCCTTCATGCGCGGTGGACCCGTCGCCCCGGACCAACACCCGCCGCGTGGTGAGCGAGTGACGCAACGCAATTTCGCGCAGATTGCGATCCCCGGTTTCCCGCGCCGCGTAAAAAATAATTCCGACGTTCATCATGATGTCTATGAAAAGGGAGTTGTCGGCGACGAAAGACCGAAGATACTGCCCTTTCTCTTTGAAGCGCAGGGCCAAGGTACGGCCGGCCTGAATGAGAACATCGTGCAGCTCTTTATCGCCGGTCACCTGATACCAGCGATAATATGTGCTCAAAAAAATGAACCCGAGATCGTGGACATCGCGATCGAACTTGCGGGGTTCCAGCGGCTTGGTATAGCGGATAGCCTCCTCCAGCCACCCGTTGGGATTACGTTCCTGGTCGGCCTCAAAACGCCGGAAAATCCACATCATGCCGGGCAGAAAGCCATCGCACCAATGGGTCCACTTGGGCCCCTCGTGCATCCATTTGCCATTCATGGTGTACATCGGATAGTAGTCGGGGTGGCGCTCGATCAGGCCGCGCACCTGTTTCTGAGCAAACAGCATGGTATCGACTAATAGTTCGCGGTCGGATTCCAATTCGAAATGAATCACTTTTTTTCCCCGGGATAATTGGTCTGTGTGCGCCAGAGCATGCGGAAACCTTTTGTGAGCTCCAGGCGATTACCACTTAAGGATAGCGTGCCTTGCGCCGGTTGTTCAGGGCGGGGGGGCCAGACGGCGACGCGCGTTCCGGGGAGCGTGAGGGCGTTCACCTCCACCAGGTGCGCGGCGAAACGGCCAAATCCGCCAGGGAATTCGATCTCCGAAAACAGCAGGGAAATGTTCAGCACCTCGCCGTTGCGGCCAGGGGACTTGCTGAGCCCGGTCACGCGGCCTTTGGCGACGGCGCCCTTCGGCAGCAAGATGCTGCCTGCGTGCTTGACATTGTTGGCGAGGGTGGCTGTGACCGGGTCGCCAATGGCTGTTACGGAGAATTTGATGGCCGTCTGAAGATGCAGCTCAAGACTGAGGCCGGAAGGGACGTCGATAAACCGGGGCGGGGGAGGAGCGGCGGCCGGCTCTACCGTGGAAGGTTCGGCGAAAGAAATGAAAGACTCGGTGGCGTACTGGCGGCAGCCGGTGAATTGTATGCGATTCTGGCTCTCGCCTCCCTCGATATCGGTCACGGTGAGCAGGGAGGACTGTGGGAGGAGGAAGTCCCCGGATCCGATGCGGACACGGGAATAGTCCATGATGCTGGTGGTGGATTCGAGTTGAAGTGCGGGAGGAATCTGGTCGGTCACCACCTGCAGCGTCACCAGATCAAGAGTATGTGAATCCACGAGAAAGTAGCCATGGAAGGCAACAATGGCTTCTCGTTCCGATGCCCGCACACGGTAGCCGCTCAGCATCTGCGGAACATCGTAG
>JAENWC010000247.1 GCA_016650235.1 Terriglobia bacterium
CTTGGAAAAGCGCAGAGCTTCCGGCTGTCCAGGCAGTTTGGCGGCGCGCCCCAGGCTCAGTGAATTGGCATGAATCTGATGAACGGAACGGGAATCCGGCGTGAGAGCATACACAAAGGGTCGCGAGGAGTGGGTCGCCACCTGCGTGGGGCTGGCTGGCAGGGGGATATGACGCGTCGCCGCAAAAGCGGTAAGGTCTACCACGGCGACGGCCTTGCCTTCCTGATTCGCGACAAAGGCATGGCCGGCAAAGCCCAGGCCCTTCTTCTTGCAGGCGATGGAAGAGAGAACAGTGGATAGGATGAGCTGGCGGCGGCTGGTCGGGAGCAACGGCATGATTACCCCGGATCAGGGGCTTCCTATGATGGTATCGCGGCAGCGCGGGGCTTGGTGATCTATAATGGCGGTTATGTGAGGTCCGCTGGTTTTCGGCAATTGTTCCATGGAAGAACTCAAGAAGAAACTACAGGAAGAGATCACGGCTCTGGAATATGAGCTGCGAAACGCGTTGCCCAAGGAGATCGCCAAGGCGCGCGCGTTTGGGGATCTCAGCGAGAATGCGGAGTATCACGCGGCCAAGCAGCGGCAGTCGTTTGTCGATGCGCGCTTGGGCCAGCTCAGACAGCGGTTGGGCAGTTTTTCGATGGTGGACATGAGTAAGATTCCGCGGGACCGTGTGGGACTTGGGTCGGAAGTGAAGGTTTTGGATATGAACAAGGACGAGGAGATCACCTATCGCCTGGTTACCAGTGAAGAGGCCGACGCTGGCAAGGGCCTGATCTCGACTACTTCACCGATCGGGCGGGGTTTGATCGGGAAACAGGTTGGCGATCAGGTCCGCATACAGAGTCCTGGCGGGGTGAAGGAACTGGAAGTGGTAAAATTAAGCACCGTGCACGACTTGGTGTAGAGTTGTACCGATGACATTTACCCGTGCAATCGGACTATCCTGCGACAAGATTGTCCAGGTGATTGTCCGCGGCTTGGCGCTGTCTAAAATTCATCCCAACGCATTGACGCTGATCGGCCTTTTGATCAACGCATGCGCGGCAGTGTTGCTGGGAATGGGGAACTTCTGGGCGGCCGGCTGGGTGATCACCGGCGCGGCGATTTTCGATATGGTGGACGGGCGCGTCGCGCGGGAAACGCATCAGGTAACCCGCTTCGGAGGCTTCTTTGACTCGGTAGTGGACCGGTATTCCGACCTCGCGCTGCTGATGGGTTTGCTGGTTTATTACGGATCCATCAACCGCTCCTTTTATGTGGTTCTCACAGCCATCGTGATGACTGCGTCGGTGATGATCTCCTACACCAGGTCGCGGTCTGAGAATACGATTCCCAAATGCAAGGTGGGTTTCCTGGAACGCCCCGAGCGCATTGTGCTGTTCATCATCGGCGCGTTGTTCAACCGCATGGCCGCTGTTCTATGGGTGATTGCGGTGCTCGGCAACCTCACCGTAGTGCACCGCATGATATACACCTGGCAGCAAACCAAGCATTTGGAAGACGCCCAGTTGCGCGGCGTGAAAGAAGCCCAGCCGGCCCGGCTCGGCCAGACTACTTAATCGACACGGTCACAGCCGCGTTACTCGATTCCGTTCCTACCGTTAATACCACCGGCTGCGCCCCCGATGCCGCGCGCCCGCTGACTCGCGCGTTGATCTGAAAAAGTCCCTCCACCTGTCCTGGCGCTTGGCCGGCGTAAAGTACCGCGGCCGGGAAACCGCCGATCGTGACCGAGACGTCCCGCCCGTCGCCGCCAAGACCGGCCGCGTACAGCACAACAATGGAGCCTTTCTCCGCTGGGCTGGAGGGAAGGTTGTAGCTGCCGTCCTGATTGAGTGCGGCGGCTTGGCCGCCTGGTCCGGCAAACAGCGCCGGCGCAGCGCTGAGAACCGGCAGCGTGATTTCACCGGCAGGTTCCACACGCAGCCGCGTGTTGCCAGCGATGGAAAATGGCAGAATGGCCGAGACCTGGTTGGGAAGCGCGGCCAGCACTGGGGCCTGCATTCCATCCACCAGCACGCGATCACTCAAGTTGGTTCCGAAAATGGTGACGATTTGTCCCGGGGTCACCGCGCCGGACAGAAAGCTGGCCGCGCTCGTGACCCCCGCCGGAGCCAGTGCGGGCGGACTTAAAGAAAAATACGCAACCGGAACATCATGGTCGGAGAATCGCTCCGGCCGCGAGGCGTCCCCGTAGAGGGTTTCGGGAAACCCGGCATTGAGATGGGCCACCTGAAAACGAGTGAGCCTGCTCAGGAAAGCCTGGTTGACCACGATCTGGTCGAGTACTTGCGCACTGCCGTCCTGTATATAGGTATAGCCTTGATCGGGCGGGATGGTGAGCGCGAGATTGCGGAGAGCGGGCGGCGTTCCAGCGATGATCCCGGTGACATCGACGTAGCCGTCGGAAAAAGGGAACGCGTTGCAGTCACACAAAACGATGAGCGGCTCCGCTTGGCTGGATTGCACCAAAGCCGCAATGGCTTGGGCTTGCGCCAGCCGCTTGGCGCGCACATCCTCCGTCTCGACGCCGATCAATGAGCGAGGATGCAGGTTGAGAGCGGTGAAGCTGAGGTTGCCGGCGGTGGCGCGCAGGAGCAGCGGCGGGCGGTCATGCAGCGTTGCCGTTGCGCCGGAGGGCGTCCGATACGTAGCCGTTTTCTCAAGCTGCATTATGGAAACCGCCGTGAGCCGCGAGGAGTCGGCCAGGAAACCAATGTTGATTCCGCCCGGATCGTTGCCGGGTTCGAGGTACGCACGGTAGCCCGGCCCAAGGCGCGCGGCAAGGGCCTGTAGTGTTGTGAGATTCTCCACTTCCTGCACAGCGATCAGAGCCGGGGAGCGCAGGACGTCGCGCACCGCGAGCGCAATTTTGCTCAAGCGCCGGTCGAAGGCCTCCTGCGTGAGTACTACATCCGAGGCGCCCGGATCGTCGATGGTGTCGTAGAACCGGCGCAGGTTCATAGATGCCGCGGAGACCTCTTGTGGACCCGAAGCCAGCAGCGGAGTCGCGCTGAGAGAGCCTTCGCCGGCGAAAGTTTCCGCGAACACAGTGTAGGTCCGGAAGCTGTAGTCGAGCGGACCTGTCAGGTTGATCGCACGGGTATGGAGGGCCACGGAGGCGGCGCCCGCTGTATCGATACGCAGGCGCTCCGGGTTGCCGTCAAAGCGCGGAGTCCCGGCCGCAGCGGGATCGGGAAGCCGCACTCCTGGTTCGCGATGAGGCCGCGCCGCACCTTCCAGCACCGCGTAGAATATGCCATTGGTAGCTGCGCGCGCATTGCCCTCGTCTATCGAGCCCCCGGTGGGAGAGACTGCGCGAAGGCTGTCCACGCGCACGCGCATCCCCTCGAGATGCTCCAACAGGTGCAGGCCGCCGGCCGGAGCAAGGATCTCCGAGGTAATGGAGATTGGCTCGGGAAGCGGATAGCCGCTGGACAGGAATTCCACTACCGGGTCTGTGAGTTCTGTGAGCGATGGGCTGTTGGGGTCTGAGGCGGGGCGGAATTCGGTGACCGTTCCCATGACGCGAACTAAGGTGCCAGGAGGAGGCTCCGCTCGTGGCGCAGTGGAAAAGAATACGAGAATGCCTTCCGAGGTGGCAGGATCGTTGTCGTCATCCTCGGGCCGGGATTGAAGGAAGAATCCGTTGCCGCGCCGAGCGGTGACGATGCCAGTGGTTACCACGGACTGGCCTGCCAGCGGTGAAGTTTCCGCATTCCCCTGTATGCGGCTGATGCTGACTGGTGTGGGAGGCTGTGGCTGCGCGGCGCAATCGGTCGGCTGAGCGCCGCTGTTGCGCGGAGCCGGCGGGCCCACTACAAAGTCGCTCGCATTGTAGGCCGTGTCGATGCAACCGTTGCCCCGGCGCAGGGCGGCAGTGGTATTGGTGAGCGCGCGGACCGGCGCGGTGCGGAAGAAGTCCGCGGCGCCATAGCCCACAAGGTCGAGGACGGCTTGGTTTGCAGGCGCGCCGCCTTCGAGCGGTGTATCGCCGCGGACCAGGGCAACCTTCGCGCTGGTAGCGCTCATAGCGATGTTGCCGGAGGCGTCGGGAGCCGGCAGATCCACCGAACCGCCCGTTCCGGCCGCTTGCTGTATGAGGAAATACCGGCCGGAAGCAAGACTACCCGATAACCGCGTCAATTGCCAAGTGGTTCCGGTGGCCGAGGCGTATTGTACCGACCAGCCAGTGAGATCCACCGTGGTAATGCCGCGATTGAAGATCTCGACGAAATCGTTTCGCAGCGTGGCGCCGGCGTTGCCGCCTCCGCCGTAAATCTGGCTGATCACAACATCCTGTGCCAGACCGTGTGTTACGGCCAGCAGAAGGAGAACCGGGAATCGTGTTGAGCAGGACAACTTTGCCAGGTCACAGGCGGTTGAGGAGCACCGCTCCTTTAGCCGCCGAAACGGTGCATGATCCGGATGGCTCGTCTTCGTAGAACGCCAAAGCACGTCGTTGAAACCTCACTATTTTATTTCATCATAGCTGCACGAGTGTAGATAACCAGGTTGTAGGGTACTCTCCGGGTGCTCTTTTCTTTCCCTTTATTTCGGAACCCCGGCTACTTGGCCGGGCAACCAGCGATGCAGTTCCCGTCAAGAAACGTAGAATTATCTTCAGGACCACAACCCCGAGTCTCACCGCCAATGGAGCGCGAACGCTTGTTGTAAAGAACCTCCTCGGTCGCCGGAACATCATAACCACACGGATTTACGGCAAGCGGAGGCGGTTAATCTCCGAGTCCATCCTACGACGTGCCGATTGGCCAGATTCAGCGGAACCGCTATACTTTAATCAACGCTAATCAATCTAAGCAAGGAAAAGATCTTGAGAAAAACATCACCCCCGATGGTCAGCCGCTTACCTATCACCATGGCGCGCATCAACCTCGGCCAATTGGCCAAGCGCGCGCATATAAGTGGTGAGTACTTCATCCTGGAGAAAGACGGTATTCCCGTCATCGGCATCATGGCCGCCGATGAACTGGAAGACTACCTGGAGTTGAAGGATCCCAAAGTGCAAGCCTCCATTGCCCGCACTCGCAAGGAATTTTTGGCCGGTAAAGGCCGTCCGGCAAAGACGTTGCTTGGGGAACTCAGAACGATCGCCCAGCGCACCAAGACCAGTAAACGTTCAAAATAGTGAACCCTCCGTTTGTCATCCACACTACGCCGGGGTTTGACCGTATGCTCAAGCAACTCACAAAGCAGCATCCTGACTTAGCCGAACGCATGGCCGAGGTGTTTTCGATATTGCCGGTTGATCCGTACAACGTCAGCCGCCAACACCCGATCAAGAAGCTGAAAGGCATCAAGCCGGGGGACGGCCAACACCGCATCCGCCTGGGCCGTTGGCGTTTTCGCTACGATATTGTGGCCCAAGTGGTTGAGTTGGTGTATTGCGGCCTGCGCCGCGAAGACACCTACTGAAGCGGCGCACCTCCTTTAGGGCCGGTTCAAATAGCGATGATAAAGCCGGGTGTGCCGGTTCTCCAGATTCACTTCACGTCCGCGGATGAACATCTGCTTGATCTGCGTGCGCGTCTCAAGCGGATCACCGTCGGTGAGAATGAAGTCGGCCCATTTACCTTTCTCGATGGAGCCGATCTTATCTTCGACGCCCCAAATTCGAGCCGCGTTGATGGTGACTGCCTTGAGCGCCTCCTGCTGCGGCAGTCCGAACGCAACCGCGTTGGCCGCCTGATAGGGCAAGTTGCGGACAAAGGATGAGTCAAAGGTTCCGAAGGCGAACAGAACGCCACTCTTGAATAGCTCATTGGGGAGAGTGAAGGGGCTATCATAGGCGTCGTCCTCCTCCAGGGGAAGGGCGAACGTTTCAGGCAGGATGACCGGAATATTCTTGGACTTGAGATCGCCAAGCGTGGCGCCGGGTTCGCGCACCTGCGCCAGCACGATACGTATGTTCTCCTTCTCAGAGAAAACGATGGCGTCCTTGATGGCGCGCTCGCGCGAGGCAACCACCATCACGGGAAGTTTGCGATCCAGAACCGGTAGCATGGCCTCGAACTTAAGGTCGGTCTTGAAGCCGGCCGGTTTGGCCGCCTTGGCTTTCTGGTAACGGCGGGCTTCCTCAAAGAATTGGCCGAGCTTCCGCTTCTGTTCTTCATAGCGGCGCTGCGTTTCCGAAAATGAAGCTCGCGAGGGCCCGGCGATGGATGAGCCCCGGCGTCCGCCTCCGCCCGACAACACCGGGAAAATCAAATGCATGGCGGCCGAGCGTGATACCGCCATGTCTTCCCACGTCCAGCCGTCCAAGTGGATCAAGGCCGCCTGGCCGCCAATGATGCTGCCGGAGGGAATGGTGATGACGCTGGTGATCCCATTGGCACGGGCCACGGGAATATGTTCGCTATCGGGATTGATCGCGACGATGGTCCGCAGTTGCGGATTAAAATCGCCGAGCTCGGAAGCATCCTGCGTTTCGCGAACCGAGCTGATCTCGGTGAGTCCCATCACCGTGGCGGAGTCGATCATGCCCGGATAGAGATGCGCACCCTTGGCGTCGAGGACCTTCACTCCCTTCGGGGCCGCCAACTTTGCCCCGATGCCGGCGATCAGGCCGTCCTTCACCAGTAGAGAGCCGGTAATCTCGCCGGCGGTGACCGGATGAATCACGGCGTTGCGTATGAACAGCGGGGCGGCGTCTTCAGCGGAAGCGAGCACGGCGGCGGCCAGCATAGCGATGGGAACGAAACGCCGCATGTTCATACAGGCCTCCGGGAGGCGGCAGGCTTAGAGGGCGCGGCGGGTCTTCTTTGCCGGCGTTGCTTCTCGTTCAGAGCTTTCCGGCGCGCCTCGATCTCAGCCCGGCCGCTGACGTCTTTGTCGCGATCGAAATAGACTTCACCCTCAATCAGGACCTTCTGGACCTTGGCGTAGTTGGATAACGGATGCTTGTCGTAGAGCACCAGGTCCGCGTCCTTGCCCGCTTCAATCGACCCGACCCGGCTTTCCACCATGAGCTGTTTGGCCGGGTTGATGGTGATCATCGCAAGCGCTTCGTCTTCGGTAAGCCCGCCATACTTGAGTGTTTTTGCGGCTTCCGTGTTCAGGTGGCGCATCAGTTCAGCCGAGTCGGAGTTGAGGGAAACCAGAACGCCCTTCTTGTGCATGATGGCGGCATTGAACGGGATGGCGTCGTAGGCCTCCACTTTGTACGCCCACCAGTCGCTGAAGGTGGACGCTCCCGCTCCGTGCGCGGCGATCTCCCGCGCCACTTTATAGCCTTCCAATACATGTTGCAGCGTCCGAATCTTGAAACCGAAATCGTCGGCGACCCGCAATAGCATCAGAATCTCATCGGCGCGGTAGCAGTGCGCGTGCACCAGTCTTTTTCCTTCCAGAACTTCCACCAGCGGCTCCAGTTTCAGATCGCGGCGCGGAGGCGAGACCTGCTCTCCGCGGGCCTTCTTCGCTGCATGGTCCTTCCAGGCGGCCTGATAGAATTTCGCGTCGGTGAAGGCCTGCCGGATGACGTCTTCCACGCCCATGCGAGTGGCCGGGTACCGTAGAACGGCGCCGGGAGTAGTGGACCCGCCGCGACGCTTCGGGTTCTCCCCGAGTGCGAACTTGATGCCCGGCTTGGATCCGTCAAACAGAATACCCCGCGCATCTTTTCCCCATCTCGTTTTGATGACGCTACATTTGCCGCCAATTGCGTTGGCGCTGCCGTGGAGAACGTTGGCGGTGGTCACACCCCCGGCCAGCGCGCGGTAGATGGAGATCTCTTCGGGATCGAGCACATCTTCTATCCCTACCATCGAGGAGACCGAAATGCTGCTTTCGTTGATGGATTCAGCGGCAATGTGAGAGTGGCAGTCGATGATGCCGGGCATCACGAACTGCCCTCCGGCGTCAATGATCTGCGCTCCAGGAGGAGCCAGCACTTTCTCCGCTACCTCCTGGATCTTGCCATCGCGAATCAGGATGGATCCAGTGAGGTTGCCCTTGGTGACAGTAAGGATTCTTGCGTTCTGGATCACGATGTCCGCCGCGGGCAAGCAGGTTGGGGCAAATAGAACAAGGTCGAGCAGGACCAGGTTGCTTAGCAACTTCATTGGACCACCTCCGTGCGGGCAGAACCTTGTGCCGGTCCGGCGGGTTCAGTAACTGGATCGTATTTCACTCCGTCGATCAAAACGAACTTGATCTTGGAGGATTCATCAAACAGATTCCCGTCGGTGATCACAAGGTTGGCGATCTTGCCAATCTCGATGCTGCCAATACGGTCGGCAACACCGTAGATTTCCGCCGGTGTGAGCGTGAGCGCCCGCAGCGCCTGCTCCTCCGTGAGTCCCGCGGTGATTGCTTTGCGGACGGCCCCTCGCAGGTCGGCGGGGCGTTCCACTCCGCCTGAGTAGAAGGCAAACCGGACGCCGGCCTTGGCCAACACCGCCGGTGCGCCGGGGGCCTTTTCCCTCATCTCGAGTGTGCGGAGTGAATCCCGGCGCTCCGGATCCAGCTCGCGCGGGGCTTCCGGCCATTTGAGGTCGATCAGAATCGGAGCGCCTGCGTTCTTCAGTGCATCCGCCGAGCGATAGGCTTCGTGACCTCCATATAAAATGGCTGGCCGCTTCAGATCCGCGGCAAAGCGCAGCATGCGTTCGATCTCCACGTTTCGAGTTGCGGGCAGGAGGATTCGCGGCGCCCCCAACACGCCTTCCAGCGCGCGGTCGTAGTCCGGGCGCCGCCTTCCGCGCGGGCTCGCGGCATACTCTTTTTGCGCCGCCTGGTAGTGATCCGCATCCAGATAGACTTGCCGGATATACGCGATCACTCCCATCAGCGAACCCGGAAAACTCGAGAAGCTGCGAGCGTTCAGGGAAAGGTATAGACCGGTTGGCGCAGCCACCACCATTTGCCCCGGCTTGTCGCCGGCTAAATTGATGGCGGCGCCCTGGCCGGCGAAAATGCCGGTGGTGGGGTAGGTGATGGCCGTGGTGAAACCGGCGCTGCGCGCGCTGGTGATGCCGCGGTCGGAGGAGCGCACCAGGTCCTGCGCATTCACCCAACTGGTGTTGGACGGGCGATCTTCGGGACCCATTGCTGGGGGGCCGGTGGTTGCCGGCGAAGGAGTGGGTCCTGGAGCGGGGCCAGGAGAAGGGTCTGCCAACGGGCTGGGTCCGGGCGGAGTGGCGAAGCGGCCGGTTCCCCCGGCAGGCGCAGGCGCGCCGGGGATGCCCCACCGGCTGAGGGCATCGATGAGCCCGGGGTAAACCGAAAGCGCGTTACCCTCCACCACCCAGGCGTCGGCGGGTATGGCGGCGCCGGTTCCCACGGCGGCGATCAATCCATCCCGAATCACAACCGTGCCTCCTGTGATCACCGGGCCGCTGGCGGTGTGTATGCGGGCATTCCGAATGGCGATGACCCCGGGGACTTCGGCGGACAGAAGGCCGGCGGCCGCCAAGGTCACTGTAATGAAGCGCAGTGTGGGCTTTTTCATAACGCAGTCGCTATTATAGGTATTCCGAAAGGTGCATGGTGATCCACAGGGAAATTCGTTACAAGGACGCGGGTGTCAACATCGATGAGGGTGACCGCGCCGTAGACCGTATTAAGAAACTGGCAAAGGGCACTTTTAACAGCAACGTCCTTACAGGCATCGGCAGTTTCGGCGCGGCTTATCAATTGAAAGGCTGGAAGCAGCCCGTGCTCATCAGCTCAGCCGACGGGGTCGGCACCAAGCTGAAAGTTGCCTTTGCCACTGGAAAGCACAACACGGTAGGCGAGGATCTCGTGAACCACTGTGTGAATGATATCGCTGTGCAAGGGGCGGAACCGCTGTTTTTTCTCGACTATTTTGCCACCGGCAAGCTGTCCGCCGAAGTGACCGCGCAGGTGATGGAAGGCATCGCGCGCGGATGCGGCCGCAACGGCTGCGCGTTGATTGGCGGTGAGACCGCCGAGATGCCGGGTCTTTACTCCGATGGCGAATACGACTTGGCCGGCTTTATCGTTGGCGCAGTGGAGCGTGGGCAGTTGCTCACCGGCAAAGGGATCCGCGCCGGAGATGTTTTGCTCGGGTTGCCCTCGAACGGCCTGCACACCAACGGCTATTCCTTGGCGCGCAAGCTGCTGTTTGAGGTAGCCGGCTACACCGTGGACACAGAGGTGAGAGAGCTCCGCGGCACCGTGCGCGCGGAGCTGCTCAAGGTGCACAAGAGCTACTTGAAGCCGCTGCGAGCTTTGCGGAAGGCCGGGCTGTTGCAGGGCGCAGCCCACATCACCGGCGGCGGCATCACTGGGAATACGCCGCGCATGTTGCCGGAAACGATGGCAGCCGAAATCGACACATCGAGCTGGAAAGTGCCCGCCGTTTTTCAACTGTTGCGGGAAATAGGTTACATGCCGGTGGACGACTGGCGGCGGACCTTCAATCTGGGCATCGGAATGATTGTGGCGGTGCGGGAGGTCGATTTGGCGCGGGCAGAAGGCATTCTAAAAAGGCTGAAGGAGCGCGGCGTGCAGTTGGGTCGTGTGGTGAGACGCAAGCCGAAGGAAGAAGCCCGGGTCATCTACGTATGAAGCGCACAGGGCGCTCGCCGTACCAGCGAGCCGGAGAGGAACACGAGACTTATGTTGGCGGCGAGCAGCGCCGTTTTGCACGTGTTCCAATGAAACGCTTAGGGGTGCTGTTGTCCGGACGCGGGTCAAACTTTGAAGCCATCGCCCACGCCATCGAGGCCGGCAAGCTGGACGCGGCCATCGCCGTGGTGATTTCCAATCGTGCCGAGGCGCCTGGTTTGGAAACGGCCCGGGCGCGAGGGTTAAACGCGGTTCACATCCCATCCAAGGGTTTGGAGCGCGAGGCCTACGATGCGCTGCTTGTGCAGGAGTTGCAGGCGCATCAGGTGGATCTGGTGTGTCTGGCCGGCTACATGCGGCTGCTCAGCGCATCTTTTATCCGCGCGTTTCCCATGCGGATTCTAAACATACACCCGTCGCTGCTTCCCTCGTTTCCCGGCCTCGATGCACAGCACCAGGCATTCGACTACGGCGTGAAGGTGACCGGGTGTACGGTGCATTTTGTCGACGAGCATCTGGATCACGGTCCCATCATTTTGCAAACGGCCGTCCCGGTGCTGCCAGGCGACGATGCCGGCGCGCTCGCAGCGCGCATCCTGGCCGAAGAGCATAGAATATACAGCGAAGCGATCGGCTTGGTGCTGTCCGGCAAATACAAGCTGGACGGCCGTAAGGTAATGGCCGCCGCGGAATAGATTCTTATGAACAACCCAATAGGACAACCGACCAAAATCCAAATGGCGCAGACCGCCGACTACCGGGAAGGCTACGCCAACAGCGTGCAAATCCGCGTGAATCTGTGGGATTTCTATCTCATGTTCGGACAGATCACGCAGACCGCGCAGGACGCTGTCGAGATCCGGAATTTCCAAGGTGTCTATCTGAGCCCGCCGCAGGCCAAGGCGCTGGCTAATCTGCTGAACCAGAACATTGGCCAGTACGAGACCGCCTTTGGCGAGATCCGCCTGGAACCGCTGCCGGGAGGACAAGTGGTGCAGTAATGGCCGGGGGCCAGGGATTGCATCCGTGGCGGTCTCACCTGATATTCCTTCTGCTGTTTGCCGGCATCGTTCTGGCCGCGCACGCTCCCTACCTCGACCTGCCCTTCTTTTGGGATGAACTTGGATACTTCATCCCGGCCGCATTGGACCTCTATCAATCGGCGCGCTGGATACCGGCATCCACCGAAGCCAACTCGCATCCGCCGCTCGTGATGGCCTACCTCGCGCTTACGTGGAAACTGGCGGGATACTCCATCACGGCGGCGCGCTTGGCCATGCTGCTGCTCGCCGGCGTAACGGTCTTTCTCGCATTCCTCCTGGCGGTGCAGCTCTGCCGTGACCGTCCCGGCGTCCCTGCTCTGGTAGCTGTGGTGTTCATGCTGGCCTCGCCGCTCATCTACACACAGTCGATGATGGCCCAGCTCGACATGCCGGCCATGTTGTTCACCACGCTGTCGCTGTTGCTGTTTCTGCGCGGCAGCCACGCAGGCGCCGCGCTGGCGTGTACGGCGCTGGTATTAACCAAGGAGACCGGCGTTGTGGTCCCGCTGGTTTTCCTGCTGTGGCTTGCAAAAGGCGGCCTGCGTTCCGCAGCCTGGTTTCTCTTGCCCCTCGCTGCGCTTTCCGCCTGGTTTGTCCTCGTCTGGCACAGCACGGGGCATCTGTTTGGCAGCGCCAAGTTCACAGACTACAACCTGCTCTACCCGGCCCATCCATTCCGGCTGGCCGTTTCGCTATTGAAGCGCGGGTACGGACTGTTTGTGGCCGATTTCCATTGGGTGGGAACCGCGGCAATCTTCGCAGCCCGGAA
>JAENWC010000248.1 GCA_016650235.1 Terriglobia bacterium
CCTTGGGCCTGGTAGTCGGCCTTGCCGATGGTGCGGCGTCCGGTGCCTTGGCTCGCGAGCCTGGCCTTGGCGGTTGCGAACTTGTGGTCGGCGTACCTGAGGAAGATGAGGCCGAGGACGGGAACGGAGTACTCGGAAGATTTGAGTTTGGAATTGGCACGGAGTTCGTCGGCGGCTGACCAGAGGCGTTTTTCGAGTTCGGTGGTGTTGGCTGGCATGTGGGGCTCAGAGATTGATTTGGCCGGACCGCTTCCCTTGGGCGCGGGTCAGAAAGTGGCTGATTGCCGGTTTGTGGATTCGGCACATGAAAGAACAAGTCTATCGAATTGCCGACAATTGGGTGTCCCTTTCGCTCAGCTTGCCCCTACAGGTTGTGAGTGCGCCGAAGATGGAATACAAGGAACTCATCGAGAAATCGGCTTAATCCAGCATCACCACGTGATGCTCCTGGAATATACGGGTCCTTCTCTTCCCTACTCTTCCA
The DNA here is from genome assembly GCA_016650235.1 of Terriglobia bacterium. Taxonomy (GTDB): domain Bacteria; phylum Acidobacteriota; class Terriglobia; order Bryobacterales; family Bryobacteraceae; genus VFZE01. The sequence goes on from JAENWC010000248.1 coordinate 485, forward strand.
CGCGAATAAACAACCACCAACATTCTCGGGCTTTCATAGTGCCGTCCAAAAAAGAAGTCTGAAGCTCGTACATCGACCCGCCCTTCGTCTACGTACGACTGCATCGCGGCAGTTACTGGGAGTAACATATCTTGATTCGGTCCCCGTCCCCAGCCAGCATAGTGAACAATAACGCTGAGTCTCCCCATCAGAATGTAGAGAACAAATCCCGCAGCACCAAAGAGGCACATTGCCCAACCCCACAACGGAGAGAGTATCCAGGTCAAGCCAACCCCCAAAAAAAGGCACGAGATGCCAAGTACATCAGAGCGAGACATGTCGGAATCATATCATCCCTTGCCTCAAGTAGATAACCACTTCCACGTGCCGCCAGCCTGCCATGTGCTATGCAAATCCTCATTTCTTGACCACAACCTGTAGGGTCAAGCTGAGTGAAGGGGATACCCACTTGCCGACAATTGGGTGTCCCTTTCGCTCAGCAGCACACTATAGGTTATGGTTGGTGGCCGACCCGACTTCCTCTTCGTCCGGCTCCTCCGGCAAGTCTGGCTCAGGGTCTGGAGTGTCTTCGGGAACAATTTGTTCAGGTGCGACGCGGAAGACGAGTGTCAGAAGCATGCCGGCTCCATGAGTTTTGCCTCGATGCTCTTCGGGGATCTGTGTAGCATACGCCTCGGTTAGACTCTGCTCCATATGCCCGATGTAAGCCTTAAGCCTACGCATCGCATCGCTCAAGCAGACAAATACCCCGCTTCGCTCGATGGTGATTGAATCTACAGGGAGGTGCCAGAGTTGGCGGTCCAGCGGGTTGACCATTGGATGACTACCCATCGGGATGCCAGGCATGAAGCTGCAGGTAATAATCTCACTTGTGCCGGGGTGCGCGATACCCCAACTGAGAGATCCGAGGACAGCCCAATTAAGGTCATCAACAACTCCAGGAATGCTGGTTTCAAGGTGCTGAACTGCATTTCGCAGCTCAGTGATTTTCTCCGTGCCCTGCATGAACAGACGGTACCCCGGATTCTTGTTCTTGCCCTTTAAGCCGGGCATGTTCTGCATGAGCCGGCGGAGGCGATTCAGGGAGTCAACGATTGACCACGCGTCAAGCATGGCTGATACCGTCGATGGAATCTCTGGCGTTTCGTCCTCCATCTTCGATAACCAAAGAAGCGTTGAACGGAGGCGCTTATAAGCCACGTCTGCCATTTCGACGCTAAATCGGATGCCTTCGATGAAAAGAGCTTGCCGCCGATCCAGCGCGCTAGGGATCTTGCGTAACGGTGACTCTTTGCCGATGATCATTTCCGGATGCCCGAAGGCGCACTGCTCTATCCAGGTCTGCCGTTGTTTTCAGCGGCGGCGTGTCTTTTGCGCCGTCCGCTGCACTGGCTTGTTAGCCCGCTGCTGGTGGTCAGCTTTGGCGCCTCCAGGGGGCACTTTAGTCTGCGCTAACGAAATCAAGAGCCGCAGAGCATCGTTGACCGCCGCGGAATCCCCAAATGCGGCCGCGACATCCGGGTCCAAGAGCACGACATTGGTGCCTTGGCGATAGCGGTCGTAGTACTTGCCTCGAACCGCTCCTGTAAAGTCGTACTCGGGAAGCAAGTCGTCGTCAGAATTGATCGTCCGTCTTTGAACCATACTTTTTTCTCTCACGGCTGGTAGCTCGCCGGGCACTGACAATGCGGACTGCTTCGCCGCGCTCACGTGGGCAACCACGAGCAACCGCCGCGCAGCGGAGTTGCCGACCGTCACCAACCGCACTTCGCCGGCGGAGTGCCGCTGATCCGCAATCGTACCGGCCAATGGATCGCCGAACACAGTAGAAGCCTCATCGAAGGAAATCCCATGCTTGCCCAGGTTGCGGGCAGCCTTGAGGGGATCCCACTCGAACCGCACGCCTTGATGATACACGGCTCAACACATGACCACCGTGGTTTGCAGACGTTTGCAGACGGTTAGCATCCAATGCCTTGTTCAGTTGTTCCTCCCAGTCGCTGTGGGAACCCCGCATCCGAAGAAATCGGTGTCTTCTTTCCAGATTGGACAGTCAAGCGCCAATGCGGCGGCCAGAATGGGCCAGTCTTCCGGATCGCGTTGCCGTAACCATTCGCAGGCCACGGTCTTTCCACAAGAAAGCAAATCTATTGTCGCGAAGCAAAGGGTCTGTCACCTGGTAGCGTGAGCCTCTCTGTCCACTATCCAACTTGTCACACACCGTCCACTGTGATTGGAAGCTCCAACCGCCGCACTAGGCCCGCCACAACAGGGCCACTTTGCGCACCGTGATGTTGGTCTTCCTGGCGCGTATGGAGATCGTTTCCAGTTCCTCGGTCATTGGGTCAATGGAGGATTGTAGCGCGCCAATCTCATCCTCCAGTTGCCTTTCCAGAACACTCAATTGCTCACGCAGGCGTTATGGAGGAGAAGCGATATTACGTTGGGGTGGATTTGGGGCAACGCCGGGACTACACGGCGATAGCGGTTTTGGAACGGGTGGTGGAGCGTGGGCATGGGCGGGACTTTATCCGATTGCGGCGCGTGGAGGAGAGCACGCGGTGGCGTTACCGGCTGCGGTATTTGCGGCGGTTGGGATTGGGGTGCGGGTATCCACGACGATCTCGTAGCGTATGCTCTCCATTCGCGGCCGAACATCCTGGCGCACACCTTCGATTTGCACCTCTACTACCACTTTCCCGGTGAACAAGAAAGGCGATGCGTTGTATCTGCGCATGCGGGGCCGTGGGCAAGTGGATTTTGTCGAAGTACGGTGGCAATGACCAGGTAGCGTAGTTACAGAGGATCAGGCCGTGGTGGCAACCAGTTGCTGGCCGGTGGCCACTTCGGCTTCCGGCGGAAAATTCCCATCCAGGAAACTTGCGATGGGGAAGCTGCTCTCCTCCTTCAGCACAGTAAGGCTGAGCATGGCGCTGGGCGTCACATTGCAAAGCAGCGGGTCCAGTGACCGGGAAGCTTCGAGGAACACCATCTGGCCCAAGCTGCGGAGCGAGTCCTTGCCGTAGACGCTGCTCACCTTCTCATGGAACGCCCGCGTGATATTGGAGCCGAATTCGGCCAGGGCTTCTATCGCCTTTTCCGGCGCGGCCGCGGCTTGACTCATCGCGTCTCTGGCATCGTCCAAGGCATCAGAGGCTTTGCCAACAAGCTCGGCTTCGAAGAAACACAGTCCATTCAGGAGAATGTCGCCGGTGTCACCGCTGGCCAGAAGCTGGAAATCGGCGGTTTCCGAGGGGACAAAGAAATCCGCGTTACCGCTGTCGCCCACTTCCAGAAGCCGCGCCTGCGCCGCCAGCAGCGGCGCTACCAATTGCACCGCGGTGCCGGCGCTGCGCGCCATTGCCTTGCGTAGATCCTTGTCCGGGAAGTTCCAGTACACATCTTTGTCTGTGTTCAGGCTCTTGATCTGCCCATCCACAAAAGACACGGAAGTGCTGGGCTTCATGGCGGCCCAAACGAGCAATGCGGCTGCGGAGGCATTCTGCCGCAGATGGCCGACGTCCTGAAAGTAGTAGAACGGCAGCAGGCGCCGGACGGTGCGCTGTATCTGCCGGGACATTTCCATCTTGGCGGCCTTGTGCTGGGCTTCATCGCGCGGCAACAGCCAAGCGGCCAGCGCGCTGCCCGGCACGGTGACCTCCATGGTGGTGAAAACGTCGCCGAACTCGTTGGGGCCGTTGTGCACGACATTTTCCACTGTGCGGTCAAATTCGGTATACCAGGTGCTGAGATCCGCTGCCGCAAACTTAGACGGCATGTAGTCCTGGATGAAAGGGCGCGTGAGCCGGATCAAATCTTCGCGGCGCATGTTCTTCCTGGCGTGCAGCAGACGGTAGGACATACTCATGGACTCGCGGGAATGCAGTCTGACGCTGGTTCCGGCGAGCAAGCCCAAGGACAGGCCGGCCGAGAGGCTGCTGCGGAACCGGTTGCGCACGGTGATGCGGTCCTCGGCATTCACTTCATAGACGAGCACGCGGCTGCCTTCCACCTCTGTCCTGGTGTCTTTGAACACGCGGGCCAGGCTCACGTTGGAGTGCTCTTTTTGGAAGTTGAACTTCGGCAGATTCACCTCGACACTGGACTTGGTGTTGAGCTCATGAGTCAACACGGCTCCGTTCAACACCACTCCCGGCACTTCCTCCACCAGCGCGCGGTCATAGCCTCCATCGAGCACCTCGGCCAACAGAGCCGCCGCCTCCGGCTTGGAGAGATCAAAGGCGGCATCAATGAGCGCGGTCCGGGTGGTGGTGCGCTCATAGCGGGAAGCGAACTCGAAGCTGTAGCGGCTGTTGAGCGCCTTCAAAGCTTTGTCATAAATCTCATGCCGTTTTGCGATGACCACGTTGATGGCGGCGCGGATCTCGTCCAGATCCTGAAGGACCAGCGCCTCTTTGTCCAGGAAAGCGGCGAGACGGTTCACCAGCAGGCCATCCAGCTTCTTGAAGTCATTGGCGGTGAGAACCTTGCGCACCTGGTCGAGGCCGAGGCGGGATTCGAGTTCACCTTGCAGCTTCTTCAAAAGACCGCCGTCGAGGACTTCCAACACGAGCTTGGCGCTGGTTCCCACCTCTTCGAGACGGCCGGAAAGGGCCAGCACGCCGCGGTCGGCAATGGATACCAGGAATTGCCCCGCCGGTGTTGAGGCGAAGTTCACGCCGGACAGAATCTCATCAAAGGCTTTCTTCCGCTTCAGCGGATCAGTGGAGGCCAGCAGTTTGAGCGAGGCCTCCAAGCGCTTCACCGCCGCCGGATTCATGTCCTCGAGCGAGCGCCATAGGGAGGCCGAGACGCGGCCCGGCAGAGCATCCCACTTCCTGATCACACCCAGCAGCAGGCCGCGCGCCTTGTCGAACTCCACGGCCGGATCTATGCCGGTCACGCTTTGGATGAGATCCAGCGCATGCTTGTTGGCAAAGCCGGCGAGGAGTTTGGAGAGGTCCTCGGCGGGATCAGTCCACTGCTCCAACTTTCCGAGCACCTTGACCGCCTGCAGGCCGTGCACGCCGAAGACGGCCTTGACGAAGTCGTCCGATTTGTCCGGCAGAAGGCCGCCGGTTTGACCGGTGACGCCCACCGTAACATTCAGCCCGAAGTTGATGCCGTTGCGGGAGAGCTTGAACAGGCGCAGCCGCAGGGTCTCGCTGGCCGCCTGGTTCGATTCGCGGCCAAGCATCACCAGGTAGCGGCCGCTCACGTGAAAGCCGAAAAAGGCGCTTGCGCCGGCATCGATCTTGAGGCCGATGTTGCCGCTGAGGCCGGCCAGTTTAGCCTGCTTGAGGAAGCTGAAGTCGTATCCGACTTTGGCCGCCAGACGCAACGCGAGCGAACCTTCGGTCTCGGCGATGACCCATGTGGAGGGCGCCAGTTGCGAGGCCTTGCCGATCTGGCGGGGCAAGCGCCAACTGGTGACGGTGCGTTGCAGGACATCGGCTGCTCCATCGGCATTTGAAAAACGATGGAGGACGGCATACAGCGCGGCCCGGCTGGCCTGCGCGCCAAATGTCACCGATCCCACGGCTCCGATAGGATGAGTGGCGGACACCGAGCCGGAGACCTGGTAGCCCCAGCGCATCAGAAGAAATCGCGTAGCGGCATCATCGGCTATGGTAAGGTCCACCCCGGGCGCCTCCTCAAGTTCCAGCGCCGACAGCGCGTCACCAGGGACATCATAGACGCCAACGCCGGTATTGACGCCGAAAGAGGCGCTGAATCCAACGGCGCCTTTACCAGAATGAAAGGTGAGATCCTTGCCGGCTTCCGCTTCCAGCGCCACTTGCCCCAACTCGATTCGACCATTGGGACGCGTGGGAAAAGGGGTGTTGTTGGCGATGGCTCCGAGCACGTCGGCCGAGGTTGTGGCGCTGGCCGAGACGGTGGCTGAGCTGCCGGCCTTCAACACGTCGGGTGCAAGCGGAAATGAGCGGGAAAAAGAACCAAGGGCTGGGCTGGACATTGGAAAGTCTCCTCTGACTTCTCGCATTATGTCACGAAAAACCAGCACCAATATGGGGCAGTCGATGAGTTTTAACATATATACGGATTGACGATCATGCGGCGGCCGGGGCAGGAGAATTGGCTTCGTTTTGACGGCGGCCGGAGCGGAGCAGGAATTCGGCGGCTTCGGCTTCATACTGTGCTACGGAGTAGTCGATGGTTGCGTTTGTGGCAAGTTGGCTTCGTTTTGCCATTTTGTCGACGGGGACGAGCGGGGAGATGTTTTCGACGTTGAGATGGTTTGCGTTTTCCAGGACATAGCGGTCTGCCTGGAGGGTGCGGAGTTCACGGAGTGCGCGGTAGTAGGATTTCTCTGCGCGGGCAAAGTAACGGGCGTAGCGGTCACATTGTGGGGCGAGGTTGGAGTCTGCGAGCGGGTCGGCACCGGAAGCGGCGAGTTGGGCTTCGAGGCGGCGCGTACGGCGCATGTTCCAGGCGGCGTGGAGAAGGTTGTCGAACGCGGTGAGTTCGAGCTGGCCATTGGGTTTGATTTGTCCGGTGAGTGAGATCTGGAAATCGAGGAATTCATCCTGTTCATCGGGGAGGATGACGAGGTCTTTTGTAGTGAGGCCGTGGGTACGTGCGTTTTTGGAGGAGGCGGCTTTGCCTTCGAGGGAGCGCGGGCCCGTGGAGAGTAGTGCGTTGGCACGATTGGCTTCGCTTTGTGATAGCGAGGACATGGGAAGAAACTCCTTTGGGGAATAGTCCTGGCAGAAGCCGGCAGGAGGAAGCAGGGCGCGCAGCGGGCCATGCCTCCTTAATTTAAGTGTAGCTGGCGTGGCCAAAGGTTACGGTGTGGATTTAGAGTGAATATTGAGTGTTATGAGGTGGTTACAAAGATTTCAATCGCTGTGATTGCCTTTCTCAAACTCAGCAGTTTGCGCAACGAAAGCATGTTGCAGCAGCCGGCCGGGCAGCCGGCAAGAGTGTATACTGACAATGTGGTTTTCAAATGGGATCCCAGGAAAGCCGCCGTCAATCTCAGGAAGCAGGGATCGTTTCCACGAAGCTGCGTCCGTGCTCGACGACATCCACTCGACGACGTATCCCGACTCAGACCATTCCAGCCTCGTCGAGCCGAGGTTCTTGACAATAGGAATTTCCAGCCGTGGGCGCGTTCTGGTGGTGGCACACACCGTGCAGGACGACGCCGTTCGGATCATCACTGCCAGGCGTGCCACACGACACGAACGAGGGTTTTATGAAGAAGGTTCACCGAAGGTTGAAGGATGATATTCGCCCGGAGTATGATTTTGCCTCAATGAAGGGAGGCGTGCAGGGTAAGTACGTGGACAAGTATCGGGCAGGGACCAACCTCGTCTTGCTGGACCCTGAAGTGGCTCGCGCGTTTCCTTCCGATGCCGCCGTCAATCAAGCCCTACGGGGTGTCCTGAGCGTCACCAAAGTGATGAGGCTGCCTCATAAGGCGTCGGGGCGGACACCCAAGAGGGGCGCCGGAGAACGCCCGAGCAGTTAGATAAGCTCGTCGTGATAGGAAAAGAATCTTTCGTAGCGTAGCCCATAACGAAACTGTGCACGCCGCCGGTCATTGGTCCAACTCCGGATCTTCGGGGTTCATTACGGACAGGCCTTCCAGGCGTGCGACATCGAGCAGCACCTTGTCCGCAGCGACGAAATGGTCGAGGATGTCCTGGTTCCGGAGATCGAGCCCCACGGCAAGTTGCAGGGCATCAAGAGTGCGGAGGCGGTGCGAGAAGCCATACCGGCCGAACAGCTCATCTGCCCCACGGAAATGGTCTGAGGTCAAACCAACGGCCACTATCTCTCCCGCCGCAATATCCAGCAACAACCGTGCCCGCTGAAGACCCGCATCCCGGCGCTCAATGACGCCTGCGCGGACCTTGCCCGCGAAAACCGAATGAAACTCCACAAAGCTCAGTTGCGAGATGCGAACTTCCCGGTCCACGCCGGAGAAAATGCGCGCCACCCTCGGCGTTCCGGCTTCTGTATGGTACCGTTTGGCGAGCGCGCTCGTATCGAAGAAGTACCGTATCAAAACCGATTCTCACGCTCGGCGATAAAATCTTCCACCAGAGACTCCGGGATTTTGGAAAGCGCCCGCTGGACCTCCTCTATGGTGGGGAAGTGCTCCAGATTTGCAACCTCCGCCCTGATAGCCGCAAGAAAGTCATCACGATGAACGCTTCCGCTCGCATCCGGATCCGAGACGGTGATGCTCACGCGTTGTGATTCCGCCAGCGTTAGGGGACCGAGGGGGCGCAGCATTCCATTTTCGTAAACAGCATCCACCTGCTGATCCATGATGCCTCTATTCTACCCGAATGGCGGCCTTCTTCGAGGACACTATGTCGAGCAGGCGCTTGCAAAATAGGTTGCTGTATCAGAGGCCCATGCCTCTGCACATGCTTCCGCAGGCTACCGGAATGAGCCGAATAGTCATATGCTGACGGGGGAATGTCGAGTGGTCGATCAGCTTGAACCGCAACCCGATCACGGTTAACGGTACCAAGCTCCAGAATGCTTCGCATCTTGAGTCAAGGCGTACGCGGGGAGGATATCAACATCCGCCTCGAAGGTGACGTCTTCGCCGAGCCATCTCACTGCGACAACTCTCCGAAAAGCCGGATTAGTCCGATCACAAAGAACAATCGGTTGATCCTAGCCTCACTCAGCCGCTCCAGTATATCGCGGCCGCCCCAAAGCTTAGCTCTTCCGTAATCCATGTGACCGCCAACGTAGTAGACTCGAAGGTTCCTATGCGGATACACCGGCTTGCCCTTTCTGCTTTGATCATTTTGATGCCACTTGTGGCGCAGCGGAGCGCGCCCAGGCATGGCTATCGCGATTGGACCATTTATGGCGGCGGCAGCGACAGCATACGCTACTCCTCACTGCGTCAGATCAACCGGAACAATGTAAAGCTGTTGAAACAGGCCTGGAGCTATGAGACCGGCGATGCGATGCCGGGCACCGAGATGCAATGCAATCCGATTGTCGTGGACGGGGTGATGTACGGCACGAGCCCGAAGCTGACAGTGTTTGCGCTGGATGCGGCCACCGGAAAACAGTTATGGTCCTACCGTCCGGCATTGGGGGGAAAGGCGACCAGCCGCGGCGTCGTCCATTGGGCATCGGGCAAAGACCGGCGGATCTTTTTTTCCGTCAAGCATCTGCTTCTGGCGCTGGATGCGCGGACCGGCAAACCTGTGCCGGGTTTTGGAAAGGACGGGTCGGTGGATATGCGCGAGGGGCTGGGCCGCGACGTGGCGTCGATGAACATCAGTGCCAGAACTCCCGGCATCATCTATAAGGACCTGCTGATCATGGGCAGCGTCACCGGAGAGACGCTGCCATCGCCGCCGGGCGACATTCGCGCCTACGATGTGCGGACAGGCAAACTGCGCTGGACCTTCCACACGATTCCGCATCCGGGCGAATATGGTTACGAAACTTGGCCCAGCAATGCCTGGAAGTACATCGGCGGCGCCAACAGTTGGGCTGGGATGAGTTTGGACGAGAAACGAGGGCTTGTGTTTGTGCCCACCGGGTCGGCCGCTTTCGATTTCTTTGGAGGCAACCGGAAGGGGGACAACCTTTTTGCCAACAGCCTGCTGGCATTGAAGGCCGGCACAGGCGAGCGCGTCTGGCACTTCCAGTTTGTGAAGCACGATGTGTGGGACAGGGATCTCATGGCGCCGCCGAATCTGGTGCAAGTGCGCCGGAACGGAAAGCTGGTGGACGCGGTGGCGCAGAGCACCAAGTCCGGGCACATCTTCGTGCTCGACCGGGAGACGGGCAAGCCGATGTTCCCGATGGAGGAGAAGGCTGTGCCAGGCTCGGATGCCGATGGCGAAGCTCTGGCCTCCACGCAAGTGTTGCCGGTAAAGCCGCCGGCCATAGCAAGACAAGTACTCACCGAGGACATGCTGACTGCGCGTACGCCGGAAGCGCGCAAGGCGGTGCTGGAAGCGTTCCGGATGCTGCGCAACAACGGTCCGTGGACCCCGCCCAGCGTCGAGGGAAGCATTGTATTCCCCGGCTTTGACGGCGCAGGTGAGTGGGGCGGGCAGGCCTACGATCCCGAGACCGGGCTCTACTACGTGAACGCGAACGAGATGGCGTGGATATTGCGGCTGGTGGAGATTTTACACCGGGATGGGCCCACCTCCGGCAGGAATCTGTACAACGAGCACTGCGCGGGCTGCCACCGGCCGGATATGGCCGGGACGCCGCCCGAGTTTCCCTCGCTGGCCGGCATTGGCAGCCGCAGGAAACCGGAAGAGATTGCGACGGTGATCCGGAGAGGGGCCGGGCGCATGCCGGGATTCTCGGGGCTGGATGCACGGTCGCGGGAAGCCATCTCGAAGCTCTTGTTGACGGGTGAGGATGAGCAGTTGCCGGCGCGCCCGCGCGACATGTCGCCGATTTCGCAAAAGTACACCATCGACGGCTACAACAAGTTTCTGGACCCGGACGGCTATCCGGCGGTGACGCCTCCCTGGGGCACCTTGAACGCTGTGAACCTGGATACGGGCGAGATTGCGTGGAAGATCCCATTCGGTGAGTATCCGGAGCTGGTTGCGAAAGGGATGAAGAACACCGGGTCTGAGAACTACGGAGGACCGGTGGTGACGGCTGGGGGGCTTTTGTTCATAGGGGCGACCAACCATGACCGCAAGTTCCGCGCCTATGACAAGGTGACCGGGGAGCTGTTGTGGGAGACGCTGCTCCCGGCCGGAGGCAATGCAACACCGGCGGTGTATGAGGTGAAGGGCCGGCAGTATGTGGTGATCGCGGCGGGAGGAGGGAAGTCAGGGGCCGCGTCCGGGGGCAGTTATGTTGCGTTTGCGCTGGGGCCGGACTAACCCTCGGGCGCGGTGTGCGTGCCGCGTCGCCACTTTTGGCGACGCCTCGTGACGACTTAGGGTTTACTCCCGCCGAGGTGTCGAGAAGAGTCTCGACACGGCACGCAGGAGTGCGTGCGCCACATCGGCTCAGCAACGGGTTCGGAACTCTAGAAGATGAAGCTAAGCCCGCCGCGGACGGCGCGCGGAGATTGGATGAGGAGGAGCCGGCGGCCATCGGCGGTGTGCATGGGGAGGTAGCCTTGCGCGAGCAGGTTGCGCAGTTCCGCGGTTGCCTCGAGGCGTCCGGTGAAGAGTCCGGCAATGCCGGGGATGGGCTGGCGCATGCCTACGTTGAGTCCGGGTTCGAGTGTGGTGCGATGGGTGAGGGAGAGATGCACGGGCTGGAGGACGTCGTAATCGGTGAACTGATAACTGGTGGTGTAGTGTGTTCCGGTGAGGGGAGCAATTCCGGTAGCGCGGACGGTGATGGAGTGGCGCTGTGCGCGGTGGAGTAAAGAGCGCAACTCGTCAGGATTGTTGGTGGCCAGGGTAGAGAGGCGGGAAGCGAGCGCGCCGCCGTAGCCAAAGGCGACTCCGACATTCAGGTGGTCCGCCAGATTCTGAGTGACGGCGGCGGAATAGCCCATGCGGTCGAACTTGCCGGCGTTGAAGATGGAGCTGTTGGAGGCGAGATCGGGAAGCAGTTCCGAGGTGGAGTAGAAGCCGGCCGGTGAGGCCATCATCATGGCTGCGCCGGAGACGGACTCGCGATAGACGCCCGCGCTCACGGTCCGGTTTCCAAAGGCGCGGCGGTAGCCGATCTCGAAGTTTTCGACGCGTTGGACCTGTACGCGGCCGGCGCGGAGCGAGACGCGCGGGAAGATGGCGAGGGTGGAGAGCTGGTGGCTGAGTTCTGTGCCGGAGACTTCACCGGGGTTGAGGAGTTCAGTGGCGGGGGCTCCGGAACTGTACGCTAATTCCAATGCGCCGTTCTCGATCAAGCCCCAGCGGAGGCGGGCAAAGGGACTGAAGTAGTTGAGGCGTTCGAGGAACGAAACCGATTCCAGCGATGAGCCGTACTCAAGCGAGACGTCATCGCCTAACTGGCGGCGGTCGGTGAAGGAGACGGCCATATTTTGGAGCGCGGGGATGTTGCCCGACCCTGTGGCGAGCGCGGAACCGACTCGCGCGGGCAGATAAATCTGGCGCATGGTGACGTTGACGCGAGGGCCGTTTGAGGCGGACTGGCCGCCAAAGCTGGTGCGGAATCCGGCGGTGGGAATACCGGCGTTAGAGCCATAGCCGACATTGCCGCTGAACTCGAGGTGGTGTGCGCCGAACAAAGAGGTGGCGAGAGCGAACGCGGTGCCGAGATCCGCCTGGGAACCGGCAGCGGACAAAGCCCCGCCTTCTCCAGCGGAGATCTTGAGCACGCCGTTGGTATCGGAGAAAACGGAGGTGCGGCGCCTGCCCGCGGCGGGATCGCTAATATCGATGCCGGGCAGAATACGCAGCACAGGACGCGTGGCGCTGGCCGTTCGCAGGACCCATTTCCACTCGTCGCTCATGATGGGGGTCTGGCCTGGCGGCATGTAGATGAGTTCGACGGTGGAAAGAACGCTGTTGAGATTGATGGCCAGGAAGCTGCGCATGCCGGGCTGGACGGCGACATTGTTCTTGAGCGCAGGGACAAAGCTGGCCAGGTTGACACGAACCGTGTAGGTCTCAGGCGCTATGGATTCAAACAGGAAGGCGCCACGATCATTCGTGAGGACGCGATCCATCAGACGTTCAAAGCGGTTGAAGAGGAGAACCGATGCGCCCATCTGCGGGGTGCCAAAGATGTCGGTGACGCGGCCGGCGAGTGCGCCGCTGATTCGGGTGGGCTCGATGGCGTGCAGGGGGGTGCACAGCGGGAGCGTGAAGGCCGCGAGGGAGGCGGCCAAGCCAACTGCAGCGGAAATTCGGAAACCTGTCATTGGACTTCCTGTTTTCCAACCGCCCATTTACGAAAGAGCGGGTCCGTTACATCACCTTAAAAGTGGCCGTTGGAGTCAGCACGGAATTGTTGCTACGGTCGGTCACCTTCATTTTGAGAGAATACTCCCCTGGCGCAAGGTTAGCAAGGGGGAGAATTTTCTCGACTGTATACTGTTGGGCCGAGGAGCCATCCATCTTGGCCACTTCCTCGGAAAATTCGAAGATCTTCTCATTGGTGCCGACCTTGGTCACTACATATTCTACGGTAGCATTTGGCTTTTGGGTCTTCTCATCGGGGGTAAAGTTGTAAAACTGTACGTAGATACCCATTTTCTCGTTCTGGCGGAAGGATTCCGTGACACGCGGGCGGACTTTGGAGGCGCCGATGACAAACTGTCCGGTGCCAATGGAGCGGGTAGGAACCTTTTCAATGAGATCCGCCAGAATGAGGCTGCTCATGGCGAGGGTCTCTTCATCGTAGCGGGGCACGCTGAGAGCCATCTCGTAGTTGGTCATGTTGCCGCCGACAATATCCTTAATGACGAGGTTCAGGCGGTAGGTGCCCGGGGATAGCGGAACGCCTTTCTGATAGATGGAGGATCCCTTGATGGCTTCCTGGAGCAGTTCGGTGGGAACCTCCACAGTGACGACATCTTCAAACACGTTCACGACGCGGCGCGACATGGAGGTGATGCGGCCGTAGATGTTGACGACGCCTCTGGAAATGCCTTCCTTATCCTGGAACTGCAGGTCACGCTTCTCCATCTGCGCGGTAATGTTGGTCATGATGGTGTTGGTGGTCATCTTGAGAAAGTCCGCGCGGACTTTGATGGGAAGCGTATTGAATTTAATGCTGGAGGTGACGGCGGCCTCCAGATCCTTGAACTTGATGGGTGGCGGCTTCTGCAAGTTGGCGAACTGTTGGAGCCGCTCAAACTGGTTCATGCGCTGGGGCATGGGTTGGTTACCGGTGCCCAGACGCGTGCCGTCGGTGCGCGAGAAACGATCGGTCTTGCTGGACATTCCCATCTGCTCGTAGAGCGTAAGGCCGGCGTTGGGAACGTAGAGCAGGGCGTCTTTTTCAGACGGGTCCATGGTCATGCGATATTCGCCGGTCATGGTGGGGTCCACGAACTCGATAATGACGTCGGTGTTGACGCCTTCGATCCAGCGATAGCGCCACTTCTCAAAAGGATAGGTGGAAGTGGTGCCGCCGCCCTCTTCAATGGGGCGCTCATAGGTACCGCCGGAGGGATGGGATTCGATCTCATCCGGTGGGCCATAGGCAATATAGATACGGCCGCGGTCGGTTTTCCAGCCGGGGATACCGGAGGCGAAGCGCTCATTCGTATAGGCGATGCGGCGGTAGTGCTCCTCTTTGAACTCGTTCTCCATGGAGTCCGGCGTAGGGTCGCGGCGGAGCCAGAACTGTTCGATGAACTGCTCACGCTCTTCGTCGGTGGCGAGGCGCTTGAAGGCGGTGCGCTCCTCATCGGTGATGATGTAGGAGACATCCTCGTTGAGCCATTTGCGGAAAGGGGTTTCCAGCTCTTTGCGCAGCTTTTCTTCGCGCCTGCGCTTTTCCTTGTCGCTCATAGGCTTGGCTACGGTTTCCCGTTGCTGGCCGGCATTTGACGAAGCGGGGACCTTCTTGTTGTCGGCGGCGGTGAGCGGCAGAGCCAACAGAAACGCCCAGGAGAGGTTCGCGGCAAGAGCTGCTTTTGCTTTCATTTATAACACCCAAGTCCAAGCTACGGAATCACCTATCATTCTACGGCGGTCCGCGGGTGGGGTCAAGCGGGAGATGCCCACCAGCGGGAGATGCCCTATCTGCCCTATCCCTATCCATTTGGCCCCAGCCAAGTGCTTGGATGAGTGGCGGGATGATTTGGTTTCATGGCAAGGCAACAAGACTTATGCGGCTCTCACGCGATCCTACGTGCGGAAGTCGAGGAACTCCGGCCCTGCATCGCGGCCAATATCCACGGGCCTCCGAAGGCACTTCTATGGTGTACCCAACCTTGGGCGTTCCTGCCTGTCTGGTTCCAGGCGCGCTTGGTTGGAACTGAGAGCCCTGCGTCTTTGCGGCTTCGCGAGAACCAGGGCGGATTGGGGAGATGGGGCTGCGGAAGGGGCGATCGGGAATCGTAAAGGAACACAACGGACTTCGGCGTTTGGCTGGTGCGAAGGGGCAACAGAAATTGGGTGCCGTCGTCAACTTCACGGTTTCCGCGTTTGCCAGGACTTGGGGACAAAGAAAGACGCGGCCCATCGGCACCGATACCGGTGACTGCGCGACTCAGCGCCGCGTTTGGCGATGCGCGCCGCCGCCCAGCCCGCCCAGATCAATGATCACCGCGATCAACAGCCACAAAAGATTGATTCCCGCCGTCGGCATGCCGTTGTTGAGTTCCCATGCGTATACGATCGTGGTGAGCGGCAGGAAAATGAATCCGATTACCGGCAGCACCAGACCACCGTGGAATGCGCGCTGCAGGTAGGTGGAGAAGATCCACATTAACGCGAGCGCGACGCGCGGAAACAGCAGGATTACGATTAGGAAGAAGCAAGGCATAGTCAGTCCTAAGCCGGGCAGCACGAGGCCGCGCAAGATGAGGATACCAGATCCGCGCCCCGAAAGCTCGCGGCAAATTCGAGCCGGAACCAGAGCTTCGAAATGCTTCCCGCTACGGCTACCCGGAAACAGACCCCAGACGGCGTTCCCGGACCCGGAGCCCTCGGCCACAGCGCGCGGATGCCAGAGTTTCCCAACCGGACTTCGGGCGAGCGTGCCGACCCACTTGTTTGTTGCCGTAGACGAAATGAAGGGGTGGTTCTGGCAGAGACGAAAAAGGTGCGCCGCTGCCATGGCCGGAATGGAGCGAAGTACCGAAGTAAACCGAAGTTGCAAGAAGTTGCGGCAGTGAAATGGGTTAAAGAGGCTCTTGGATTTTCTTCACCCACCAGTTCCGAAGTGGATATCCTTCCCATGGATGGAACCTGGCTCGCAGATCAACGGCGGCGAACCACGGATATACTGTTTCCAATGATCCATGGATCTCTCAGCCGCCGACAACTCCTCGCGTCTTCCTTTGGCGCTTCCCTTGGCGCCCCACTACTCAGGGCCCAGGCCGCGCGGCCCAACGTCATTTTTCTTCTCACCGACGACCATCGTTGGGACGCTCTCGGCTGCATGGGCAACCGCATGATTCAAACTCCGCACATTGACCGGCTTTCGGAAAAAGGCGTCACCTTCGACAACTGTTTCGTCACCACTTCCATCTGCATGACCAGCCGGGCCAGCATCTTTACCGGCCTTTATGCACGCGCGCATTCCATACACGATTTCGCCAAGCCCTTCACGGAGGATCAGCTCGCCGCCACCTACCCGGCTCTGATGCAGGCCTCCGGATACCACACGGGTTTCATCGGCAAGTATGGGGTCGGCAACCGGATGCCCGAGAGCAGATTCAATTACTGGCGCGGCTTTCCCGGCCAGGGGAAGTACTTCCCGGACAACTCCTCAAAACATCTCACCGAAATCATGGGCGATCAGGCGCTGGAGTTTATGGATACCGCGCCCACGGGCAAGCCCTTTCAGCTTTCCATCAGCTTTAAGGCGGGACATGTACAGGATGAAGATCCACGGCAGTTTCTGCCGTCTCCAGCCACTGAAGGCCTATACCGGAATGTGAAGTTCCCCGTGCCCAAAACGGCGCATCCGCGCTATATCTCGCAGCTTCCGTTCGA
Organism: Terriglobia bacterium; assembly: GCA_016650235.1. Lineage (GTDB taxonomy): Bacteria > Acidobacteriota > Terriglobia > Bryobacterales > Bryobacteraceae > VFZE01. The sequence goes on from JAENWC010000248.1 coordinate 17,062, forward strand.
GGTGCAGCGTTCGGAGAACCGCAGACGCTGGGCCGTACGATTTGCCACGCCGGAGCTGTATCAGGAGTCGGTCCGCAACTATTACCGGCTGATCACGGAAGTGGACACCGTGGTGGGCCGCATTCGCGATCAACTCAAGAAGATGAATCAGGATCAGAACACCGTCATCGTCTTCAACGGAGACAACGGCTTCTATCTGGGTGAGCACGGACTGGCGGGTAAGTGGCTCATGCATGAGGAGTCCATCCGTGTTCCGTTGGTCGTTTACGATCCGCGCTTTCCCGCCTCCGCGCAGGGCGTGCGGCGGAAGGAAATGGTATTGAATATTGACTTGGCTCCCACGCTGTTACAGACCGCCGGACTGCCCGCCGCCGCCGGCATGCAGGGCCGTAGTCTCTATCCATTGCTGGGAGCCGGCAAGCGCGGCTGGCGCAAGGATTGGTTCTACGAACACAAACTCGCGAATGAATGGATCCCTCCCACGGAGGGTGTGCGCACCGAGCGCTGGAAGTACACGCGCTACATGAAGACGACGCCGCAATTTGAGGAGTTGTTTGATTTGGACAAAGACGGGCTCGAAGAGAGGAACCTGGCTCGGGAGGCGGCCCACCAGGCGCAATTGGAACAGATGCGCGGACGCTGGAGAACGTGGAATGATAACCTGAATTCCTGGCGGCCGCACTCGGTCTGGACTGAACCCTTATGAGCGACTCCATACTGGCACCCATCTCCGGCGAGGAACGGATCAATTCCATCGACGTGCTCCGCGGCTTTGCACTGCTGGGCATTCTTCTGATGAATATCCTTACGTTCGGTTTGCCGATGGCTGCCTATGGCAACCCGAACATCTGGGGCGGGGCCGATGGCTGGGACCGCATCATCTACTTCATACAGTTCGTGGCCTGGGACGGCAAGATGCGCGCGCTCTTCTCGCTGGTCTTCGGAGCCGGTGTCATCGTTCTCACCACGCGTGGGGAACGGCGCGGGGCAGGCGTGGCAGTGGCCGACATTTACTACCGCCGCATGTTCTGGCTGCTTCTGTTCGGCCTGGTGCATGCGTACGTCTTCTGGTGGGGTGACATCCTTTACCCCTACGCGCTTTGTGGGCTACTCCTTTTTCCTTTGCGCAAACTTCAGCCCAAGGCAATGCTGATCACTGCCGCGGTGATGATGGTTTTACTCACCGGCATGTCGATTGGGCAAGGCTATGATCTTCAATCCACCAAGCAAGACGCTCTCAAGGCCGATCTCGCGCAGAAGCAAGGTCTGAAGCTCACAACGGAGCAAGAAGATGCGCAGAAAAAATGGAAAGACTTCCTGAAGGAAACGAGTCCAACAAAGGAGCAGCTCGACAAGGAGGTCGGCCACTATCGCGGCAGCTACTTGGCCGCAGCCAAACGGCGCGCCAGGACCGTACTGCAATGGCACGGGATGCCGTACTACTCTCCAGTGATGTTTGATCTGTACGCAATGATGCTCATCGGGATGGCGCTGATGAAGCTCGACGTGCTCTCGGCAGCCAAGCCCATGCGCTTTTACGTCCGGCTGGCCGGGATCGGCCTCGGAATCGGCCTTCCGGTGAACGCCGTCTCCACCTGGATGGTGATGCAATCAGGCTACGACCCGCTTTTTATGCCTTTCGCCACCAGTTCCTATCAAATCGGCCGCGCGACGGTGGCGCTCGGCTATCTCGCCATCGTGATGATCGTTTGCAAAGCCGGAGTGCTCGGCTTCCTGACCAGGCGCTTGGCGGCGGTGGGGCAATCCGCCTTCAGCAACTACATCTCTCACTCCATTATTTGCAGTCTCTTCTTCTATGGCCATGGCCTGGGCATGTTCGGCAAACTGCATCGCTACCAACTTTACTTCGTTGTTCTGGGAGTGTGGATGTTTAACCTGACCGTGAGCCCCATCTGGTTGCGCCATTTTCGATTCGGCCCGCTGGAGTGGTGCTGGCGGTCGCTGACGTATTGGAAGAAGCAACCCATGCGGATACAGGCCCCGGAAACCATTTTTGTCCCATCACCAGACCAAGCAGGCGCCGTTATCGGCGACTAATATAGGAGAATCAATCATGAGCACACCCAACAATTCCAGACGAAGCGTACTCAAGGCCGCCATCGGCGGCGCCGCCGCTTCCCAAGTTGCCTCCGCGCAATCGGGAGCGGCCAAGAAAGTCCACTACAAAGCGGCCGGGAAGCCCAAGAGCACGCCATTATTTAACGGCGCGGTCTCCTACGGCAATCTTCTGTTCATCGCCGGCAAGGGGGCGCACTTTGAAGGAGACATCAAAGCGCATACGAAACATGTGCTCGATGAGGTGGAGAAGGAACTGGTCAACGCGGGATCCTCGATGCAGAAGGTTCTCAAGTGCAACGTATATCTCAATGACCTCAAGGACTACCAGGGGATGAATGAGATGTTTCGTGGACGATTCGGCGAAGAGCCGCCGGTCCGCACCACCATCGCCGCCGCTGGAGGTATTCCCGGGAATTCATTGGTCGAGATCGACGTGATCGCCTACATATAGGCGTCTACGGCCCGATTCGGTTTCCAATCCGGCAGCACGCGCCCACATTGAAACGCGCAGGGCGTCCTGTACCTAGCGTGGGGAGTGCCCATCTTGCTGTTTTCAGGTAATATTAGCTTTGTCCAGGAGCATTGGCACGCCATTTGCACTACAACCGGCGTGATGCAAAACAGGAAGGCTCAAGGACACAGGGTTGCTCCTCTCTCTGACCCCTTCGACTCTATCCAAACTCAACCATCTCCAATCTTCCCCTCTCTTTAGACCCACCCAACCGAGATCCTTGAGCCATCCTGTTGCCTGCTGCCTCACGTCAGTTTCTAGCGCCACAACGAATTAGCAGTAAAGAAATTGGCTGCGATTTCCGATCTATGAACTGTACTAGGGTTTTTGGAACCACTCATGACCACCGACAACGATGCCCTGAAAGGTGAACTCGAGTTTCGTCTCAGTCTCCTTCGGCTCCTCACCGAGCCTCACCACACCCCGGAGAAAAACCAGCCCTCCTCGGAGTCGCGCCAGTTGGAACAATTGGTCGAGATAGTCCCGGCACGTTATTATAGAATCTCGCATAATACAGTGACAAGTAGTTCAAAATGAATGACCTGTGTGCCGCAGGAAGGAATACGCCAGATCGCCTGACTTGCGAACACGTGCCATTCCGTCGTGAACTGCCGTGTCCAGCTCGGCAAGGTC